>DTVC01000031.1 GCA_012963775.1 Candidatus Pelagibacter sp. | reverse complement strand
CTGACGGAACAATGACGCCTATTGATCTTCAAATGGATTGGATTGTGAGTAAAAAGAAATATGATTTTATCGGTAAAAGATCTTTATATAGAAGTGATACAATTAGAGAAGATAGAAAACAACTAGTTGGATTGTTAACTGATGATCCTAACGAAGTTTTAGAAGAAGGTGCTCAAATTGTAGCTGAAACAAATAAAAAACCTGTTGAGATGTTAGGTCATGTTACTTCAAGTTATTTCAGCCCAAATTTAAATAAATCAATTGCTTTAGCAGTTGTAATAAGTGGTAAAAAATTAAAAGGTCAAAAAATGTTTGTACCAATGAAAAATAAAACAATTAGTGTAACAATTGCGGACTCTGTATTTTTAGATAAAGAAAATAAGAGGTTAAATGCTTAATTATAATTCTCCAATTAATGATAAAAAAGAATACTCTGATTTAATAATGTCAGAAATTGAGCCTATAATTAAAATAAATCTAAGAGGTAAGAAAAGAGATTTATTAACTAAAATTGGTAAATCTTTGTCAATTATACCACCTACTGAAGCTAATACTTCATCAGGAAATGATAATCTAAATATTATTTGGTTAAGTCCAGATGAGTGGATGGTTTACTCAAATAATAAATTTAATTCTGAAAATGATAATTACAAACTTGAAGATGGTTTGTTCAACGAAATTTCAAAAATAAACTATGGCTCTGTAACAAACGTAACCGATCAATGGGTCATGATTAATTTAAAAGGTGATAAAGTTTTCGAATTATTTTCTACATCTTGTCCATTTAATTTTAATAAATTTAAAAACACAAAAGGATCAGTAGTACAAACAGTCATGAATCATATAGATGTAATTATTCATCATAAAAACATTAATGATATAAACTTATTTGTTAGAAGATCTTTTTCAAATCATCTGTGGTCATGGATGAACGACAGCGCTAGATTTCTCTAATCTAGATTTTAAATAATAAAAGACAATCATTAAATATAACATTGAAAAAAACCAATTGATTACAACCCATATCCAAAAGAAAGTATTAAAACTCGCACTAATATATTTGGCTATATAAAATACTAGAATTGGGTTCATTACATTTCTAAAAAAGTTAGAAATCATAGCAATTTCCGATTTTTTTATGGCCATAAAAAAACCATTTGAAAGAAAAAAAATTGGATAAGCTGGCAAAACAAAAGCAGATATTTTTAAATATCTTTTTCCATATTCTATTACTTCGGGATCGCTAGAAAAGAAACTTGTAATTATGTTTGCTGATGTAAAAACTATTATTCCAGAAGTAACCATTATAATAAAAGCATATTTTAATGCGATAAAATAAGTTTCTTTTATTCTATTAAAATTTTTGGCACCATAATTTTGTGAGATTATAGATATGATGGCTGTATTGATCCCTAAAATAGGAAGAAGTACAACTTGCTCAATTCGAGTTCCTGCTCCATATCCTGCTGTAGCATATTCGCCAGACTGGCCTACATAAGTAAAAATAATAGCTGCAGCTATTGAATAACCACAAATTGATACAGTTATTGGCATCGATTGAAAAAAAATATTTTTAAAAAATAAAAATTTAGGTAATAAATGTTCTTTAGTTATTTCCTTAACTCTACTATTTTTTAGAACTTTTATTAATATGATGATCAATGTTACTAATTGTGCAATTATAGTTGCAATACCTATACCTTTTACTCCCATAGCAGGTATAAAGAAAAAACCAAAAATTAAGATAGGGTTTAAAATAATATTAAGAAAGAAAGATAAAATTAAAACATTTCTATAAGTTTTAGTATCACCTTCTGCATGTAATAGAGAGTTTAAGGCTACAACCAAAATAAAAATAATTGATCCAGAATAAATAATATTGGTATATTCAAGACCTAGAAGAGTAACTTCTTTAGTTGAACCCATCAAAGAAAATACTTTTTCTGAATAACTTAATCCTAAGTAAGTAATAACAATAGAAACTATAATTCCATAAAAAATGATATGTGTGAAATAATTTAGTGTTTTATTCTTATCGTTCTCACCAATGCTGTTACCAATTAATGATGTTCCAGCAACAGTAACACCGATTGATGTTGCAATTATTATAAAATAAATGGGAAATGATTTACTTAATGCTGATAATGCTTCAGGTGATATCTTTCCAGCAAAAAAAGTATCAACAATATTATAAAGTGTTTGAAAAAGAGTCCCCACCATAGCAGGTACAGCAAGTTTTCTAACTAGTTTTGGAATTTGGTCTTTTAGTAAATTCATTTTTAAAATTCTTTTTGGAATATGTGTTTTTTTCCAAGCTTTTTAGCAAGATTTATTTGTTTTTGTCTCATTCTAAATCTTTCTTTTTGGGAAGTTGTTAAGTTATCGTGACAATTTGGACATGATATTCCTTCTTCATATTTTTTAGATTTTTTATCTTTATGTGATATTGGCTTTCTGCATCCACTACACATTGAATAACTACCGGTAACTAACCCATGTTTGATAGAAACTCTATTATCAAAAACATAACATTCTCCTCTCCATAAACTGTTCTTTTTTTTTATTTTTTTTAAATAATTTATAATTCCACCTTTTAATTGATATACGTTTTTAAAACCTTTTTTTTCAAGAAAAATACTTACCTTCTCACATCTTATCCCACCAGTACAAAACATGGCTATAGTTTTGCCTTTATCTAAATTTTTTAAATATTTAGGAAATTCTCTAAAGTTATTAACATTTGGATTTATCGCTCTTTTAAATGTACCAACTTCATGTTCAAAAGGTTTTCTCGCATCAATTAAAAAAGTATTTTTATTATTAATTAATTTATTCCATTTTGTAGGTTCTATATGATTGTTTAATTTCCTTTTTAAAATTTTTATTCTCATAGGAACAACTTCATTTTTGATTTTTATTTTACCTCTATGAAAGGGTTGAAATTTACTTTTAGACAAATTTTCACTATCAAAATTAGTAAATTTAAAAGTTTTCTTTATTTGATTTATCGTTGAATCTAAATTTTTTTTCTTAGCAGATATAGTACCGTTAATTCCTTCACTAGAAATAATTATTGTTCCTCTAATGCTATTATTAATAAAATATTTTTGTAAGATTTTTTTATTTTTTTTAATATTGGATATTTTTTTAAACTTATAAAATCCTGAAATATAAAACATTATAACTTTCTACAAACAGTAAGACCATCACCTACCGGAATAATTAAGTTTTCTGTCCTTACATCGCTATTAACATAAGAATTAAATTCTCTGATAATTATAGTCAATTTATTTTGGTTTTTTTTGTCCACAACTTCTCCATGCCATAAAACATTGTCGATTATAATCAAACCATTAGCATCAATTAAATCTAATGATTGATCATAGTAATTTTTATAATTTTCTTTATCTGCATCAATAAAAACAAGATCAAATTTTTGTCTCTGTTTTTTTAAATCCTTTAAACTTTCTAAAGCTGGTCTAATGATTGTTTGAATTTTATTTTCTTGTTTAGCTTTTTTAAAGAAATTTACTGCAATTTTATTTGTTTCTTCATCTTTATCCAGTGCAACCAACTTTCCATCACTAGGTAAAGCTAATGACATCGATAATGCACTTAAACCAGTAAAAGTACCTATTTCTAAAATTTTCTTTATTTTCGAAGTTTTTATAATTAGATGTAAGAAATGACATTGCGAAATAGCAATTTGCATTCTTTTAATATCACCTAAGCTATCATTGTACAAAATTATTTCTTTTTGTATTGGGTTTAATTCTAAAGAATGATTATTAATATAATTTTCAATTTCTTTAGTAATTTCAAGATTTGATCCCATTTTATCTAGAGAAGTTTCTTTTTTAGAATCTCATTTACTAGTTGTGGATTCGCTTTGCCTCCAGAAACTTTCATCACTTGACCAACAAAAAAACCAAAAAGTTTATCTTTTCCAGATTTATACTCTTTTACTTTATCTGGATTGTCGGTAATAACTTTATCTATTAGTTTTTCTATTTCTTTCGGATCGCTTTGCTGTTTAAGACCTTTTTCTTCAACAATTATTTGAGGATCTTTACCCTCATCTGCCATTATTTCAAAAACTGATTTTGCAATCTTGCCTGAAATTGTCCCATCTTTAATCAAATTAATCAATTTAGATAAGTTTTTTGCGCTAATTGGGTTTTGAGAGATTTCCAAGTTTTTTTCATTTAATAACGCAAATAATTCACCTGTGATCCAGTTTGTGGAAAGTTTAACATCTGATTTCTCAATAACTTCCTCGAAATATTTAGAAGTTTCGATATCAGATACTAATATATTGGCTTCATAAGGTGATAATTTAAATTTTTCTATAAACCTTTTTTTCTTTTCATCTGGTAATTCTGGAATATTTTTTTTTAAATCATTAATAAATTTATCACTAAGTTCTAGCGGTAAAAGATCTGGATCAGGAAAATATCTATAGTCATGAGCATCTTCTTTTGATCTCATTGACCTAGTTTCATTTTTTTTAATATCAAATAGTCTAGTTTCTTGATCAATCGTTCCACCTTCTTCTATAACATCAACTTGTCTATTCGCTTCATAATCTATCGCCATTTGCATGAACTTAATTGAGTTTACATTTTTAATTTCACATCTTGTGCCAAATCCTTTTTGACCTTTTTTTCTTACAGAAACATTTACATCTGCTCTTAAAGATCCTTCTTGCATATTCCCATCACAAGTACCTAAATATCTCATGATTGATCTTAGTTTTTTAATATAAGCGTTTACTTCTTCTAGAGATCTTAAATCAGGTTTACTTACTATTTCCATTAATGCTATACCTGATCTATTTAAATCAACAAGAGTATTCTGTGGGTCCATATCATGTATACTTTTTCCAGCATCTTGTTCTAGATGAAGTCTTTCAATACCAACTATTTTTTCTCCTGTTGTTAAATCTAAGACAATTGAGCCCTCTCCTACTATAGGATTTTTATATTGAGAAATTTGATAACCTTGTGGTAGATCGGCATAAAAATAATTTTTTCGATCAAAAATTGATTTTTTATTTATTTTTGCATTTAATCCTATTCCAGTTTTTACAGCTTGTTTTATGCAAAATTCATTTATTACTGGCAACATTCCTGGAAATGCAGCATCCACCAAACTTACTTGAGTATTTGGTTCAGCACCAAACTTAGTTGGTGCACTAGAAAAAAGTTTTGACTCTGATAAAACTTGGGCATGAACTTCTAGACCAATAACTACCTCATACTCATTATTGTTTCTTTTTATTAAATATTCAGATTGATTTTTTGCCATTACATCCACCAATCATTTATTTTATTTTTAAAATTAATTTCTTTTTCTATAGAATAAGCAATATTAAGGATATTTTGTTCTTCAAAAGCTTTTCCGATTATTTGAAGTCCTAATGGATATCCTTTTGAATCAAGTCCAGCTGGTATTGATATTGCGGGCAACCCAGCTAAGTTAATAGGGACGGTAAATATATCATTCAAATACATCGATACAGGATCGTTAGTTTTTTCACCAATTTTAAATGCAGAACTTGGAGTTGAGGGTGTTAGTATAGCATCAACTTTTTTATAAACTTCATCAAAGTCATTTTTAATTAATTTTCTCACTTTTTGAGCCTTCAAATAATATGCATCATAATAACCTGAAGAAAGTACATATGTGCCAATCATAATTCTTCTTTTTACTTCATTCCCAAAACCTTCCGATCTCGTTTTTTCATACATATCGATTAGATTTTCACCTTTAGATCTAAAACCATATTTTACACCATCATATCTTGCTAAATTTGATGATGCTTCAGCTGGTGCAACAATATAATAAGCAGGTAAAGCATATTTTGTATTAGGTAGTGAAATATTAACTATTTCAGCGCCGGCTTCTTTAATTATATTTATTCCTTTTTGCCAAAGATCCTCAATTTCTTTTGGCATGCCTTCTACTCTGTATTCTTTAGGAATTCCAATTTTTTTTCCTTTAATTGAATTATTTAATTCTTTCAAATAATTGCCTCTTTTAAAATCTACTGATGTAGAATCTTTTCGATCATATGAACTCATCACTTCAAACAATAAAGAACAATCTTTAACATCTCTAGTCATAGGTCCTGCTTGATCTAATGATGAAGCAAAAGCAACTATCCCATATCTTGAACAGCTACCATAAGTTGGTTTAAGACCCACAGTTCCTGTAAATGAAGCTGGTTGACGAATTGAACCTCCGGTATCAGTACCAATAGTTGTTGGTGTTAATTTTGCAGCTAATGCGGATGCTGAACCACCAGAGGACCCACCTGGAACTAAATTTTCTCCTACTGGATTTTGAACATTCCCAAAAAAACTTGTTTCATTTGATGATCCCATTGCAAATTCATCACAATTAAGTTTACCCAAAAGAATACTTCCAGCATTCCAAAGATTTTCAGTAACAGTTGATTCATATGTTGGAATAAAATTACCTAATATTTTACTTCCAGCTGTAGTTCTTAAGTTTTTAGTACAAAATAAATCTTTAACTGCTATTGGTATTCCAGGTAATTTTTTTTCATAATTTGGATTTTTATCAAAATTATCAGCTTTTTTTAAAGCAATTTCAAAGTCTTCAGTAACATACGTATTTAATTTTTTTGATTTCTGAGATCTATCTACATAAGCAGCAGTTACTTCTTTGGAAGAAATTTCTTTTTTTTTAATTTTATCTACTAATTCTACAAGAGTTAAATCTATTATATCGGACATTATTCAATAACCTTTGGTACAACAAAAAAATCTTTATTTTCTTCTGGTGAATTTTTAAGTATTTGTTCTCTAATATTACTTGATTTTATCTCATCTTTTCTAAGTTGAAGGTTAGTTTCAGCTATTGATGTCAATGGCTCTATTTTTTCGGTATTAAGTTCGTTCAATTTCTCTATAAATGAAAATATTGAATTAAGATCAGCTTCTAATTTCTTTGCTTTTTCATCATCTACAGAAATTCTAGATAATTTTGATATATGTTTTACTGTTTTAAGATCTATTCCCATATGATAACTAGATAAATTGCAAACTACCACTTAATATAGAAAATACAATATGATCACAATTGAAGAATTTAAAAAAAAACAATTAAATAAGTCAAGATTAATAGGTTTAGATCTAGGATCTAAAAAAATTGGTGTGTCAATTTGTGATGAAAAACAATCAATCGCTACTCCTTTTAAAACAATAGTAAAATCAAGTTCAGATAAACTTATAGATGAAATAAAATTAATAATTAAAGAAAATGATATTGGAGGCATAATTATAGGAAATCCAATAAACATGGATGGTACAACTGGTCCTTCTTCCCAATCAGTAAGAGATATAGCTAAAAATATTTCAAAAAATATAGATATTCCTATTTGTCTTTGGGATGAACGACTTTCGACAGTTGGGGCTTTTAATTTATCTGGTCAATTAGATATAAATGTATCCAAAAGAGTAAAAAATATTGATCAAAATGCAGCTGCTTTTATTCTTCAAGGAGCATTGGATTATATTAACAATTAATACTTGCCTTATTAACCTTTAATAGCTATAGAGTTGGTTTTAATGGCAGCTATTGCAAAGAAAGCTATTAAAATCTCTCAAAAACATCTTTTAGGTATCCAGAATTTATCAATATCTGATGTTAAATATATTCTCTCTGAAGCAAAACAATTTATCAGTTTAAACAGAAGCAAAAATAAAAAATTAAATATCCTAAG
>DTVC01000030.1 GCA_012963775.1 Candidatus Pelagibacter sp. | reverse complement strand
CTCCACATTTAATTGCAAGTTCAACGGTCTTACACATAAAATCCATATCAGTTCTGGTTCCGTCTTCGCATGACCACTCAACATCATCAGTAAATTTTCTTGCATAAGTTACGTGTTCTTTAACTGATTCATACACTTGTTCTGGTGACATATTTAATTTATGTTTCATATGAAGTGGACTAGTTGAAATGAAAGTGTGAATTCTAAATCTTGGCGCTGATTTTAAAGCTTCATAACATCTATCAATATCTTTTTTTGAATGCCTTGATAAACCTGCGGGAATAGATTTTTTTAATATTTTACTTATTTCGCTTACTGCTTCAAAATCTCCTGGAGATGCAATTGGAAATCCTGCTTCGATAATATCAATTCCAAGCTCATCAAACACTCTTGATATTTGAATTTTTTCTTCTAAACTCATAGATGCGCCAGGCGATTGTTCACCATCACGCATAGTAGTATCAAATATATAAACTCTATTTTTATCAGCCATTGCAGTAAATTTTTTGCCGCTCATCATACAGCCTCTCGTTGAGATTGCAAAATAAATACTAATTTTAACTCAAAATTAACAAATAGGTCTAATTCTTATCGCTATCAATCAACCTCTTCTTGCCAATCCATGGCATCATAGCTCTAAGTTTAGTTCCAACTTGCTCAATCGAGTGATCTGCTAATTCTTTTCTCATTTTTATTAAGTTTTTTTGACCATTTTTGCATTCGTCCATCCATTCTTTAGTGAATTTTCCAGATTGGATATCATCTAAAATTTCTTTCATTCTTTTTTTAGTTTCTTCCTTTTTAATTATTCTTTTGCCCGATACATATTCACCATACTCAGCTGTATTTGAAATAGAATAGTTCATGTTTGCAATTCCACCTTCATAAATCAAATCTACAATTAATTTTACTTCGTGTAAGCATTCAAAGTAAGCCATTTCTGGATCATATCCTGCTTCTACTAAAGTTTCGTATCCGTTTTTTATTAGCTCAACTAATCCTCCACAAAGAACCGATTGTTCTCCAAACAAATCAGTTTCACATTCATCTTTAAATGTTGTTTCAAAAATTCCAGATTTTCCTCCACCAATATTAGAAGCATAAGATAAAGCTAATTCTCTGGCTTTACCTGAGCCATTTTGATGTATTGCCATCAAACAAGGAACACCGCCTCCTTTTTCATATTCGCTTCTAACTAAATGTCCAGGGCCTTTTGGTGCTACCATAAAAACATCTAAATCTTTTCTAGCTTCGATCAATTTATAATGAATATTTAATCCATGAGCAAAAGCTAAAGATGTTCCTTCTTTAATTCTTTGTTCGATATGATTTTTGTATATTGTTGCTTGCATCTCGTCAGGTGTTAAAATCATTGCAACATCTGCCCACTCTGCTGCATCAGATAAGTTCATAACTTTTAATCCTTTTGATTCAGCTTTTGCTTTATTTTGAGATCCATCTCTTAAAGCAACAACAACTTCTTTAACACCGCTATCTTTTAAATTTAAAGCATGGGCATGTCCTTGACTGCCGTAACCAAATATCGCTACTTTTTTTTCCTTAATTAAATTTACATCAGCATCTTTTTCATAAAACATTTTCATATTTTTCTCCTTTTATTTAAATACTTCTGATCCTCTTGTCATAGCAACAGCTCCTGTTCTTGATATACTCACAAGGCCGTACTTTTTTAAATTCTTGGACATCGCATCTATTTCTCTTCTTAAAGCAGTAATTTGAATTACAACAGATTTATTTGTTTTGTCCAATATTACACCATTATACTTTTTACAAGCTTTTAAAGCCTTTTCTCTTTTTGAATTGTTTCCTACTAATTTAAATAAGGCCATTTCTTTAAAAATTACATTTTTATCTTCTCTTTTAAAATCTGCAACTTTGTGAACTGGTACAAGCTTTTTTAATTGCAGTTTAATTTGTTCTATAACTTGAGGTGTTCCTGTAGTGACAATTGTAATTCTAGATATGTTTAATTTTGGATCAACTTCAGCTACCGCCAAAGATTCAATGCTATATCCTCTGCTTGAGAATAAACCTGCTACTCTAGCCAAAACTCCCGCTTCATTATCTACCCACACCACAATTATATGAGTATCAAATTTTCCTTGTTTACCTGGAACACTATAAGCTGATCTTGATTTAGTCATTAAACTAAAGTTTTCCCTTTCTTAGTTATTTTATTTTCTTTTTGATCTTTTGGTCCTAAAAGCATTTGATTATGTGGCTTTCCTGATGGAATCATAGGAAAACAATTTTCTTCTTTATCAACCACACAATCAAAAATTACTGGTCTATCTGTGTTAATCATTTCAATAATTTTATCATCTAATTCTTCAGGTTTGGTGGCTCTTATTCCAACACATCCATAAGCTTCTGCTAACTTAACAAAATCAGGTAATGCTGCTGTATAACTTTCAGAATAATTTTTATCATGAAGTAATTCTTGCCATTGTCGAACCATTCCCATGTATTCATTGTTTAAAATAAATATTTTGATCGGCAAACTATATTGAACAGCCGTAGACATTTCTTGCATAGTCATTAATACGGATGCTTCGCCAGCAATATCAATAACTAATTTATTTGGGTGTGCTACCTGAACTCCAACAGCAGCCGGCAAACCATAACCCATGGTACCCAAACCACCAGATGTCATCCATCGATTAGGTTTATCAAACTTGTAATGTTGGGCAGCCCACATTTGATGCTGACCAACTTCAGTTGTTATGTATGTATCTTTATTTTTTGTTAGTTCGTAAAGTCTTTGAACAGCATACTGAGGTTTTATTAACTCTGTACTATTAACAAAGTCAAAAGACCTTATAGATCGCCATTTTTCAATTTTTTCCCACCATTTAGAAATTTTTTGTTTGTTTGATTTCGCAAAGTTAGGTTTTACTTTTTTTATAGTCTTAATTGTAGAAGTTATAACTTCTGCAACATCGCCTACGATTGCTAAATTAACTTTAACAATTTTATTTATTGAAGAGGGATCAATATCAATATGAACTTTCTTTGATTTTGGTGAAAACTCATCAATCTTTCCCGTTATTCTATCGTCAAACCGAGCACCAATATTAATCATCAAATCACAGTCATGCATTGCATTGTTTGCTTCATAAGATCCGTGCATACCAAGCATGCCCAAAAATTGATTATCTTCACCTGGATAAGCTCCAAGTCCTTGCAATGTGGATGTAATTGGAAAACCCGTTGTGTTAACAAGTTCTCTTAAAAGCGCGCTTGCTTTTGGGCCAGAATTTACAACACCGCCTCCTGTATAGAAAATTGGTTTTGATGATTTGCTCATTAATTTTATTAATTCATCAATATCTTTTTGTGAAAAATGGTTATGTTTTTTTCCATTTAATTTTTTTTGTTTTTTGTATTTTGTGTAACTTGTTTTTTGAAATTGAACATCTTTAGGAATATCCACCAAGACAGGACCGGGTCTTCCTGTTGTTGCAATTTCGAAGGCTTTATGAATCGTTTTTCCTAAATCTTTAATATTTTTTACTAACCAATTATGTTTTGTACACGGTCTTGTTATTCCAGTTGTATCGCATTCTTGAAAAGCATCAGTTCCAATTAAATGTGTAGGAACTTGTCCAGTTATACAAACTAAAGGAATTGAATCCATGTATGCATCTGTTAAAGCTGTTACAGCATTTGTTGCACCCGGGCCCGATGTAACAAGAAGTACTCCAGGTTTGCCTGACGATCTTGCATAACCTTCGGCTGCATGTCCTGCCCCCTGTTCGTGTCGAACTAAGATATGCTTTACAAATTTATGATTTTTTAGTTCATCATATATTGGTAAAACTGCTCCACCTGGATAACCAAATACAATTTTCACTCCTTGGTCTTCTAAACATTTAAAAACAATTTCAGCGCCTGAGTACAATTTTGACATTTAAGCAATTTAGCTGAAATTGTATTAATAGGTCAAGTTTTACTGAAGATAATTCAAATTTTTTTTAAAGCTAAAATTTGATTTTTATGTTCAATTTTTTGCCAAGACATCATCTGGCCTCTAGCCCAAGTGGTTTGTCTTTTGGCGTATTGTCTTGTTTTTACCACTATTTGCTCTTTTGTTTCGTTCAAACTGCTCTTGCCATGTAAGTAATTGGTTATTTCCATAATACCTATAATTTTATTAGCGCTATTTTCTTTTTTGATTTTTAATCTATTAAATTTCTTAACCTCTTTAATTGCTCCTCTTTCAAACATTTGATGTACTCTTTTATTAATTCTTTCAATTAATTCTGTTCGAGGAAAATCAATATAAAATTTTATAAATCTATCTTGATCAAATAAAATTTTTGTTCTTTGAAACCATTTGGTCATAGAAATTTTAGTATATTTTATAATTTCATATGCTCTAATTGTTCGTTGAGAATCATTTGAATCTATAAGATTCTTAATCAATGGATCTAACTTTATTAATTTATTATAAAAATTTTTTTGTCCTAGTTTTTTTTGAAGTGTTCTTATCTCGTTTCTTATCTTTAATGGAATATTTGGCATTTTAACTAGCCCATCAGTGAGAGCTTTAAAATACAAACCAGTTCCACCTACTAGGATTGGTGTTTTGTTTTTTTTTTCTATTTCTTTTATTTTTTTTACAGCAAGCTTTAACCATGCTCCAGTTGAAAATTTTTTTGTTACACTTTGAAAACCGTAAAGATGGTGTTTAATTTTTTTTTGATCTATTTTGTTGGGCCTAGCAGTTAAAATTTGAAGCTGCTTATAAACCTGCATGCTATCAGCGTTAATAATTTCCCCATTAATTATTTTTGCTACTTTAATTGCAAATTCTGATTTTCCAGAAGCTGTTGGGCCTGCAATTAAGATTATTTTGGACTTAAGGTCCATTAACTAGTCTAATTTAACACCAATATATCGTCTTTGGTTTTGATTATTGTAAATTACAACTAAAATTGTTTTTTCTGAACTTGTTAAAGCAGTTTTTACAATTTTTTGTAAATCACCAATTGTTTTTATTTTCTTTTTCTGCGCTTCTATAATTATATTGTTAATATTTAAATAATTTACTGGACTATCATTTTCAATATCTATAATAACCACACCGGTTGTATCACTAGGTAATTTTCTATTTTGAATATCCTCATTAGTTAAAGCTCTAACAGTAATTTTTAATCCTACAATTTCTAAGGTTTTAGGTTTTTCAAGTTTCTTTTCTGCTTTAAAATCTTCTGATGTTTCAAGTCTACCAAGTGTAATTTTTTTTATTAATTCTTTACTATTGCGCCACACTTTAACTTCTACAGTTTCGCCAACATCTGTTTGGGCAACAATTAAAGGTAATTCTTGCATCTTATTAATTAAAGTTCCTTTAAATTCTAAAATTATATCTCCTGGTAAAATTCCAGCTTTATCTGATGGGCTTCCTTCTGCAACATTAGAAACAAGCGCACCTTTCGGCTTATCTAATTTTTCAGCATCTGCAATTTCTTTTGTTACAAATTGGATTCTAACGCCTAACCAACCTCTTTTTGTTTCACCAAATTCAATTAATTGATCAATTACTCTTTTTGCACTATTTGATGGAATTGCAAAACCAATCCCACTACTTGCTCCAGTCGGACTAAGTATTGCAGTATTGATTCCAATTACATCTCCATCCATATTAAACAATGGTCCGCCAGAATTTCCTTGGTTGATTGACGCGTCAGTTTGAATGAAATCTTCATATCTAGAAAGACCAATGCTTCTGTTTCTTGCTGAAATAATTCCAGATGTAACGGTTCCACCTAAACCAAAAGGATTACCGATTGCAATAACCCAATCCCCAATTCTTGCTTTATCAGAGTCTCCAAATTTTACAGGAATGAATTTATCTTTTGTCTCCATCTTTAATACTGCAATATCTGAAAGTGGATCACTGCCAATGATGGTTACTTTATATTCTTTACCGCCATTAACTCTAACCAATATATCTTCTGCGCCTTTAATGACATGATTATTAGTCACAACAATACCTTTTGCATCAATAATAAATCCAGATCCAAGTGCCATGGCTTTTCTTGTCTCTGGAACTCCAAATTCTTTAAACATATCCTCTAAACGTGATCCTGGAGGAAATTGGAATGGAAATGGGTTTTTATTGGTTGTCACTGTTTGAGTTGTTGAAATATTAACAACTGAAGGCATTAGTTTTTCAGCTAAATCTGCAAAAGAGGATGGTACGTCTTTTGCATTACTAAATATGGAAAAATTTGTGAATATGAAAATAACTGTTATTAATTTTAAAACTCTAGATCCCATATCTTTTCATGTACCAAATTATTAAAAATCCAATTACTGTAAAAACTAATCCACCTATTCTTAACTGGCTTTCATTTATAGTTTTAATTTTTTCTAACATATTTTTCATTTTTGATGGAAATAAGGCATATAAAACACCCTCAATAAAAAAGAAAAGACCAAGCGCTAGGATCAGTTCTCTCATGAGCCAAATTTATTGATTTGTATTAATTTTTATATTACCAAAAAATTTAAAAAATTCACTATCTGGAGACATTATTAAAGACGTCTCACCACCAATTAGAGCTGTTTCATAAGCTTGCATTGCTCTATAGAATGCAAAAAAATCAGGATCTTGACCGAAGGCATCTGCGAATATTTTATTTCTCAGACCGTCCCCCTCTCCCTTCATAATCTCAGATTGTTTATCTGCATTTGCTAAAATTACAGTTACTTCTTTATCAGCAGTTGAAGTAATTGTAACTGCCATCTCAGCGCCTCTTGCTCTAAATTCTTTTGCTTCTCTTTCTCTTTCTGTTTGCATTCTTCTAAAGATTGCTTCACTATTTGCTTGGGGAAGATCGGCTCTTTTAATTCTTACATCAATAATTTTTATACCAAATTTTTCTGCTTCGTTATTTACGCCTTCTTGAATTAAAGCCATTTGTTTAGCCCTATCTTTAGATAACAAAGTTGCAAGACTTTGTTTACCTAAAACGCTTCTTAATCTCGAATTTATAATAGTAGCCAGTCTTGATCTTGCAACTCTTTCATTGCCAACTGAAATATAAAACTTTAAAGGATCTACAATTTTAAATCTTGCAAATGCATCAACAATTAAACGTTTTTGGTCAGATGCAATAACTTCTTCTGGCGCAGGATCTAAACTTAATATTCTTCGATCTAAAAACACAACATTCTGAACAAAAGGAATTTTAAATTGAAGACCCGGTGTAGTGATTATTCTTTTTGGGTCACCAAATTGTAAAACAATTGCTTGGTTTATTTCTTTTACAAAAAATATTGAAAAGAAAGCCAATGCTCCGATAGCGATTATAATTACTAATAAAATTTTTCCAGCTTTCATTATTCTGTTACCTTTGCCTTCTTTTTAATTTCTGGCAATGCTAAATATGGTACTACTCCTGTGCTTGCATTTTTCTCTATAATTACTTTATCAACGGCTGCTAAAACTTTTTCCATTGTCTCAAGATACATTCTCTCTTTAGTAACTCGTTTTGCATTGCTGTATTCTTTATAAATTGCAAGAAATCTACTTGCTTCTCCTTCGGCTTTTGCAACAACTTGTTTTTTGTATGCTTCGGCCTGCTGTAAAATTTTTGCTGCTTCTCCTCGCGCCCTTGGTATGACATCGTTCTGATAAGCTTGAGCTTCATTTTTTGCACGTTCCATATCTGCTCTTGCTGCTTGCACATCACGAAATGCATCAATTACTTGATCTGGTGGGTCAGCTTTTTGAGTTTGTACTTGTGTGATCTGTATCCCAGATTCATACTCATCTAAAAGACTCTGGGCAATTTCTTGTGTTTCAATTTCAATTTTAGATCTACCTTCGGTTAATATTGATTGAAGTT
>DTVC01000029.1 GCA_012963775.1 Candidatus Pelagibacter sp. | reverse complement strand
TTTCAAAATATAAATGAAATAAAAAAAAAATTGGATTATCTCACAAGACCAAATGAATCTAGATAACAAAATAAAATTTATAAAAACTCATCATGTTAATTGCAAGATAGGTACTGATAGTTTTACAAATCTTGATAACACTAAAGGTGTAATTTATATAGTTAGAGATCCTAGGAATGTAGTTACATCTATAAAAAATCATTTTTCACTTAATACATATGAAGATGCTAAAAAATTTATTTTTGATGATCATAGATGGTTAGGATTTATTTCACATAAAAATAAAATAAGAGATAATAAATTACCAACACTTATAAGTTCTTGGAGTACTAATTACAAATCATGGAAAAATATGTCAGAAAATTTCCTTCTTATAAAATATGAGGATTTGTTAATTGATCCAGATAATGAATTTGCAAAGATAGTAAAATTTTTAAGTTCCATATTAAATATTGAATTTAATAAAAATATAATTACTGAAGCTATAAAAACTAGTTCTTTTGATAATCTTAAAAAATTAGAAAAATCAGGCCTTTTTGGAGAAAGTGTGGCAGATACAAAATCAGGTGATAAAAAAGATTTTTTTTATTTAGGTCCTAAAAATGATTGGAAAAAATTATTAGATAATAAAATTTCTAAAGAAATTGAACAAAAATTTCAGAATGAGATGAAAGAATTAAAGTATTTAGGTTAATTTTTAATTATCAAGTAGTTTAAAATAATTATCTAAATATTTTGAATATATTTCACTTGAATTAACAGAACTTTTATAGATTGGTTTACGAGCCTGAGAAATGCTTACTGTTTGAATTGCTGTTTTACTATATTTATTGTGATTTAAACAATTTTTATCCCATTCTAAACTACAATAATCTAGTAATTTTTTTATTTGATTTTCACTATCTGTAACTAATTTTTCATAGCTTAAATCATAAATAAATTTTTCAAATTTATACTTCCAAAATTTTATTAAATCTAAGTACAAATTATAATATCTAACTATATTTCTAGGATCATATGACCAATCCATATCACTGGAACTAAAATTATTTTTATAAATAGATAACAAAACATCTTTTTTATTTCTACAACAATGAATTATTTTAGCATTAGGAAAAAAATATTTAATAAAACCTATCCATATGTAATTTTGGGGAGCTTTGTCAGTAATTATAGATTCTTTAATTTTTAAATAATTTATTAATTTATAATATTCAATATTTAAAATATTATTTGAAGAATTAATTTCTTCTATTATTTTTTGATTATTCAATTTATCTCCTAAAACAAAAAATTTTGTCGTTACTTGTCTTAAAAAATTTAGCTCCCCAGCTCCAAAGATTTTATTATGAGACGATAAGATTTGTTCAACTAAGGTTGTGCCAGATCTTGGCATTCCACAAATAAATATTATTTTTCTATTATCAAAATTTTTTTTATTTTTATTAAATTCATTACTATCAAAAAATTTTTTGATATTTCTGAATAATTTTTCTTCTCTGGAAAAATTATATTTATTATTATTTTTTAATTTATTTGCTTGATCAAAATATTTGAATGATTTTTCATAATCACCAAGATCTTCATAAGCTTTTGCAATTGTAAATGACAATTCAGATTTATCATTTATTATTAAATCATTATCTTTATATAAATTTAACATTTCGCCTAAATTTTCATCGCTTTTTGAGTAGTTTGTTAAATCACTAATTATCTTGTGAGAACGAACGTGTTTGGGGTACATTTTTAAAATTTTGTAACTTATTTCTTTCGCTTTTATAAAATTGCCCGAGCTTTGATAAGCAGATGCTAATGCACTTAATAAAGATGGATCATTTTTTTGAATTGTTACTGCTTGTTCATATAATTTAACTGTATTTTCAAAATCATTCAATTTTCTCTTAAGAATTGCAAAATTAGCTATCGCTGGTAGGTAATCTTTCTTTTTATTTAAGATATCTAAAAAAATATTTTCAGCTAAATCATATTGATCAAGATGTTTATATGAGTTTGCTAAATTATTTTGTATACCTAAATCTTCTGGATTTAACTTTATTGCTTTTTTAAAATAATTAATTGAAATATCAATATTCTTAATTCTTTGATATGCCAAACCACACATATTATATAAATTACTTTTATCAGGAAATTTTTTTATTAATTTTTCACATTCGGAAATAACTTCATAAAATTTATTTTCTTTAAGTTTTTTTAAAATTATTTCAGATTTTTTATTTAAATCCATAATTCAAATTTAAATTATATTTATGAATTTAAAAACAAATTTATAATTTAATTATGAAGGTTTATTCATTGAGCTAAAAAAATCAGCGTTGTTTTTTGTATTTTTAAGTTTAGAGCTTATAAATTCTATAGCATCCATTGGTCCCATAGAAGCAATAATTCTTCTTAAAACATTCATTTTTTGAAGGTCATTTTTATCAAATAGCAATTCTTCTCTCCTTGTTCCAGACTTTGTTATATCCATGGCTGGAAAGATTCTTTTGTCTGAAATTTTTCTATCAAGAATAGTTTCACTGTTACCAGTTCCTTTAAACTCCTCAAAAATAACCTCATCCATTCTGCTACCAGTATCAATCAATGCTGTCGCGATAATAGTTAATGAACCACCTTCTTCAATATTTCTGGCTGCTCCAAAAAATCTTTTTGGTCTTTGTAACGCATTGGCATCAACACCTCCGGTTAATACTTTCCCAGAGCTTGGAACCACTGCATTGTAAGCTCTTCCAAGTCTAGTTATTGAATCTAACAGAATGACTACATCTTTTTTATGTTCTGTTAATCTTCTCGCTTTTTCAATGACCATTTCTGCTACTCCAACATGTCTTTGTGCTGGCTCATCAAATGTAGAACTAATAACCTCACCTTTTACAGTTCTTTGCATGTCTGTTACTTCTTCAGGTCTTTCGTCAATTAGAAGAACCATTAAATAACATTCGGGGTGATTTGCTGTTATAGAATTTGCAATACTTTGTAATATCATTGTCTTGCCTGCTTTAGGTGGTGAAATAATCAAAGATCTTTGTCCTTTTCCTATCGGGCTAACTAGGTCGATTAGTCTTGGTGTTAAATCTGTTTTTTTTTCTACTTTATCAGTTTCAACTTCCATAATTAATTGTTTATTGGGATATAAAGGAGTTAAGTTATCAAAGGCAATTTTGTGTTTTGATTTTTCAGGATCTTCAAAATTAATTTTGCTAACTTGTAATAAAGCAAAATATCTTTCACCATCCTTAGGAGCTCTGACCGGCCCCTCAATTGTGTCGCCCGTTCTTAATCCAAATCTTCTGATTTGACTTGGACCAACATAAATATCATCTGGACCTGGAAGATAATTAGATTCAATAGCCCTTAAAAAACCAAATCCATCTTGAAGTAATTGTAAAACTCCACCACCAGTAATTTCTTCACCTTTTTCTGCAAGTTTTTTAAGTATTACAAATAGAATTTCTTGTTTTCTAAGTGTGCTAGCATTTTCTATTCCTAACTTTTCAGCTTCGGAAATTAACTGCTCTGAACTTTTTTTCTTTAATTCTTGTATGTTCATTTTGGGATTTATTTGTTGGACAGATGTAATATATATACTAGACTAAATAAATTCAACCCTAGATCGGCTTAAAAATTACTATAAAAACAATCAATATTAACAATATTGTGGGCAATTCATTAATTATTCTAAAGAATTTGGATGTTGTATTATTTGTATCTTCCTTAAGCTTGTTAAGACATTTCCCAAGATAAAAATGATAAATTGTTAATAAAACTACAAATAAAAGTTTCAATTTTAACCATAAAAAACTCAAACTGGAAAAGCCGATTATAGAAATCAGTATTAAACCAAATATCCAAGAAAGCACCATCGCCGGGTACATAATGTAAAAGTAAAGCTTTTTCTCCATAACTTTAAATATTTCTATGGACTCTTTTTTTTCTATATTTTCAACATGATAAACAAATATTCTTGGGAGATATAACAATCCCGCCATCCAAGAGACTATGGCTATAAGATGCAAAGTTTTAAATAATAAATATATATTCATAAATAATTTATTGTGTACACGGGCATTTTTTAAATTTGGATGGACATTGAATTTTTGGTGAATAGAGGCCTTCTTTAAATTTATATGCTTCTTTGTTCAAAATTAATTTTAACAAGCTCTTAATAAAACTTTCATTTACTCCTAAAGCAGGAACTCTTGTATAATTTTTACATCCATATTGCTCGGCAAGTTTCTTGTATTCAATATCTAACTCAACCAGAGTTTCTGAATGTTCTGACACAAAAGCTATTGGAACAAGTACAATGTGTTTACCAAATTTTGAATTTTCAATAATTACGCTTTCGGTAGAAGGTCCAATCCATTTTAATGGTCCAACTCTGCTCTGATAGCTTAATATATAATCTAAATTTTCTATATTTATTTTTTTAACAATTTTATCTACTGTTTGCTCTACTTGCCACTGATATGGATCTCCATTTTTTATGTTCTTTTCTGGAAGCCCATGAGCAGAGAATATTAGTTTAAAATTGTTAATATTGTTCACTTTTTTTTTGATTTCATTAATATGAGCATCAATAAAACTATTATCGGTTGGATAACAACAGAAGGTACTAGTTTTAACATTAAAATTTTCAATTTTACAAATTTCTTTCCATTCATTTATTGATGAACCTGATGTTGTTGCTGAATATTGAGGATATAAAGGCAACAAAATTACCTCTACCGGATTGAATTTTCTAACTTCTTTTACAATTTGTGAAGTTCTTGGATTCCAACATCTCATTGCTACAAAAGTTCTATAAATAATATCTTTTTGATTAGAATTTAAAGAATTTTCTAATTTAACAGCTTGGTCATTTGTTAATTTTAATATAGGTGAAGATCCACCTATCTCTTTATAAATTTTTTTTGCTATTGGAGCTCTTCTTTTAGATATTAATTTAGCTAATGGATATCTTATAAATTTTGGTAAATTAAGTATTGCTGGATCATAAAACAAATTAAACAGAAAAGGCTCTACGTTCTCTAATTTGTCTGGTCCTCCAAGATTAAATAATACAATGGCTTTTTTCACGAATAATTTTTAACAATATTAACTAATTCTTGAACCATTTCTGGTTTTGTTTCTGGCAAAACCCCATGTCCTAAATTAAATATATATGGGTGGTCTTTAAATGTATCTAAATAAAATAAAGCTTCTTTTTTAAGTTTATTTTTATCAGTTAATAATATTTTAGGATCCAACCCCCCTTGAATAGTGATATTAATCTTATCCTTTATGTCTCTTGGATTAACATTATAATCAATATTTATAACGTCAGGTTTAACAAAATCACAGAATTTTTTATAATTTTTAATACCCCTTGGAAAACAAATTACTGGGACGTTTAAATCTTTCACAAAATTAACAAGCCTTTCCGTTGGTTCATATACATAATTATATAAATCTTTAGGTTTAAATGACTCATGATCTTCTAGTAGACCGGCCCAACTATCGAAAATTTGAATTATTGTTGCTCCAGCTTCAATTTGTTTTTTAATATGTATTTTTAAGAATTTTTCTATAATTAATAAAAGATCTTTGGATAAGAAATTGTTATTAAATTTATTAATCGATAGTTTGCTCTTTGGTGATTTTTGATTAATCATATAAACTAATAATGTCCATGGCGCTCCAACAAATCCAATCAAATCTTTGTTGGATATTAATTTATTTTCAGAAGTTATTTTTAGTGATTCATATATGGGTTTTAATTTTTCTACAAAATCAATTTCTTTAATTTGGTTTATATTTTCTAAATCAATTTTTCCTAATTCTGGACCAATGTTTTTTATAAATTCGACTTTTTGATTTAATGCATATGGCAACATCAAAATATCTGAAAAAATTATAGCTGCATCTAATTTAAATCTTTTCAAAGGCTGCAATGTTATTTCTGATGATAAAATTTTATTTAGACATAGATTTATAAAATTTGTATTTTTTTCTCTAATTTTTCTAAATTCTGGCAAATATCTACCAGCTTGTCTCATTAACCAGATTGGTTTGTTGGTTGTTTTGTTATTTTTAATACAGTTTAGAATTGGACTCATAATAAATAGTAATTATAATGTTTATTATTTGTTATATATCCTGTGAATAGTAATTATTATTTTTAATTAACATCTTACGAACTTTTTATTAACAATTTTAATAGTAAAAAAGCTAATTAAATATAGGTTTTTCTTCTATAATAAAAGTAATAATTATTTATGTATATTAATTTTAAACATGTTTAATTTTGTTTATAAAAACGTTGTTTTTCAAAATAAGGAAAAAATTAAAAAATTATTAAACATTTAGCTTATTTGTTAATAAGTTATAAACACTAATATACATGAATAATACATATCAAATTTACTTAATTTCAGATTCTACTGGGGAAACTATAGATAGAATTTTTTTAGCTCTTAAAGCCCAGTTTCAAAATTTTAAATATAAAAATCATCAATATTCTTTTACCAGAACGGAAAACCAGATATTAAAAATATTAGATTTAGCCCAAAAAAACCCCAATTCAATTATATTATATACAATAGTTGATATTAAACTTGCAAAATTTTTAGAAACAGAAGCAAAAAAAACGAACATACCATGTTTTGGTGCTTTGGGAGATTTAATATTAAATTTTTCAAAACTTTTACACCAGAGAGCAACACACATCCCAAGCGGACAGCACATTTTAAATGAAGAATACTATGAAAGAATTGAAGCAATACAATTTACAATGAATCATGATGATGGAAACTCAATTAGTGATATAAATAAATCAGATATTATTTTGCTTGGCGTTAGTAGAAGCAGCAAAACACCAACCTCAATATATTTAGCAAACAGAGGATTTAAAACTTCAAATGTTCCTTTAATAAATGAACATTCGGTACCTGAATTTCTTAAAAAAAATCCAAAATTAATATGTGTGGTTGGTTTAACAACCGAACCCAACAGACTAATAGATATAAGAAAAAATAGGATGACTTCTATTAAAGAACAACAAGGAACGGACTATACAAGTTTAGAAAAAATAACGAATGAAATTGAAAATGCAAAAAAAACATTTAAAAAATATCAATGGCCCGTTGTAGATGTTACTAGAAAATCAGTTGAGGAAACCGCAGCTTCTATAATAAAAATTTATGAAATAAAAAAAAATGGATAGTATTATTCTTGCTTCCAAAAGTGCAATTAGAAAAAAAATATTAGAAGAAAATGGAATCAGCTGTGTTGTTGAACCAGCAAATGTTGATGAGGATTTAGTAAAAGAAAGTTTATTAAATAAAGGGGAATCGCCACAAATTATTTCAAAAAATTTAGCAGAACTTAAAGCAAATAAAATTAGTAATAAGAAAAATGAGAAATTGGTATTGGGTGCTGACAGTATTATAGATTATAATGGCAATATTATTTCGAAACCATCCAATAGAGAAGAAGCTTTAGCAATACTTAAGAAATTAAATGGTCAAAAACATTATTTAATCAGCTCTGTTTGTATATCTAAAAACGGTTCAATGCTATGGAATTATACCGATAAAGCTGTTTTGACAATGAAGCAAATGACAGATGAGGAATTAAAATCGTATTTATCAAAGATAAAAGACTCAAAATTATACGCTTATAATATTTATCAAATTGAAGGCGAGGGCAGATCTTTGTTTTCCAAAATAGAAGGAGATAAAAATACCATTATGGGTCTGCCAATTAAACAGATAAAGGAATATTTAAAACAATATGAGTGAATCAGTTTTAATTGTAGGCACAGGTCCAGGACTTGGTTCTTCATTAGCACGATTATGTGCTTCTAAAAGCATGAAAGTTGTATTAGCTTCAAGAAATTTTGAAAAATTAAAAGATTTAAAAAAAGAAATTGAAGCCGAAACATTTGTATGTGACGTCAGTAACGTTAAAGACGTTTCAAATCTTTTTAAACAAACAGATAAATTAATTGGAATACCAAATCTTGTTATATATAACGCATCTTCGCGTCCAAAAAAAAGCAGTGTGGTAGAACTAGATCCTATAGAAACACAAAAGTCTATTAATATTACTTGCTTTGGAGCTTTCTTGGTTGCTCAAGAGGCTGCCAAAAGAATGCTTAAAAGAAAAAGTGGAAGTATTTTTTTTACTGGAGCCACAGGAGGAGTTAAAGGTTTTGCAAATTCATCAGTTTTTGCGATGGGTAAATTTGGACTTAGAGGGTTAGCCCAATCTCTTGCAAGAGAACTTCATCCTCAAGGCATTCATATAACCCATTTTGTAATTGATGGAGCCATAAGCAAGGAACCTTATGGCGACTATCAAACAATGCATCCTGATGAAATAGCAAAAACTTATCTTCAATTTTATCATCAGGATAAAAGTGCTTGGGCCTGGGAGATTGAATTAAGAACATCGGTAGAAAAATTTTAAAAGATGAAAAAATATATAGTTATAGGAAATCCAATAGAACATTCTTTGTCACCAAAATTACATAATCATTGGATTAAAAAAAATAAGATTGATGCGTTTTATGATAAAAAATTGTTAAATGAAGATGGTATAGAAGGTATAATTTCTCAAGTTAAAAAAGGAGAAATTGATGGGATAAATATAACTGTTCCATTTAAAAAATTAGTCATCCCTTTTCTTGATGAACTAAGTCCCGAAGCAAACGAATCTCAATCGGTAAATACTATTTATAAGGAAAACGATAAAGTTATTGGTCATAATACTGATATTGCAGGTTTTGAACTTGGTTTAAGGCATTTCAAATATGATGTTAAAGACAAAAAAGTATTCATTTTGGGTTCTGGAGGCGTTGTATCTTCAATTATTTTAGCCTTAAAAAAAATGGGAACATCAAAAATTATTATTAGCAATAGAACAAAAAAAAAAGCAGAAGAATTAAAAAAATCTTTTTCTGATTTAGAATTAATAGATTGGGGAAAAATACCAGAATTTCATATGATAGTTAATGCTACAAGCATTGGATTAAAGGAAGGAGATGAAATAAAATTGGATTATGCTGATATAGGACCTAACAAATTTTTTTATGATGTTATTTATAATCCAAAACAAACAAATTTTTTAAAAAAAGCTAAAACGTTTGGAAATCAAACTGAAAATGGAAAAATGATGTTTATTTATCAAGCGCACCAAGCTTTTACTATTTGGCATAAAATTATGCCAGAAATAGACGATGAAACTATTAAATTATTAGATTGATGATTAAAATTGGAATTCTTGGAGATATAGGTTCTGGCAAGAGTTACGTTGCAAAGCAATTTGGCTTTCCTGTATTTGACGCAGATGTTGAGGTTGCAAAAATATATAAGAAAAATAAAACTTGTTTTAATAGGCTAAAAAATAAACTTCCTAAATATATTTCTTCTTTCCCACTTAAAAAAAATGAACTAAGAAAAGCGATTATAGATAATCAAAGCAATTTAAAAACAATTATAAAAATAGTTCATCCAATCGTAAGAGCTAATATGAATAATTTTTTTAAAAAAAATAAAAATAAAAAAATAGTTGTATTGGATATTCCTTTACTTATGGAAAATAAAATCAATAAAAAGAACTATATTTTAGTTTTTGTTGATGCAAAAAAAAAAGAAATCCAAAGGAGATTAAGAAAAAAAACTAATTATAATCCAAAAATTTATTATAAATTAAAAAAACTACAACTTCCTTTAGAATTTAAAAAAAGAAAATCTGACTTTGTAGTAAAAAATAATTTTAAAAGTTCTTCTATTAAAAAAAATGTTAAAGTATTAAAAAACAAAATTTTAAGAAAATGAAAGAAGTAGTTCTTGATACCGAAACAACAGGCTTGGAAGTTAAAGATGGTCATAGGATTGTTGAGATTGGTTGTATTGAATTAGAAAATCTAATACCAACATCAAAAAAATTTCATTGTTATTTAAATCCTGAAAGAAAAGTTTCTGAAAAAGCACTTGAAGTGCATGGCTATACAGACGAATTTTTGTCTGATAAAAAAAAATTTAAGGATATAGTTGATGAGTTCTTAGAATTTATTAAAGATAAAAAGCTTATAATTCATAATGCAGAATTTGACCTAACACATTTAAATAATGAATTACAATTAATTGGTAAAAATAAAATAAATAAAAATAGTATTATTGATACCTTGGATTTAGCAAGAGATAAATTTCCTGGGTTAGGAATCAGTTTAGATGCTCTTTGCAAAAGATATAGGATAGATAATTCCAAACGAAAAAAACACACTGCTTTAATCGACTGTGAGTTACTTTCAAGGGTATATATTAACTTAATTGATCAAAAAGAACCGATGCTAGATTTTAAGACAACAAATCAAAATAACCAATATTCAGAAAATCAAAACTCTAAAGATTATTTTAAGAAAATAGTTGTCCCTTCTTCTGAAGAATTAAAGTTACATAAGGAATATCTAAAAAAATCATTAAAAAAAAATTATTTTAATTAATTCTTTGATTGTAAAGTTTTTCAAAATCAATCTTTTTTTCAAATTTTATACCCTGATAACCAGAATCATTTAATAAATTTTCAAATATTTTTTCCAAATTAGGATAAATCTCATTTTGAACATCACACAAGATAATTTTTTCAATTTCTTTTGGATCTTTTACATTTTCATTAATTTTAACAATTGAAACATAAGCTATTTCAAAAAAAGATTTTTTTTTTGATGTTCCTTTATCCATGAAAGTTAATTTTGTGTTTACTTCGATCATCCTATTTTTTATCGCTTTAGAGGTTATATCAATATTTAAATTATATTTTGGAAGATAATCTTTAACATATAAATATGTTTCAACATCTGGTGTCTCGCTTGAAAGATCTTTTACGAACTGAGTTAATACTTTAAAATTTTCTGACATTATTTTTTTTAATTTTCATCTATATCTTCGTATTCACCCTCAATAAAGTTTTTTCTTTTATTTGGATAATTCTTTGTAACCGATTTAAAAAATAATTTTCTTGTAGGAGGAAAAATAATTAATAATCCGATTAGATCAGTAATAAATCCAGGTAAAATTAATAAGAAGGCAGCAAATGCCAAAGCTGCACCAGAAATAATTTCATATACCGGTATTTCATTTTTTACCAATTGCCCAATTGCTGATTTTAAAGTGTTAAAACCTTCATATCTTGCATAAAATATACCCACAAAAGCAGTACATAAAATTAAGGAAATAGTACTTAATGCACCTATTTGTGATCCAATTTTTATTAAAAGATAAATTTCAATTAATGGAGCCAGTATAATCAATAATAAAACTGTGTTCATTTGTCTTTAACATAAATTGTTAGTTGAAATTATTCAACATAGTAAATATTATTTATCTATGAATTATAGTTTTGAATACATTGATATTATCCTTTTAGCAATGATCGTGGGATTTATTTTCCTTAGGTTGAGAGGAATTCTTGGTAAAAAGGCAAAACATGAAGAAAAAATATCAACAAATTTCTCTCATGAATTTATTAAAGAAAAAAAAAATGAAAAGAATTTTGATGAAAATGCTAAGAGTGAATTTTTAAATGGTGCTAAAATTTCTTATGAAACAATAATAACGAATTTTTCAAAAGGAAACTTAAAAGAAATTAAATCATTATTGGACAAAAAGGTTTTTAAACAATTTGATGAGGCATTAAAAGAAAGAAAAAATAAAGGTTTAATTTCAGAAGCTACTTTTGTTGGAATAAACTCAGCAGATATTAAAGATTATAAACAATCAAATAATATTTTTGAAGTAACAGTTAATTTTGTTAGTGAAATTATTTCATTTGTAAAAGATAAAGATAAAAAAATTATTTCTGGAGATCCAGATAAGATTAAAAAAGTTCATGACACCTGGAAATTTTCAAAAGATATTAGGTCATCTAATCCAAATTGGCTTTTAACAGATACACAATTATAGTTGAATAAAAAAATTTCAGATAAGAATAAAATAGATTGGTTGAATTTTATAAATAGTAACGACAAGTTAATTGATAAAGATATTTTTGAAAAAAAAAACAAACCTAATAAATTAGAAAAAATAGTAGATCTCCACGGATATTCTTTAGAAAATGCCAATAAAGCAATAGATGAATTTATTAAAATTTGTTTTTCACAAAAAGTTAGTAAAATTACTATAATAACTGGAAAAGGTTCAAGGTCAAAAAATAAAGATAATCCCTACCAATCTGAAAATTTTAGTATTTTAAAGTACTCTATTCCCGAACATATTAAAACTAGTTCAAATTTAATGAAGATGATAAAAAAAATTAATTTTGAAGATATTCAAGATTCTTCAAAAGGTAGTTTTGAAATTTTTCTAAAAAATTTTAAAAAATAAAAATGGAAAATTATAAAATTAAAAAAGCTGCAGATATTCTCTATAATTCTAGAATTAATCTTAAAAGAATTAAAGAATTACCAAAGGAATGTATTCCAAAATCTTTGGAAGAAGCTTATGCTATACAAGATGAGTTAACTAAAAGATATCTTTCAACAAATCAAAAAACTTCTTTGATTGGAAAAAAAATAGGATGTACAAATAAAGCAGCTCAAATTCAAATAAACGTTAAAGAATCTTTTTTTGGGAATATGTTTTCTGATAATATATCCAAATCTAATAGTATAATTTATTCAGATAAATATTTTAATCCATTTGTTGAACCAGAATTTTCATTTGTAATGAAAAATGAACTTGATTTTTCAAAAGCACCTTATAATGCTGATGAAGTTTATAAATTTATCTCAGCGGTTTTGCCTTCTATTGAATTAGTTGATTCTAGGTATGAAGATTGGACAAGCATAGGTGTAAATAATTTAATAGCTGATAATGCTGTTCATGCACATTGGGTTTTTGGAACTGAAATTAGCAATTTGAATCTTTTTAATTTTAATAATCATTCAGTTGATTTTTTTATTAATGAAAAGTTAATTGAAAAAGGAAATTCAAACAATGTAATGGGAAATCCTATTAGTTCTTTAACATGGTTAATAAATAAATTAGCCCTAAAAAGAAAAAATTTACCCAAAAATTATTATGTTAGTACTGGAACTTGCACACGAGCAATTCCTATTTCAAAAGGAGATAATATAACTGCAGATTTTGGAAACCTTGGAAAGGTTAGTTTTATTTATAAATAACTTATTTTTTTTATAAAATAAATTTTGATAGATCAGTATCTTTGACCAACTCACCTAAATTTTTCTCAACATAATTAGCATCAATTACAATTTTCTCACCAGCTCTATCAGTTGCTGTAAAGCTTATGTCATCTAGAACTCTTTCCATTATTGTATGAAGTCTCCTTGCGCCAATATTTTCAACATTAGAATTAACTTCAGATGCAAGATTTGCAATTGTATCAATTCCATCGTCAGAAAATTTTAATTCAACATTTTCTGTTTTTAAAAGTGCCTTATATTGTTTAATCAAACTGTTATCCGGTTCTTTAAGGATTCTCTTAAAATCTTCACTATTTAGAGCATCAAGTTCAACTCTTATAGGTAAACGTCCCTGTAGCTCCGGCAAAAGATCTGATGGTTTTGCTAATTGAAATGCACCAGAAGCAATAAATAAAATATGATCTGTTTTAATTGGTCCATATTTTGTACTAACTGTTGTTCCTTCTATTAATGGAAGCAAATCTCTTTGCACTCCTTCCCTCGAAACGTCGCCACCAATTCTATCTGTTCTTGCTGAAATTTTGTCAATTTCATCTAAAAAAACAATTCCATTATTTTCTGTTGAATTTTTTGCAGCTCTAATAATTTTATCATCTTCAATTAATTTATCTGACTCTTCATTTATTAATATTTCATGTGACTCTTTTATACTCATTTTTTTCTTTTTAGGTTTATTACCCATAGATTTGCCAAGCATTTCAGAAATATTTATCATTCCAATGTTTGCACCAGGCATTCCTGGTATTTCAAATGAAGGCATTTGATTAGATTCATTCATAGCTATTTCAATTTCATTATTATCTAGATCGCCATTTCTTAGTCGTTTTCTAAAGCTTTCTTTGGTAGCTACGCTTGCCTTATCTCCTACTAATGCATCCAATACTCTTTCTTCAGCCAATTTTTGTGCTTGTGCATGGTATTCTTTTCTTTTTTTTACTTTCTCTATAGCTATAGCAATCTCAAGGAGGTCCCTTATAATTTGTTCAACGTCTCTACCAACATAACCAACTTCAGTAAATCTTGTAGCTTCTACTTTTACAAATGGTGCTCCAGCTAATTTGGATAATCTTCTAGATATTTCAGTTTTTCCGACTCCAGTTGGCCCAATCATTAGAATATTTTTTGGAAGAACTTCCTCTTTCATTTCACCTTTTAATGCTTGTCTTCTCCATCTATTTCTTAATGCTATGGCTACCGCTCTTTTAGCTTTATTTTGTCCAACCACAAACCTATCTAATTCAGAAACAATTTCTCTTGGAGATAAAGAATTTAATGTTGATTCCTGTTCTTTAGTATTTTTATCTTTGGGCATAAAAGAAGTTACGTTTGATTTTTTCATTAGATTTTTTCTACACTAATATTATTGTTTGTAAAAACACAGATTTCAGAGGCTACTTCGATTGCTTTTTTGGCAATTTCTTCCGCAGTTAAATCTGTATCCATTAATACTTTTGCTGAAGCTAGTGCATAATTTCCTCCAGATCCAATTCCAATTACACCTCCTTCGGGTTCCAAAACATCACCCGTTCCAGAAATAATAAAACTTTTTTCTTTATCGCCTATTGCCATTAATGCCTCTAATCTTCTAAGATATTTATCAGTCCTCCAATCTTTTGCTAATTCAACAGCTGCTCTTGTTAAATTACCAGCATGTTTTTCTAATTTTGATTCCAAACGCTCAAACAAAGTAAATGCATCTGCTGTAGAACCAGCAAAACCCGCGATCACATTTCTTTTCTCTATTTTTCTAACTTTATTTGCAGTGCTTTTAATTACGGTATTTCCCATGCTAACCTGACCATCGCTAGCAACTACTACATCATTATTTTTTCTTACTAATATTATTGTTGTCATGTCATATAGATGGATATTAATTTAAATACTTCAAGTGTCGGATTACTAATATTGATATAATGAAATAATATATATATACCTATAAAAACTTTATGGTGCGAAAAGCAAAAATCTCTAGAAAAACAAAAGAAACTAACATCAATGTTGAAATAAACATAGATGGTAAGGGAAAATATAAAATTGATACGGGCATTGGTTTTCTAAACCATATGCTTGAGCAATTATCAAAGCACTCATCTATGGATTTAAATTTAAAAGCAAAAGGCGATACTCATATCGATCTTCATCACACAACAGAAGATACTGGAATTGCAATAGGAGAGTGTTTAAAAAAGGCATCAAAAAAATTTATTGGAATTAAACGATATGCTCATGCTTTAATACCAATGGATGAAACTTTGACCAGAATTGCTATTGATGTTTCAAACAGACCATATTTAATTTGGAAAGTTAAGTTAAAAGTAGAAAAGCTTGGTGAAATGGATACTGAATTATTTAAAGAATGGTTTCAAGCTTTTTCGCAAGCTGCAGGTATAACTTTACATATTGAAAATTTATATGGTGAAAATAGTCACCATATAATCGAATCTTGTTTTAAAGGTCTTGCAAGATCACTCAGAGCAGCTTTAGAAATTGATCAAAAAAATAAAAAAGTAATACCATCAACCAAGGGTTCTTTATAAGAAAGAATTGATGAATATAACAATTGTTGACTATAGTTCGGGCAACATAAGTTCCGTAATTAATTCCTTTGGCGAGGTTTGCAAAAACAAATATAAAATTAATGTTTCCTCTGACTTAAAAATTATATCTAGTTCTGACAAAATTGTACTTCCTGGACAAGGTTCGTTTAAAAGTTGTGTTGATTCACTAAATAAAATTGAAGGTCTTAATGAAACACTGAATCAATTTGTATTTGATCAAAAAAAACTTCTTCTCGGTATTTGTGTTGGAATGCAAATGTTTGCTGATGTAGGTTACGAAGAAAATGAAACAAAAGGTTTAGGATGGATTTCAGGTAAAGTTTCTAAAATAGATAATCAAAATCAAAAATTTAAACTTCCGCATATTGGATGGAACGAAATTACAATTACAAAAGACAGCAGTATTTTCAAAAATATAGATAATAAATCTCACATGTATTTTGTTCATAGTTATGAATTTATTCCTGAAGATAAGAGTGTAATTTCGAGTACTACAGATTATTCAACTAATATTGTTTGTTCAGTCGAAAAAGATAATATTTTTGGAACTCAATTTCATCCTGAGAAAAGTGATAAACTAGGGCTTAAACTTATAGAAAATTTTATTTTGATTTGAAATTATGAAAATTTTTCCAGCAATAGATATTAAAGATAAAAAGTGTGTGAGACTATTAAAAGGAAACTTTAATAAAAAACAAGTTTATGATGTTACGCCAATAGACCAAGCCAAAAAATATAAAGACTTTGGTTTTAATTATCTTCATGTGGTTGATTTAGATGGGGCTTTAACAGGCGAAACCGTTAATCTTGATATTATCGAAGAGATAGTTGAACAACTCAATATAAAAATTGAGGTAGGTGGTGGAATAAGATCCTTAGAGAAAATTCAAACGTATATCAATGTCGGTGTTGATAAAGTTATTCTTGGAAGCGCAGCGGTAAAAAATAGGGAATTTTTAAAAGAAGCCTGTAAATCTTTCAGTAATCAAATTGCACTAGGATTAGATACAAAAAAAGGACTTATTGCTATATCTGGCTGGAAAGAAGAAACAGATTTAAATGCTATAAAATTTCTAAAAAATGTGAATGATTTTGGTATCAGCAGATTAATTTATACTGATATTGATAGAGATGGAACCAAAACAAGTCCAAATTTAGAGGAGACAATTAAAGTGGCAGATGTATCAAAAGCACCAGTAATTGTATCAGGAGGCGTTTCATCAATTAAAGATATTGAAAATTTACAAAATATAAAAAAAAAAAATATTGAAGGAATAATTGTTGGAAAAGCAATTTATGATGGAGATATTGATTTAAAACAACTAGCTAGATTTTTAGATGCTTAAGAATAGGATCATACCTTGTTTGGATGTAAAAAACGGAAGAGTTGTTAAGGGTATTAATTTTATCAATCTAAAAGATGCAGGAGATCCAGTCGAGCAAGCAAAAATTTACAGCGACGGGGGAGCAGATGAAATATGTTTTTTAGATATTACTGCTTCTAATGAAAATAGATCAACGATTTATGAAGTTGTTGAAGAAACTTCAAAAAAATGTTTTGTACCATTAACGGTTGGTGGTGGAGTTAGAAGTGTTAATGATATTAGTAACTTATTAAACAGTGGGGCAGATAAAGTATCTATTAATACTGCTGCTGTACAAAATCCAAAAGTTGTAATTGAAAGCTCAAAGAGATTTGGTTCACAATGTATTGTTATTGCAATTGATGCAAAAAGAAAAAATGAAAAATGGGAAATTTTTACTCACGGGGGTAGAAATAAAACCGGAATTGATGCAATTGAATTTGCGGAACAAATGGAAAAAAATGGAGCAGGAGAACTATTGGTAACTTCAATGGATAGAGACGGAACACAAATAGGATATGATATTGAATTAATGAGTAAAATATCTTCGAAAGTTAATATTCCAATTATTGCTTCTGGTGGTGTGGGTAATTTAGATCATTTGGTAGATGGAATAAAATTAGGTAATGCAAGTGCTGTATTGGCAGCCTCAATTTTTCACTATGGAAAACACTCAGTACTTGAAGCAAAGCAATATTTGGAGTCAAAAGGAATACCTGTTAGAATTTGATATGATTGATGATTTAGTAAAAACCATAAGAGATAGAAAAAATTCTAGTCCCGATAAATCATATACTTCATCTTTATTGTCAGATGGTCTTAGTAAATGTATTGATAAACTTGAAGAAGAATTTGGAGAATTAAAAGAAGCATTGAATACAAAAAATAACGAGGTTCATGAAGCAGCAGACTTAATTTATCATCTATTAGTTGCTTTAGAAGCTGCGGATGTTAAATTTGAAGATGTTTTGAATGAGCTAGAAAAAAGAAAAAACCAATCTGGCATAGAGGAAAAAAAAAATAGAAAATGAGTTACGATGATAATAATATTTTTGCAAAAATTTTACGGGGAGAAATTCCTAGTAAAAAAATTTATGAAGATGAATATGTATTATCTTTTTACGATGTAAACCCACAAAAAAAAATTCATGCCCTTGTAATATCAAAAGGAAAATATATTGATTTAGATGATTTTAATTCTAAGGCATCTAACGAAGAAATTGTTGGTCTTATAAAAGGTATATCGATTGTTGCCAAAAAACTTGGCATTTCAGTTGATGTTGGCAAAGGATATAGAACTCTAGCAAACATTAGTGAACATGGTGGCCAAGAAGTTCCACATCTTCATTTTCATTTATTTGGTGGTGAAAAAGTTGGTAAAATGGTTGAGTGAATTTAGAAATTCAAAGATATTATTTGGAAATAGACTCAATTAAAGATCTATCAGAGATAGCAAAACCTTCTAATATTTATAAAGTTAGTTTAATTGATCCTCCCGATTTTCAATTAAATAAATTCTTTTATAAGCAAATTGGTAAAAATTATAGGTGGATTGATAGATTAGTTTGGAGTGAAAAAAAATGGATTAATTATGTAAATAATTCAGATGTAAAAACATTTGTTTTGAAAGAAAATAATAATCTAGTGGGCTATTTTGAACAAATTTTGAATAAAAAAAGATTAGATTGTGAAATTGCATACCTTGGAATTCTGGAAGATTATTTTAGAAAAAAATTAGGCGGTTACTTATTATCTGAGGCAATAAAAAAATCTTTTGGATTGGGAGTAAAAAGGGTATGGGTTCATACATGCTCCTTGGATCACAAACATGCATTAAAGAATTATTTATCAAGAGGAATGAAAATATTTAAAACTGAATTGTTAAATATCAATTAAAATTATTTCATTTAGGTAATCTAAAAAATTTTTGATCAATATTTTTATTTTTTTCAATATTATAAATAAAGGTAATAACTAAATTTTGATAAATGTCTTCGGTTTGCCAGCCCATTAAATCATAAGAATTTTTGTCAAAAAAAATATTTATTTTATTACCTTTGTTTTCTATGGAAAAAGTAAAATATTTATCATCGATTATCTTTCCATCTAACTTTTGCATTTGTTCAATTAAGTAATTTTTATTTAAAATCAATTCCATAGGAGTTTTATCAAGTGGGTAAATAAAATATTGTTTTGAAGCCTGATTTTTGATTACAAGTGATTTACCATTTGAAACAATAATTTTCTTTTTAAAATTATCATAATTACAATAAATTTTTTTTGGATATTGAATAATACAATTTCCTTCTTCTATATTTTCATTAATATTTTGCTTAAAATTAAAACTTAAATTATTAATTTTTTTAAAATTTAAAATTATTTCATCTTTAATTGAAGCTTCAGCAAAAGTATTAATATTAATAATTAATATAAAAATAATGATTCTTTTAATCATTTAAGCACTTCTCTTTTGCCTACATGATTAGCTTTACTGACTTCTCCATTTATTTCCATCATGTCAATGATCCTTGCAGCACGGTTATAACCTATTTGAAGTTTTCTTTGCAAAAACGAAGTAGAAGCTTTACCTTCTGATTTCACTATTTCAAGCGCAGTTTTATATAATTCATCTTGATTTTCATTATCAAGCAAACTTAAACTAGTTTCTTTTTCAGCAGCAAAATTTAATATTTCATCCACATAATTTGGTTCAGCTTGTGATCTTAAAAAATTATTAATTTTTTCAATTTCATTTTCAGATACATAGGGTGCATGAATTCTAACAATTCTGTTTGCTGAAGACATATAAAGCATGTCGCCTTTGCCAAGTAGTTGTTCTGCACCTTGTTCACCAAGAATAGTTCTACTATCAATTTTCGAAGTTACTTGAAAAGATATCCTAGTTGGGAAATTTGCTTTAATTGTTCCAGTTATTACATCTACACTAGGTCTTTGAGTTGCCATGATAATATGGATGCCTGCGGCTCTTGCCATTTGTGAAAGTTTTTGAACATATCCTTCAATTTCTTTTCCAGCAACAAGCATTAAGTCTGACATCTCATCTACAATTACAACAATGTAGGGCATAGCGAGCTTATGTTTTGAATTGTATCCATCAATATTTTTAACACCCTCTCTAGTCATTAATCTATATCTGCTTTCCATTTCTTTGACGACCCAACCCAATACTGATGCTGCTTTTTTTGCTTCAGTTATAACTGGACATAATAAATGAGGTATTCCTTCATAAGTTGATAGCTCAAGCATTTTAGGATCAATTAAAATAAATTTACATTTATCAGGGGTATGCTTGTAAAGAAGAGACAATATAATTGTATTTATATAAATAGATTTTCCAGATCCTGTTGTTCCAGCAATTAATAAATGACGCATTGAAGTCAAATCATCTATTATAGGAATACCAGAAATACTTTTTCCTAAAGCAATTGGAAGATCGGTATCTCTTTTTAAAAAATTTGTACTGGAAATAATTTCACTTAAATAAACATTTTCTCTTGATGAATTAGGTAGTTCAATACCAATAGTACTGCTTCCAGGGATTATAGAAATTCTAGCGGATTTGGAACTTGTATTCCTTGCAATATCTTCAGACAAATTAATAATTTTTGAAACTTTAACTCCTGCAGCAGGCTCGAACTCATTTAAAGTAACTACAGGCCCTCGACTTACTTTTTTTATTTTTCCCTCAACTCCAAAATCTAACAAAATCTTTTCTAATAAACTCTCATCAATTTTATCTTCAGATATATTTTTATCCCTTTCTTCTTTAGTAGGTTTTTTTAAAAAATCTATAGAAGGTAATTTAAATTTTTGCCTTGTATTTTTTGATTCAGAGACATTTGTATTAAATGGCAAATCCTCTTGAACTAATATTTCACTAGGTTTGATTTCTGTTTTATAGTTGTCTACAGCTTCTCCACCAAAGTCATCTGTTTTATTATTTAAATTTTTAATAAAACCGAAAAGTTTTTTAAGTAAATTAAATAAATATTTAATACTAAAATTAATGCTTATTAAGAAGATAAATAAAATTAAGAAAATCAGCAGGTAATAAAAAACATTTTTGTTTATATTGATTAAGGATGATAAAAAACTTTCTTGTAAAAATTTTCCTATAAATCCGCCATTACCATTATTTATAAGCCAGAAAGCATCTGGATAAAATGTAGAAAAAAACAACGAACCTAAAATAGAGTACAAAACAGTGTAAAATAAATTTTCTAAAATTAATAAAAATTTTTTTATTCTAAAAAGATTAATTCCAGTAAAAAAAATAGTTATTGATACTAAAATTGAAATCAATCCAATGGATTGAAAAAACAAATCTGAAACAAAGCTACCCCTAAATCCTAAAATATTTCTTATCTTTTCAGTAGGGTCAGAAAAAATAAAATTTGGATCTTTCGGGTAATAACCAACTAATGAAATAAATAGCAATATTGATAAAACAACTAATAATATACCTGTAAGTTCAGCAATCCTTTTTACAGTAAAATCAAGGGTTTTATTTGCTATATTATTTATATTCATTTTATTATGAATCTATTTTGTAACTTTGTATCATTTAATAATTATTGTTAAAATTAAATTTTAATTATGAATATTTGTTTAATTGGCGATGGATTAACTAATTTAGTTTTAGCAAAAATTTTAGCTAATAAAAATATTAGCATATCTGTGTGTTTTGAGTCAAAAAAAACAAAGAAATCTACTTCAAGAACTATTGGGATTTCAAAGAATAATTTTGATTTTTTTAAATCTAATATTATAGATATTAAAAAAATTAGCTGGCCAATTAATTATATTCAAATCTTTAATGAATTAAATCAAATTGAAGAAATATTAAATTTTAAATCTACTGATAGTCAATTGTTTTTTATAGTTAAACATAGTGAGCTATATGAATTAGTTCAAAAGGATATAAAAAAAAATAAATTTATAAAAAAAATTAAAATAAAAAAATCATTTTATGATGAAATAATAGAAAATAATAAATTCGATTTAATTATTAACTCAGAAACACAAAATAAAATTTCAAAAAAAATTTTTTTTAAAAGAATTACTAAGGATTATAAAAGTGTTGCATTTACTACAATTGTTAAGCATCAAAAATGTATAAATAATAAAGCTGTTCAAATTTTTACTAGTTGTGGTCCACTTGCTTTTTTACCTTATTCTAATACTGAAACTTCAATAGTTTTTTCCGTTTTGGATGAAAAAAAAAGTAAATCAGAAAAAGAAATAAAAGAACTTATTATTAAATATAATAAATATTACAAAATTAATTCTTTTAAAAATTTTGAAAAATATAATTTAAAATTTTCAATTCTTAGAAAATATTATCATAAAAACATATTATGTTTTGGTGATAATCTTCACAATATTCATCCTCTGGCAGGTCAAGGATTTAACATGACTTTGAGAGATATAAAAATATTGTCAGATTTAATTGATGAAAAAATAGATCTTGGTTTACCTTTAGATTCATCAATATTGAAAGAATTTGAATCAAAAACAAAACATCTAAATTATATTTTTTCTTCAGGAATTAATTTTATTCATGAGTTTTTTAAGTTTGATAATAAATATGGCAATAATTACTCTAAGGAAATATTAAAGTATCTAGGAAAAAATAATCTTTTTAATAAATATATTTCTAAATTTGCTGATCAAGGTCTTGCTTTATAAATTTACTGAAGTGTTTTGTTGCTAAAATTATCGAGAGTATAAGTTTTTAATATTTCTTCTAATTTTTGTTTTCTTTCATTTAAATTAATAGTTTCCAACAAAACCTGTTTTTCTTCTAATGAAAAAGGAGAAGCCATTGAAAGAGTATTTATTGTTTGATCTAAGCTTCGTTTTTCAAGTTCTTTCCAATTAATTGTATAGCCTTGTTTGTTAAATAAAGATTTTAAATTTTTAAATATTAGCTCTAAATCAGAAAACTTAATTTCTTCTTTTTGATTATTTATATCATTTGAGAATTTATCAAAATTTACTTTGCATTCTCTATAGAGCTTATCATTATTTAACTCTTCTAAAATTTTGAAACGACTAATTCCATCTAAAACAATTAAATACCCTCCATCTTCTGTTTCATTAAAACTTGTAATTTTGCCAGCACATCCAACATTATATAAAATTGGAATAGTTTGATTAGTTTTTTTTGGTTGTACCATTCCTATTATCCTATCTGCTTTCATTGCATCATCAACCATCTGAATGTATCTTGGTTCAAAAATATTTAGAGGAACAGTTGTTTGAGGAAAAAAAATAAAATTTGATAACGGAAAAATTGAAATAGTTTTTGGTAGCTGTTTCATATAATATTTATATTTAACAATATTATATTCTAATTTCTTTAAAATGGATAAAAATTTAAAACTACTAGAGTCAGAAATAAAAAATTTAAGTTTTTTACTAAAAATTGGGAATCATAATGAACTGATTAAAAGAACTAGCAAATTAATTTCAAAATATCCCCAAATTACGGCATTTAGCAATTTTTTAGGTTTGTCACTTGAAATGCAAGGTAAACTTTATCATGCTGAGAAGGTTTATTTAAAAGCACTTGAAAGAGATCCAAATAACATAAATATTTTGGTCAATTTAGGTGGAGTGTATAGAAAAATAAACAATCTTTCAAAATCCGAGGAATTATTAAAGAATGCATTGAATATTGATCCTAATGATTTGTTTGGTTTGAGAAATTATGGCGAATTAAAATTAGATCAAAATAATTATCAAGAAGCTATTAAAATTTTTGAAAAAATTTATCAAAAAGATCCATATTTTAAAAATATTATTATTAGATTAGCAAATGTTTATTCAATTTATGGTGAATTTGAATTAGCAAAAAAATTATTAAAAATAGCTATTAAAGAAAAACCAGAATTATTCGTAGCTGATTATAATTATAGTAATTTAATTGATTATTCAACTAGCAAAGAACATCAGCAAGAAATGATAAAAAAAATAAATGATAAAAAATATTTTCAAATTAATAAGTTTCCATTGTATTTTGCTTTGGGTAAATCTTATGAAGATCAAAAAGATTATGATAATGCTTTTAAATATTTTAAAATAGCAAATGATGAAAAAAAACGTTTAGTAAAAAGTAATCCTCTAAGATATGAAGAAAGTTTTCTAAAACAGAATAAAGAAATATTTAAAAATATAGATTTTAATTCAATTACTAATAAAAATTTATACAATAAAAAAATAATATTTGTTGTTGGATTACCAAGGTCGGGAACAACGTTAATTCATCAAATATTATCCGCTCATTCAGAAATTTATGGGGTTGGTGAATCAATAGTTTTGAATATTTATTTTTATAAAAACTTACTTAGTGAAAATTTTCAAAATACTTTTTTCAATGAAAGTTATTTAAATGAATTATCTTTTAAATTTGGTGCAGATTATGAATATTTTAACAATAATAAAATTATAGTTGATAAAGCTCCTTCTAACTTTTTTTGGATAGGTTTTATTAGATTGCTTTTTCCAAATTCAAAAATAATACATGTTAATAGAAATATTAAAGATAATTGTTTATCAATTTACAAAAATTTATTTGGTGGCAATAGAACGGATTGGACATACAATGAAAAAAATATCATCAAATACATAAATATTTACAGGGATTTAATGCAATTTTGGAAAAATAAGATTGGCAACTATATTTATGAAATAAAATATGAAGATTTAGTTGAAAATAAAGAAGTAGAAATAAAAAAAATGTTAGAATTTTGTAATTTAAATTGGCAACCTGATTGTTTAGAATTTTACAAAAAGAAAAATCCAATAAAAACTGTGAGCATTAATCAAAGTAGAAAACCAATATATAAAGATTCTGTCAATAAAAGTAATAATTATAAAGATTTTTTAAACTTGTTTCATGATTTAAATTAAAAAATTCTGTTTTGGCACACTGCCATACGCTTTATTCTTAAAAATTATATTATTTCTTGCCTATAAAAAAACCTTGATTTATAATCTTTCTTGGAAATGCGGGAGTAGCTCAGTGGTAGAGCGAAACGTTGCCAACGTTTAGGTCGAGGGTTCAATTCCCTTCTCCCGCTCCAAAAATAGAGCCACTCACCTTTCTTGGATACAGTACTGGATACAGTTCGGATACAGAAAGGAAGAACTCTGGTTTGTTAAAAAAGGGTGGTAGAGTTAGATAAAAAATTATATTATTAGACATGAAAGCAAAAAAGAAAAAATCATTAAAATCAGGAAAGCTGACAATGAAACAATTGATGCAGTATAGAAAAGTTTCAAAAGGTGCAAAAAAGATTTATTGGTCAGGACGTATTAAGGGATTAGAAAAAAGAGCCCGTTAGGAAACCATCAATATTTTACAGAACACTGGTTTGTTGAAAAAAGGTGGCAGAGTTAAATTAACGTGACCTTGGCGGCAGACGTTCTCGCTCGGCTGCTTTTTTCTTGTCTTTCACTCTTTTATTTTTTCTTAGCTTCATCTTTTGTATGTTTTTATTTAACATTCGGATTTGTCGTATTTTCTTTTTTGATGACAATTTTTTCATTTCATTATCTTATCAATTCTTATTTCTTTTTGCACGCCATATGCTTTCAGCAATTTTATTAGTAGATATTAAGGATCCAAATTTTAAGGGGTTTAATATGTAGTTTATCCGACCTCTAATTTTGGGTGCTTTCTTAATTGCAGAAGGTATAGAGATAGTTTTTTCATTTAATTAGAATTACATTTAGCACAAATTTTGTTACCGTCTGGGTCACGTATATAAGCATAATAATTTCCGTCAGATCTTATTCCTGGTAATCCTTCATCAACACCACCATTCTCTAATGCACTAGAATGAAAGCTATCAACTGCTTTAGTTGAATCAGCTAGAAATGAAATCATTGTGCCATTACCATAAGTAGCTACTTCTTTATTATAAGGCTTGGTTACATAGAACTCTATTTTGTTTAAGTTATTTTTTTGGGTATAACCAATGTATTTTTCTGTAGTCTTGACTTTTTTAATACCTAGAGGAACAAAAACAGCATCATAGAATTTAGCAGATTTATTAAGATCGTTTGATCCAACCATAACGAATCCAAAAAGTTTCTTCATGCTTCATGATACCTCAGAATTAACGTTGAGTCTTTGCATGTATAAAGGTTGATTTCGCTGGAAA
>DTVC01000028.1 GCA_012963775.1 Candidatus Pelagibacter sp. | reverse complement strand
TTTATGATGTTGGTATGAATCATTTTTGGAGAGCAAAAAATAATAAATTTGGTGGCGATTTAATTTATTTTCAAGGGCACAGTGCACCTGGAATGTATGCTAGAGCGTTTCTTGAAGGAAGGATTACCCCAAAACAACTTGATTGTTTTCGACAAGAAGTTAAGTCTGGAGGGCTTTCTTCCTATCCTCATCCTTGGTTGATGCCAAAATTTTGGCAGTTTCCTGTAGTCTCAATGGGGCTAGGTGCCATGATGTCAATTTATCAAGCCAGATTTACTAAATATTTAATAAATAGAGGATTATTAAAAGATGAAGGAAGAAAAGTTTGGTCATTTTTAGGTGATGGTGAAATGGATGAACCAGAATCTATGGGTGCAATTGGTTTAGCTGCTAGAGAAAAATTAGATAATTTAATTGTTGTCGTTAATTGCAATCTGCAAAGACTTGATGGTCCTGTAAGAGGTAATGGAAAAATTATACAAGAATTGGAAGGAATATTTAGGGGAGCTGGTTGGAATGTGATTAAAGTTATTTGGGGATCTTATTGGGATCCTTTATTAGCAAAAGACAAAACTGGAATGTTAATTAGACGCATGGGTGAAGCAGTTGATGGTGAGTACCAAGCTTTTAAAGCAAAAGGAGGAGCATATGTAAGAGAAAATTTTTTTGGAAAATATCCCGAATTATTAGATCTTGTATCTCAGATGACAGATAAAGATATTTGGAAATTAAATAGAGGTGGTCATGATCCACATAAAGTTTATGCAGCATATCATTCAGCAATGCAACACACCGGTAGTCCTACAGTAATATTGGCAAAAACTATTAAAGGTTATGGAATGGGCAAATCAGGAGAAAGCATGAACACAACTCACCAACAAAAAAAATTAGGTGAAGAAGACTTATTATATTATAGAGATAGATTTGATGTGCCTTTAACTGACGAACAAGTAAAAAATATTGAGTACTATAAGCCACCAGAAAATTCTCCTGAAATAAAATATTTAAAAGAGTGTAGATTAAAATTAGGAGGCAATCTGCCCGAAAGATCTTCTTTCGCTAAATCAATTAAAACTCCTTCAGTAGATGTTTTTAGTGCTATGAAAGAATCAACAGGGAAAAAAGAAATGTCTACAACAATGATTTTAGTAAGGATGTTAACCAGTTTGCTTCGTGACAAAAATGTTGCCTCACGTTTAGTTCCAATTATTCCAGATGAAGCACGAACATTTGGAATGGAAGGATTTTTTCAAAAAATTGGGATTTATGCTCATGAAGGACAAAAATATGAACCGGTAGATTCTGAACAGCTTAGCTCTTATAGAGAAGATATTAAAGGGCAGGTATTGGAGGAAGGTATTACAGAAGCAGGAGCAATGTCATCATGGATTGCAGCTGGTACTTCTTATACAAATCATGATTTAGAAATGATCCCAATTTATCTTTTTTATTCAATGTTTGGTTTCCAAAGAATTGGAGATTTTGCTTGGGCAGCTGGAGATGCACAAACAAGGGGTTTTTTGATAGGAGCTACAGCAGGCAGAACTACTCTTGCTGGCGAAGGATTGCAGCATGGTGATGGACATAGTCATATTTTGTCTTCAGTAATACCAAATTGTAAATCTTATGATCCCACATTTGGATATGAGTTAGCGACTATATTTCGAGAAGGTTTAAGAAGAATGCATGAAAAACAAGAAAATATTTTTTATTATATAACTACTATGAACGAAAATTATCCACATCCAGAAATGCCAAAAGGCAAGGGTGTTGAAGATGGAATTTTAAAAGGTATGTATTTATTTAAAGAATTAAACAAATATAAAAAAACTAAAATTCAATTACTAGGATCGGGCACAATTCTAAGAGAAATAATAGCTGCTGCTGAAATTTTACAAAAAGATTATCAAATAGACAGCAATGTGTGGAGCGTTACAAGTTTTAACGAATTAAGAAAAGAAGCTTTAGAAGTAGAAAGATATAATCTTTTAAACCCAGATAAAAAACCTAAAAAAAACTACATTGAAAAATGCATGTCAACAACAGAAGGTCCAATCGTTTCTGCATCTGATTATATACGTTTAAATTCAGATCAGATAAGACCGTTTATTAGAAAAAGTTTTTATTCTTTCGGAACAGATGGATATGGAAGAAGTGATACTAGAAAGAATTTAAGAAAATTTTTTGAAATAGATAAAGAACATATAGTAACATATTCATTAAGTGTTTTAGCAAAAGAACAATTAATACCTTCAAAATATGCTAAAGAAGCTATCAAAAAATATAATATTGATCCAGAGAAACCATTTCCAACAAAATTGTAAAAATGTCAGAAAATAAAAAAATATTTGCAACTCCAAAGATAAGAAAATTTGCCAGAGAACTAGGCGCAAATATTGAACAAATTGAAGGGTCAGAAAGAAAAGGCAGAATAACAGAATATGATGTAAAAAGTTTTATAAATAAAAAACTGATACAGTCAAAAAATTTTCATCAAAGTAATAAAAAACAAGAAAAAATACAAAGTGAATTTAAACACTCTGATTTTGGTGAAGTGGAAATAAAAGATATGCCTAGAGTAAAGAAAATAGCCGCACTTCATCTTTCTAACTCGTGGACAAAAATTCCTCATGTCACACATCATGATGAAGCAGATATTACAGAGCTTGAGCTATTTAGATCTTCATTAACTGACATAAATACTGGTCATAAAAAAAAAATTACCCCTTTAGTTTTTATAATTAAATCATTAGTTTCTGCTTTGATAAAATATCCAAATTTTAATTGTTCAATTGATGACATCGATAATGGAAAAATGACTTTAAAAAAATATTTTCATATTGGTATAGCAGTGGATACAAAACATGGCTTAATGGTACCAAAAGTAAGAAACGCAAATAATAAAAATCTAAATCAATTAAGTGAAGAACTTAAGGATATAAGTGATAAATGTAGAAATTTAAAAATTGATAAAAAAGAATTTTTTGGAGGGTCAATGACCATAACTAGTTTAGGAGGTATAGGAGGATATTTTTTTACCCCTATAATAAATTATCCTGAGGTTGCAATTTTAGGAGTGGGAAGAACTTATTACAAACAAGTTTTAATTAATAATGAATTTCAGAAGAGAAACATGCTTCCACTGTCCTTATCTTATGACCACAGAATAATAGATGGTGCTGAAGCAGCAAGATTTTGTAATGAATTAAAAGAAAATATTGGAAAAAATTTCGCCTACAGATTAGCTATATAAATATTTCCATAATGAAAAAATTTATTTCATTTCTTTGTCTAATTGTTTGTACGTTAATTTGGGGTACAACTTTTATAGCTCAAGATACTGGGATGGATAATATAGGTCCTTTTACTTTTAATTCAGCAAGATTTTTTGTAGCTTTTTTTGCTGTCATGCCTTTTGTATTAATATTTGAAAAAAAAAAAATATCAAATTTTGTAATTCCAAAAAAAAAAGAATTCTTTAAGTTAATGATACCAGTGGGAGTATCATTATTTTTAGGAACTGCATTACAACAAGTTTCATTAATTTATACTAATGTTTCGAATTCGGCATTTTTTACAATATTTTATGTACCATTAGTTCCAATAATTATTTATTTTCTTTTCTCTGACAAGCTTCACTGGTCAGTGTGGCCTTCGGTTTTTGTTTGTATACTTGGAGGATATTTTATATCTGATTTTAGTGATGCTGCTGTTAGTTTAGGAGATGGAATAGTATTAATAGGAGCTATATTTTGGGCTTTACATATTATTTATATTGGGAAACTAATAGCGAAATTTAACTTACCTTTTTTTATAGCTTTATTACAAAATTTAGCCGTTGCAGTACTATCTTTTTTATTAGTAGTTATATTTGAGGAAATCGATTTTTCTAAAATAATACTAGAAACATATGAAATATTATATGCAGGTGTTTTATCGGGAGGTGCAGCATTTGTTTTACAACTTGTTGGTCAAAAACATATTTCACCTGCACCTGCAGCAATTATTATGTCTTTAGAAGGAGTTTTTGCAACAATATCTGCATGGATAATTCTGAATCAAATTTTAGGATTCGGCAATATATTTGGATGTTTGCTTATATTTTTTGGTGTTTTGATTTCTCAACTTCTGCCAATTTATGATAAAAAAATATAAATTCAAAATTAGACCCTGTAAAAAAAATATTGGCGCTAAAATAATTTGTAATTTAAAATTAGTTAATAAAAAACAAATTAAACTAATAAAAAATTCATTAAATAAATATGGTATGGTTTTTTTTAGAAATCAGAATTTAGATTCAAGATCTTATATTTTATTTGCAAAAAAATTAGGTCATGTAGCAGATTACCCAATGTTAAGGGGGCTAAGTTCTAAATTTCCTGAGATTACAGTTGTAGAAAGAAAAGTTTCTGATAGAGGACCTAGCTTTGGTGAACAATTTCATACAGACTCAAGTTACACAAAAAAACCACCAAAGTTTACAATTTTGTTAGCTAAATTAGTGCCACCTCGAGGCCTTGGAAATACTGAATTTGCTTCACAATATTTAGCATATAAAAATTTACCCAAAATATATAAAAAAAAATTTGAAAATTTAAAAGCAGTATTTTCTTCATCTGGTCCGATCTCAATAACACGACTTGAAAGAGAAAAAGAAAAAGGTACTGGAAAGTCAAAAGATTTTAAAGCAATTCATAATATTATTAGAAAAATTAATAACCATAAAGCTATATATTGTAGTCCAGGGCATGTTGAAAATTTTTTGAATATTAATGTTAAGGATGAAAAAAAAATTAAAAATTTTTTATTTAAACATCAAATTAAGAAAAAATTTATTTTTGCTTTTGAGTGGGAAAAAAATTCCTTAGCAATATGGGACAATCGATCTATGCTTCATCAAGCCACTCCTTTTAATGGAAATCGAATAATGCATAGAATAACAATTAAATAAAATTTAAAAAGTTATAATTTAATAATAAATAATTGTAAAAAGTATTAAAGCTAAAAAGATTCTATAAAAAACAAACACATTTAATGAAAAATTTTTTACAAAAATTAAAAAATATTTAATAGTCAAATAAGAAATTATAAAAGAACTAATGGTAGCAAATACTATTAAAAAACTAAACTCTATATTCTGATTAAAAGCATCTTTTAAACCTAGTACGCTTGCTCCGGCTAAAGCGGGTATTGATAAATAAAATGAAATTTTTAATGAGTCATATCTGTCAAAATTTAAAAAACGGCTTGCGGTAATTACAATTCCAGATCGACTGACACCAGGTATTAATGCTAAAATTTGAAATAAACCAATTATTAAAATATTTTTTAAATTAAGATCGTTATCAAAACTTTTTTTTATTTTAAATCTATCAGAAAAATATAAAAGAATACCAAAAATTAATGTAGTCCATGCTATTATTTCAATATTTCTTAAATAATAAATTAAATTACTAGCGTGCAATACAAATCCAAAAACTATTAATGGAATTGAGCCTAATATTATGAGTAATGCCAAATTTTTATTTTGAAAAAAGTTTATTAAATCTTTTCTGAAATAAAATATTATCGCAAGAAGAGATCCTAAATGTAAGCTTATATCAATTATTAAAGAGCTAGATTTATAATTAAAAAGTTTAGAAGTTAATAAAAGGTGTGCAGAAGAACTAATAGGTAAAAATTCAGAAACTCCTTGAATGAATGACAGCGTGAAAGTTTCAAAATAATTAGTCAACATTAGAGATTACTATTTGGTAAACGAAATATTCTTAAAATAAAGCAATTACTTGACAGCATAAGAGGTATGCATAAGTGTAAAAAAGCAATAAATTGCTTACTTTTCTAATTTATAGGACATAAATATTGACCTAGTTGTTCTTTTAGTCGCTCATCTACTAATATATATTTCATCAGTTATGACAGAGAAAATGCTTAAATTTGTAAAAATAGGTAAACAAAGTCCACCTAAAAGGGAGGTTTTAGATAGAAAAGAGGATTTTAGAGAAATATATAACGAATTTATAAATGAAAAGGCAAAAGAGCAATCAAGCAGATGTTCTCAATGTGGGGTGCCATTTTGTCAAATACATTGCCCATTAAGCAACAACATACCTGATTGGTTAAAGCTGACCGCAGAGGGAAGACTGGAAGAAGCTTACCAGTTATCTGAAAGCACTAATAATATGCCTGAAGTTTGTGGAAGAATTTGTCCTCAAGATAGGTTGTGTGAAGGCAATTGTGTAATTGAACAATCAGGACACGGAACCGTCACCATTGGTTCAATAGAAAAATTTTTAACTGAAAACGCTTGGAATAACGGTTGGATAAAACCCATAAATGTATTTAAAGAAAAAAAAGAAAGTGTAGGAATTATTGGAGCAGGTCCAGCAGGTCTTGCTTGTGCAGAACAACTTAGAAAAAAAGGATATCAAATTACTATTTATGATCGCTATGATCGTCCAGGCGGATTACTGATTTACGGTATCCCAAATTTCAAATTAGAAAAATTTGTAGTTGAAAGAAGAACAAAGTTGCTTATGGAAGGTGGAATAAAGCTTATTCAAAATTATGAAATAGGAAAAAATTCATCTTTAAAAGAACTTAGAGAAAAACATGATGCAATTTTAATTGCCACAGGAGTTTACAAAGCAAGAGAAGCCAATATACCAGGAAATAATTTAAAAAATATATTTCCAGCAATGGAATTTTTAACAGCATCAAATAAAAAAGGTTTAGGAGATAAAGTTGAAATGTTTGACAATGGAACATTAAATACAGAAGGAAAAAATGTTGTTGTAATTGGTGGCGGAGATACAGCAATGGATTGCGTTCGAACATCGGTAAGACAAAATGCAAAATCTGTAAAGTGTTTATACAGGAGAGATAGAGAAAATATGCCGGGTTCTGCTCGAGAAGTTGCAAATGCTGAAGAAGAAGGGGTTGATTTTGTATGGTTATCTAATCCAAAAGAATTTAAGGGAACTAGTAAAATTGAAAGTCTAATAGTAGAAAAAATGAAATTAAGCGAACCTGACGAAAGTGGAAGAAGTAAACCAATCGTTCAAGAGAATTCTGAATATGAGCTAAAGGTTGATATTATAATAAAAGCTTTAGGTTTTGATCCTGAAGAATTACCAAAATTATTTTGCGAAGATCAACTTCGATTAACAAAATGGGGAACAATAAAAACTAACTTTGATACTATGGAAACAAATATACCAGGTGTATATGCTGCTGGTGATATAATTAGAGGAGCATCATTAGTAGTATGGGCTATTAAAGATGGAAGAGATGTTGCAATTTCAATTGAAAAATATTTGAAAAAAAAATCATATCAAAAAATTAAAGCTGCTTAGCATAATATGAAACTTTATAAAAAAAATTTAAAAAAATTAATTAATGGAAAAGTTTACAATCCAAATATGGAACACGATTCATGTGGCGTTGGTCTTGTAGTTTCTACGGAAGGAAAGAAATCGAGAAAAATTGTTGAGTATGGGATTGAAGCATTAAAAGCTGTTTGGCATCGTGGAGCAGTAGATGCTGATGGCAAAACCGGAGATGGTGCTGGAATACATATAGAAATTTCAACTAATTTTTTTAAAGAAAAAATTGAAAACTATGGTCGTCAATATGACGGCGGAGAGATTTGCGTTGGAATGATTTTTTTGCCTCGCAATGATTATAACTCTCAGGAAAAATGTAAAACATTGATTGAAACAGAACTTTTAAGCAATAATTATTATATTTATAGATGGAGACAGGTCCCAATTAATACTAGTGTGCTTGGAGTTAAAGCAGAACTAACAAGACCTGAAATTAGTCAAGTTATCTTCAAATCAAATAACAGCACTCTTAAAGACAAAGAACTTGAGAGACAACTTTATATAATTAGAAGAAAAATAGAAAAAAAAGTTTTAAATTCTCAATTAAAAGATTTTTACATATGTTCATTTAGTTCAAAATCGATAATTTATAAAGGC
>DTVC01000027.1 GCA_012963775.1 Candidatus Pelagibacter sp. | reverse complement strand
AGAAAAAAATAAAAAATAACAAAAATTAAAATTAATGGGATAAATTGTGCAAAACCTGATCCTGACATATTAACTCCTAAATTTGTACTATGATTATACTAAATAAAAAAAATAAACAATAAAAATTAACCTATACGTTCTTCTCCATGCATATAAGATCTTAGAACTTCCGGAATTATGATACTTCCATCTTTTTGTTGATAATTTTCCATAATAGCAATTAATGTTCTTCCAACAGCTAAGCCAGATCCATTTAATGTGCCCAAAAAATCTGAATCGCCTTTTTCGTTTTTGTACTTAGCACTCATTCGTCTTGATTGAAACTGACCACAAGAAGAACAGCTTGAAATTTCTCTATATTTATTTTCAGAAGGTATCCAAACCTCTAAATCATATGTTTTTTCTGCGCTAAATCCCATATCACCTGTAGATAACAAAACTACCCTATAAGGAAGTTTTAATTTATTCAAAATTTGTTGGGCACAATTGGTCATCCTATCCAATTCTTCAAGACATTTCATTGGTTCAACAATACTAACAAGTTCAACTTTGTAAAATTGATGTTGTCTAATCATTCCTCTGGTGTCTTTTCCATAACTGCCAGCCTCTTTTCTAAAGCATGCAGTTGAAGCTACCAATCTCAAAGGCAATTCTTCTTTTTTTAAAAATGATTCTCTAACTATATTTGTTAAAATAACTTCAGCTGTAGGTATTAAAAATTTTCTAGACTTTTCATCTTCTAATTTAATTTCAAATTGATCACTCTCAAACTTTGGGAGCTGCCCCGTTCCAAACATTGTATTATCAGTTACAATTAATGGGGGTGATATTTCTTGATATCCAAACTCATTAGTATGACAATCCAACATAAAATTAGAAATTGCTCTTTCAAGAAGAGCTAGTTTATCTTTAAGAAATACAAATCTAGCCCCCGATGTCTTTGTGGCAACATCAAAATCCATTAAATTTAGCCTTTTTCCAATTTCGTAATGTGAGATTGGTTTAAATTCAAATTTAGAAATTTCACCAATTTTTTTAATCTCTTTATTTGAGCTTGCATCATTACCAACAGGGACTTCATCTAAGGCTAAATTAGGTAATGAGCTAAGTGTTGCTTCAATTTCATTTTCTATTTTTATATGTGATTTATCAAATTGTTCAATTTCTTTTGATATTTTTTTTGATCGTGAAAATTGACTTTTGTCTTGTTTTTTAGAGATAATTTTTTTTTCTTGTTCAAGTTTTTCCTTATTTTGGATTAACTCTCTATTTTTTTTGTCTAAATCTAATAAGTTCTTTAAGCTAATATTTGTATTTCTATGACTAAGTTTCTTTAAAAAAAAATTAGGTTCTTTTCTAATTAATTTAATGTTATGCATCTTTTTTCTTTTTCTCAATAATTTTTACTGACAATATAGATATTTCATAAAGAATTAACAAAGGTATTCCCAGACCAATTTGTGTGATTGGATCTGGTGGAGTTAATATAGCTGCTAGTGCAAAAATTATCACTATTACATATTTTCTTCTTTTTTTTAAATATTGCGAATCAATAAAACCCACTCTAGCTAAAAGACTTAATAATATTGGTAATTGAAAACTAATTCCAAAAGCAAAAATAAGTCTCATAATTAAAGACAAATACTCATTAACTTTTGCTTCTAATTGTATAGGTAGACTACTAATATGCGCAGAAGTTTCGAAACTTAAAAAGAATTTAATAGCTAGGGGCATAATCAAATAATAAACCAACATACCACCCAATAAAAATAAAGTAGGTGAAGCTATTAAATAAGGTAATAAAGCCCTTTTTTCATTTTTGTATAAGCCTGGAGCTACAAATTTCCAGATTTGAGTTAAAATTATAGGACTTGTAATAAACATTGCGGCAAAAAAAGCAACTTTTAAATATGTTATGAATGTTTCGTGCAAAGCAGTAAAAATCATTCTTCTATTAATTTCATCGTCCTTTACCGCTTCAGCGTATGGAGCTACTAAAAAACTATAAATATTTTCTGAAAAAAAATAACATATAACGAAAATAATAAATAAATAAATGATACATTTTACAAGTCTTGATCTTAATTCGGTAAGATGTTCAACAAAACTCGATTGTTTAACTTTCTCATCATTCATCTTTTTTATTTTTATCTGCTACATTAGATAAATTTTTTACAGAAGAAATTTCATCTTCAATAGTATTCTCTACTTCTGTTATATCTTTTTGGAATTCATTAAAATAATTTTTAAACGATCCTATCCATGATCCTATTTTTTTTAACATAATTGGAAAATCTTTTGGACCAATAATTAATATAGCCAAAACCACAATAATTAGTATTTCGAACCATCCAATTTGTGGCATTTAAAAATTATTTTTTATCTGAATTTGGATCTTCGTTAGATTTATCTTTTGATGATACAGATTCTGTCTGATCTTGAGTTGGATCTTTCATCCCCTTTTTAAAACTTTTGATGCCCTTTGCAACATCTCCCATTAAATCAGAAATCTTGCCTCTTCCAAAAAGAAGAACGACTAACACAACAACGATTGCAATTTGCCAAAAACCTATACTCATATGTAAATTATATACATTTTTATTAATTTATCAAAGGTATCTTTTATTCTTCATTAGATTTAAGAGACCGTTTCAACATATCATCTATATTTGAATAAATATTCTCTTTTTTTTCATCTTTTTGCTCCTTATAAAATTTACCACTTCCAAATATTGACGAATCTACATTCGAGCTATCTATCAATCCCGTTGATGTAAGTTCTTCTATGTTTGGTAAGTCTGATAACTTTTGTAAATTAAAATGGCTCAAAAAATCATCTGTCGTAACATATTGAATAGGTTTACCTGGAACATTTTTTCGACCTGATGATCTTACCCAATTTAGTTCTAATAATATTTCTAAAGTTCCCGAGGCAAACGATACGCCGCGAATTTCTTCTATTTCAGATCTAGTAACAGGTTGATGATATACAATAATTGCTAGAGTTTCGATCGCGGCTTTTGATAATTGTTTTTTGGCGTACGTTTGGATACTCATAAATTTTGAAAGATCTGATGCGGTACGAAATGACCATTTTTTTGTAATGCAAATTAAATTTATTCCTCTGTTTTGGTATTGCCTTTCTAAAGAATTTAAAATTTTTGAAATATTTGTTTTTGTTTTTAGTTTTTCTTGAATACTTTCTTCATCTAACGGTTCCTCGGCGGCAAATAAAATTGCCTCTACTTGTCTTTCTAGATTAGATGTAATATTAGGAAATTTTAAAATTTTTACATCATCTTTTTTCATTATTGTTTTCCTTAATTAATAATCTTTCAAAATTTTTTTTTTGCATAATACTAATTAGCCCTTCTCTAGTAAGTTCAAGTGATGCTGAAAAAAGTCCACATAAACCAGTCTTTTTAAGTTTATTGTTCTTTTTAAATCGCGAAGGAATTAGCTCTGAAATATCGCACCAATCATTCAATTTTTTTATACTTGATTTTATTATTTTTACGCCTTGTTCAGTAGTACAAACTGGTAATTTTGATATATTTATAGATAAAAAATTTCTCCTCATTATATGGTTAGAGTAGGATTTTAATAATTCATACAAGGAAACAGCATATTTAGAGTTTCTTGTAGTTCTAATGCCTCCAGTCATTCCTCGCATATACACATCTATTCCAAGTCTTTTTTTTTTTAATAATTGATCAGAAAATAATCTTATCAACTCTAATTTTTTTAATTGCAATTTTAACTTTTCCGCCACTTCACTCGCCTTAAAATCATCCTCATCATCTTCTGGTAGCAAAAGCTTTGACTTTAAATAAGCCAACCATGTAGCCATAAGAAGATATTCAGAAGCCAGTGTTAAATTAATTTTTTTTACACTATTAATAAATTCTATAAATTGGTCAGCTAGTTGAGTAATGGAAATATTTGCTAGATCAACTTTTTGAGCTTTAGCTAGATCTAATAAAACTTCTAGTGGACCTGAATAGTTATCAATATCAATTTTTAACGTTTCTTTTCCTTCAAATTGCATAAAAACAACTTTATCCTAAAAATTTATAGAAATGCGATGTTTTTTTTTGAGTGAAATTATCAATATTGGGTATAACTTTTGATAATTTAGACATTTCACTCATATTACCGTTACAATGAAGTATTAAATTGCAACCCGCCTGTATAGCCTTAGTCGCATTTTCTTCCAATTTATATTTTAATGATTTCATAGATATATCATCAGAAATTAAAAGACCTTTGAAATAAATATGATTACGTATGACTTTCTTAATAATAATTTTCGAGTGTGTTGCCGTATTAACAAGATCATATATTGAATAAACCGCATGTGCGGTCATGGCAAAAAGGGACTTACATCTTCTAAAAGGTTTAAAATCTTTTCTCATAAGTTCTTTTTTATTAGTTTTAATTATTGGCGTTTTATAATGACTGTCACATTTTGACAGGCCATGGCCAGGGATGTGTTTAATGACAGTCGCTATGTTATTTTTTTTATATAAATTTATACACACATTACCGAGCTTTGCTACATTTTCGGAATTTTGTGAAAATGATCGATTACCAATAACATTGTGAGTATTTTTTCTTATTACATCAAGAACAGGAACGGTATTGATGTTTATTCCCACTTTTTTAAATATCTCACACACTTTATCTATGTAGATTTTATAAACTTTATAAAATAGTTTTTTGTCTTTATTGTACAGTCTACCAAAAAATTCTTGCGAAAAAAAACTCAGATTAATAATTTTATTTAATCTAGAAACTCTCCCACCTTCTTGATCTATTAATATTGGATACTTTTTGTCATGTAAGACTTTTTTAATTTCGTATATTAAAATTTTTAATTGAGTGATATTTTTTATATTTCTTGAGAATAATATAATTCCCCATGGTTTCACTTTTTTAAAAAATTTCTTTTCTTTGTTTGTTAACCGATAACCCTTTATCCCAAAAATTACTGCTTTTCTATTCATTGCTATTAGATATTAATTTTTCCCAAAATCTTTTTTTTCTCTTATTTTTAAAATTCTCTAAATCACTTACATAAATAAATGTATTATTTGTATCATTTTTTAAGACTGGCAAATTATTTTTATCATTGTCTAATGACGTTTCATAAGATGATCTCGATTGATTAGTAAATACTATATTTTGTTCTGAAAAATAATATTTCGATATTAAAAAAATAAAAGTAAAAAAAATTATCAAGAAAAATGCATTTTTAATTCTCTTGTACATCACATACTACTAGGAGCGGAAACTCCTAAAATTAACATTCCATTTTTTATTACAATTGATAGCGCCTGCAAAACAACTAACCTGGAATTGTTGATATTGTTATGTTTAGAAACAAATCGAAATTCTTTATTATCTTTGCCCAAATTCCAATATGAATGAAATAAAGTTACAAGCTCATAAAGATAAAACGGTATTCTGTGTGGCTCAAGTCTTGAGGATGATAATTCAACACATTTTGGCCATTCTGAAATTTTTTTTAAAATTTCAATTTCATATCGATTAAGAGTAAATTTTTTATTATCCAACTTAATTCTGCTTCTTAAATCTAATTTAAGTAATCGAAAAATTGAATTAATACGAGCATAAGCATACTGCACATAAAACACAGGATTATCTTTAGATTTTTCAGTAACTTTCTCGAAATCAAAATCTAGCTCAACATCATTGCTTCTATTTAACATCATAAACCTGGTTGAGTCTTTACCAACTTCCTTGATCAAATCTTCAACGGTAATATAATCTCCTTTTCTTTTTGACATTTTAAAAGGCTTTCCATTTTTAAATAATTTGACTAATTGGGATACTTTACATACTAAATTTACTTTATTTTTAGAAATAGCTTTTGTTGCTGATATAATTCTTTTGGTATATCCAGCATGGTCGGCACCAAGAATATTTATTAAAACATCAAATTTTCTAGAAATTTTATGTGAATGATACGCCATATCTCCGGCAAAATAAGTCCATGCTCCATCAGCTTTTTGTAATGCTCTGTCGGTATCATCTCCAAATAAAGTTGATTTGAATAATAATTGATTTCTTATCTTCCAATTTTTTGTTTGTTCACCCTTGGGAATATCTAATTTACCCTCATAGATGTAATTTTCTTTTTTTAATTTTTTAACTACTTTTGAAACCGTTTTATTGTTAATCAATTTAGATTCGTAAACAAAATTATTATGTTTTACACCCAACAAATTTAAGTTGCCTTTTATCAATTGCATAGAATGCTTTAAAGATTCTGAATACAGCCTCTTGTATATTTTTTCAAGATTGGTGAAATCTTTTATGGCTTTACTTTTAATTATTCTTTTTGCAATATCGATTATATAATTTCCCGGATATAAGTTTTTGTCATTTGGAAAAGTTTTATTTTCAGTAATTTCTAATATTCTATAATAAACTGAAGAAACAAAACTTTTTATTTGTTCGCCATAATCATTGACATAATATTCTTTTGTTACTTTATTGCCATTAAAACTGAGTAGGTTGGATAGTACGTCTCCCAAAACAGCACCACGACAATGACCTACGTGTAAAGGTCCGGTGGGATTAGCAGAAACAAATTCAATATTATATTTTTTTTTAAGAGTTGCATTAGATCCGTATTTAGAATCCAACTTAATTATTTTAGTTAAATATTCTCTCCAAAATGAAATATTAAAACAAATATTTAAAAAACCTGGTCCAGCTATTTCAATGCTTTTAAATTCTTTAAAATTTGATAATAGATGTTTTTTTAAAATTTCACCCAACTTAATAGGTGAAGTTTTATTAACTTTTGCTAAAATCATTGCAGCATTACAAGATATATCAGCCTTATGATTTTTTGGTGGCAGCTCAACAGTAAATCTTTTGAGTTGTAAAGAAATTTGTATTAACTTTTTCTTTTCTAAATTTTTTAAACTATTAAATATTTTCTTTTGATAATGTAATAATAAATTCATTTTATTTTCTTATGCAAATTAATTGCATACCTGTCGGTCATACCAGCTACAAAATCAGCTATAACTCGTTCTTTATGCTCGTTTTTGAACTTAGTCTCGCTAATATATTTTTTAGGATTTTTTAACAAGTATTTAAACAGATCATTTATTACTCTTTTCCCTTTATTAGCACTAGTAATAACTTTTTTGTGATTATACATATTGCGTTTTAAAAATTCTTTTATTTCCTTATCTATCTTTTTCATTTTAACTGAAAAATCAACTATCAAACGATCTTGTTTATAAATATCATTGATTGATTGTGGACTACATAATTTTAAGTTTTTATTAGTTGTATTTATAACATCAACAACCATTAAATTAATGAGATCTCTTACGATTTGACTAATAATTATTTCTTTTCTAAAATTTTTTATATTCTTAACGTGTCTATTTATTAATTTAGATACATGCGGCATTGAGACAATTTTTTTAAATGAAAATAAACCTGCTCTTAGTCCGTCTTCTAAATCATGATTATTATAGGCAATATCATCTGAAATAGCGGCAACCTGAGCTTCTAATGACGGAAATGTATTGAAAACTATTTTGTTTCTAAATTGATCTTTTCTAAAAATTTTTTTAAAGTCAGTGAAGTTTTTAACTGGACCATTATGTTTAATCAAACCATCTAATGTTTCAATTGTAAGATTTAAGCCATAAAATTCATAATATTTATTCTCTATCAAAGTTACTATTCTCAATGTTTGTATATTGTGATCAAATCCTCCATGCTTTCCCATGCATTGACTTAGAGCTTCTTCCCCTGCGTGTCCAAAGGGCGTGTGACCAAGATCATGTGACAAACTTAGGGTTTCGCTTAAATCTTCATTTAGGCCAAGAAATCTTGCAAGAGTCCTAGCAATTTGTGAAACCTCCATTGAATGTGTAAGTCTAGTTCTATAATGATCTCCCTCGGTATTTACAAAAACTTGGGTTTTGTGTTTAAGTCTCCTGAATG
>DTVC01000026.1 GCA_012963775.1 Candidatus Pelagibacter sp. | reverse complement strand
AAGATTTAAAAAGTAAAAAAGTTTTGGGTATGCACTGGGGAACTGCAGTACTTTCTCTTGAAAATCCTTTCGAACCACCAGTGCGATTTAAAAATGCAGCCAACATGTATGGTTATCATAAAGATGATGCTATTATATTTAAAATTGGTGAAGTTCAAAAATTAGAAGATTTGTTATGAAAATAGAAAATATATCAGCTTGTGTATTTGATGCCTACGGAACTTTATTTGACGTAAATTCTGCTGCTGCAAAATGTAAAAAAAAACTTGGTAATAGATGGGAAAACTTTGCTAATGCTTGGAGAACAACTCAGCTTGAATATACGTGGCTAAGAAGTCTTATGAAAAAACACAAAAACTTTTGGGAAATTACTGAAGACTCTTTAGACCACACTATGGAAACTTTCAAAATAAAAAAAGAAATGAAGAATGAATTATTAAATTTGTATAAAGAACTTAGCCCCTACCCTGAAGTTAAAGAATGTTTGGAAGAACTAAAATCTAAAAAAATTAAAATAGCTATTCTATCTAATGGAACTCCAGATCTTCTAAAAGGATTGGCGGAAAGTAATAATATTCAAAATTATTTTGATGATATTATGTCTATTGAATCTGTTGGAGTCTATAAGCCTGATTCAAAAGTTTATGAAATGCCGATTAAAAAATATGATTGCAAACCTGAAAATATTTGTTTTATGAGTTCAAATACTTGGGATGTTTCTGGCGGAGGAGTCTTTGGTTATAATGCTGTATGGGTCAACCGCTTTAATAAAGTTTTTGACAAATTAAGCTACAAGCCGCAATTTGTTATTAATAACTTAAAAGAACTGCTTAAAATTATCTAATTATGAAACAAGTAGACGTAAGTAAAATTATAGAACCAATGCCGACATCTGATGGCGCGGGCGTTAAATTAAAAAGAAGTATTGGAACTCCCCTTTTTGATTACTTCGATCCTTTTTTAATGTTAGATGAATTTGGATCTGAAAATAAAGATGATTATATTGGTGGATTTCCCCCTCATCCTCACAGAGGAATTGAAACTGTTACCTATATGCTTAGTGGAGATTTTGAACATGAAGATAGCACGGGTGCAAAAGGGAAAATGTCTTCGGGTGATGTTCAGTGGATGAAAACAGGTGGAGGAATAATTCACTCTGAAATGCCGGCAATGTCTGAAGGAAAACTTCATGGTTTCCAATTATGGATAAATATGCCAGCAAAATTAAAAATGAGTAAACCTGAATATATATACATCGACTCTAAACAAATGCAGGTTCATAAAGATTCTGAAAAAAAAATAAAAATTATCGCTGGAAAATTTAATGATATTGAAGGCCCTGTAAAAGGTCATAATGTTGACCCAGTCTACTTTGATGTAGAGCTGAAAAAAGATAAAACATTTAATTTTAATCTCTCCCCAACCCACAATTCTTTCGTTTATTTAATTGAGGGAGAAATTAAAATTGGAGATAAAAATCATGATAAAGTTAATGGCTCTACTTTAATTATTCTTAGAAAAGGTGAAAAACTGAAAGTTAAAGGTGTAACTAAGTCAAAATTTTTACTAGTATCTGGAAAACCAATTGGCGAACCTATAGCTAGAGGTGGTCCTTTTGTTATGAATACTAAAGAAGAAATTCTTAAAGCTCTTGAAGATTATCAAAGCGGAAATTTTGTTCAAAAATGACGCGTATTGTAAGGATCACAAAGACAGGTGGACCAGAAGTTTTAAAACTTGAAACAATTAATCTTGATCAACCAAATCCAGATGAAGTGCTAATCGAACATAAAGCAATAGGATTAAACTTTATAGATACTTACCATCGTTCAGGTCTGTACCCTATTGAGTTACCATCGGGAATAGGCGCAGAGGGAGCTGGCATTATTAAAAAAATTGGATCAAAAGTTAAAGATTTTTCTATTGGTGACCGTGTGGCTTATGCTGGTACTCCACTTGGAGCATATTCATCGGAAAGAAATTATCCTACAAAAAATTTGGTGAAGATACCAGATGGAATAGATTTTAATACTGCCGCTACTTTAATGATTAAAGGTTTAACAACATTCTATTTGCTTCATAAAACTTACCCGGTTTCATCAAATGAAACTATATTATTTCATGCTGCAGCTGGAGGTGTTGGTCAAATTTTTACCCAATGGGCAAAAAGCTTGGGGTGTAAAGTAATTGGAACGGTTGGATCGGATGAAAAAATGAGTATAGCTAAAAAAAATGGTTGTGATTTTGTAATAAATTATTCAAAGGAAGATTTTGCAAAAAAAGTTTTGGAATTCACAAAAGGTGAAGGTGTTCCTGCTGTTTATGATGGTGTAGGAAAAAAGACTTTAGAGGGCTCGATTAAATGTCTAAAAAAAAGAGGAATAATGATATCTTTTGGAAATGCTTCAGGACCTATTACAAATATTGATATAAAAAAAATGATACAACCAAAAGGTCTTTATTTTACAAGACCATCTATGGCGCAGTACCTGGAAACAAAAGATGAAATAAAGGAAGGGGCAGATAAATTATTTGAAAAATTAAAATTAGGTAAAATTAAAATAGAAATATATAAAAAATACAGATTAGATGAAGTTGTTGAGGCTCACAAAGATTTGGAATCTAGAAAAATTACTGGTCCAGCTGTTATTGTTCCTTAATGGAAAGATTTCAAATATTTATTCAATTAACAAGACTAAATAAACCTATAGGTTTTTTACTATTATTCTGGCCGTGCGTGTGGGGACTGACTCTTGCTTATTATTTTAGCGGAGAAACAAATTTATATTTAAAACACATGTTATTATTTTTTTTAGGCTCCGTTTTAATGCGAAGCGCTGGCTGCATTTTTAATGATATTGTTGATAGAGATTTAGATAAGAAAGTTCAAAGAACAAGAGAAAGACCAATTGCTTCAGGAAAAGTTTCTGTTTCTGAAGCTTTCATTTATATAGTTTTTCTTTGTTTAGTTGCCTTCCTAATACTTTTACAATTTAATTGGCTTACAATAGTACTTGGAATAAGTTCAATGGCTTTGGCGTTTGCTTATCCTTTTATGAAAAGAATTACATATTGGCCACAACTTTTCTTAGGACTGACTTTTAATTGGGGAATAATAATGGGATGGACATCGATAACAAATAGTATATCGATTGAACCAATCATTCTTTATCTCTCAGCCATATTTTGGACACTCGGCTATGACACGATTTATGGACTTCAAGACATGCATGATGATGAAATTATTGGCATTAAATCAACATCAATAAAATTTAAAAATAATGTAAAAGTCTTTGTTGGAACCTGTTATAGCTTATGTGTTTTATGTATTTTAATATTAGGTCTTTTAATGGAAATAGATAAATATATTCTACCATTATCAGCGTTCTTTATCGTATCCTTAATTTATCAAATAAAAATTTTTAAACCTAACGATCCCAAATCATGCCACTTTAGTTTTAAAGTGAATAACTTAACTGGATTGCTTGTTTTTTTATTTATTTTTTCATTTAATTTCTGATGAATTTTAGTACTCTAAAAAAAATTTTATTAAGACTATATCACTCCTATATAAAAAAATATTTCCGTAAACTAATAATTTCACTTTTATTATCCATTGGTGTTGCAGGCTGTACAGCATCAATAGCTTGGTTGCTTGATCCAGCAATTGAAAAAATGTTTATTGAGCAAGATAAATCGGTGATGTTGCTGATACCAATTGCCATTGTCTTTGCTTTTGCGGGCAAGGGCCTGTCTTTGTATTTGGCTAGAGTTGTATTAATTAAAGTTGGCAATAATATTGTTACGACTATGCAAAAACAGCTTGCTTCCACAATATTAAAATCGGATATTCATACACTAGAGTCAAAACATTCGGGGCAATATATTTCTCACATTATGTTCGATGTTGGCCAGGTCAATACTTTAGTCAGCAATGGAGTTTTAAATTTAATGAAAGATAGTTTAACTTTAATTGTTTTGATTGGTTTAATGTTTTATCAAAATTGGAAGCTCGCATTTTTTGCTTTATTGATGATGCCGCTTGCAGCATTTGTTGCTAAATCCTTAGGAAAAAGAATAGGAAAAGCAACCAAAGAAAGTATCATTCTCAATGCAAGCTTGATTTCTTATTTATCCGAAATGTTAAAAGGATCAAGAATGATAAAAATTTTTCAACAAGAAAAATTCGAGTCAGACAGATCAAGCAAAATACTCACGGACAACATGCATATAAGAAACAAAGTTGGATTTATTATGATAAGAGCTACTCCAATCATGGAGCTTTTAACAGGTTTCATGATAGCAGGATTTATCTACTATTCTGGATTTATGATCATAAGTGGTGAAATGGGAATAAATAATTTCTTCTCTTTTTTAACTGCTATGATGTTGGCCTATCAACCAATTCGTTCATTAGCTACAATTAATATGATGTTTTACCAGGGCGCTACTGGTGCTGAAAGAGTTTTTAAAGTATTAGACACAGAACCTGATATTAAAGAAATCGAAAATCATCCAAATCTAAAAATTAATACAGGTAACATAGAATTTAAAAATGTAAGTTTTACGTATCCAAAAACAGATGCCGAAGCCGTAAAAAACATAAATATCTCAATTAAAGGTGGCACTACTGCAGCATTAGTGGGTCATAGCGGCGCTGGAAAAAGTACAATTGTAAATTTAATTCCAAGATTTTATGATCCAAAAGAAGGAAGCATTCAAATTGACGGACAAATCATTAATGAAGTATCACTTGCCTCTTTAAGAAAAAGGATATCCATGGTTAGTCAAGACATAATACTATTTGATGATACAGTTCGTGCAAATATAGCTTACGCGAAGCTAAATGCATCTGAAGAGGAAATAAAAAAAGCCTGCGACTTTGCTGCAGCTAGCGATTTTATCAAGGACTTACCGAAATCATATGAAACGTTGATTGGAGAAAATGGAATAAGATTGTCCGGAGGACAAAAACAAAGAATTTCAATCGCAAGAGCTGTTTTAAAGAACTCTCCAATAATACTACTAGATGAAGCAACCTCATCATTAGATTCTGCATCTGAGGAAAAAGTTCAAAATGCAATTATAAATTTAACCAAAAACAAGACTACTTTGGTTATTGCTCATAGATTATCAACAATTATTAGAGCAGATAAAATTTTTGTTTTAAACCAAGGGAAAATTGCCGACTTCGGAACTCATAATGAGCTTCTGAAAAATTCAATGATTTATAAAAATCTATATAGCAAACAGCTAAGCGCATAATTTATGTATTTTTGGTATAAATTTTTTACATACCTTTTTTACCCTTTTGCACCATTCTATTTATACTTTAGAAAATTAAGAAAAAAAGAAGACTTTATAAGATATAAAGAAAAACTATCTAAAATAAATATACCAAGAGATAATGGTTTTTTAATTTGGTTTCATATAGCAAGCGTTGGAGAGGCAATGAGTATTCTTTCATTAATTGAAAGCTGTTTAGAAGAAAAAAAAATTGATAAAATTCTCTTAACATCGATAACATTAAGCTCTGGTAAAATTTTAGAAAAGAAATTTAGTCAAAATACTAAAGTAATTCATCAATTTTTACCTTTAGATATTCCCGTTTTGACGAAAAAATTTTTAGAGCATTGGAAGCCAAATTTATCTATTTTTATTGATTCTGAAATTTGGCCAAATTTAATTTTACAGATTAATGAAAAAAAAATTCCCCTACTGCTAATAAATGGCAGAATAACAAAAAAAACTTTTAACAGATGGAAATTAATAATAAATTTTGCAAAAAAAATATTTGGAAAATTTGATTTATGTCTTGCATCAAATAAAGAGAGTGAAAACTTTCTCAAAATTTTAGGAGCTAAAAATATTAAGAATCATGGAAATCTTAAATTTGCACAAGCTAAAAAAAATTTAAGCAATAAATTAGATGTTTCTCTTTTAAATAAAATTAAAAATAGAAAAATATGGTGCGCGGCCAGCACTCACCCAACTGAAGAAGTTTTGTGTGCAAAATCTCATTTAAAAATTAAAAAAAATTTTAATAATGTTCTAACTATTATTATTCCTAGACATATAGATCGAGCAGCAAAAATTGACACGGAATTATCAAATTTACATCTTAAAGTTGCTTTTTATAGCAAGCTAGATCAATTGGACGAAAGCACGGACATACTAATAATAGATTCTTACGGCGAATCTTTAAAATTTTATAATATTTCAAAATATGTTTTTCTTGGAAAATCATTATCCAAAACTTTGATAATGAATAGTGGACAAAATCCTATTGAACCAGCAAGATTAGGATGCAAAATTTTTCATGGTCCAAATGTAACCAATTTTATTGAAATTTATGAATATCTAAAAACATTAGGTGTTACCAAAAAAGTAAATAATTCTGATGAATTAAGTCTATCACTAGTTGAAGAATTTAAAGAAGATAAAGCCAAAAATGATGAGATTTCAGCAAAAATACAAAATTATGGTCAAAATATATTTAATAATGTGATCATAGAATTAAAAAAATATATATAAATAATTGTAGATGAATTTTTTTAAACCAAAGTTTTGGGATAAAAATAAAATTTCTTTTTTTTCTGTTTTGCTTTTTCCAGTCTCCTTATTAATTAAAGTTTTAAGTCTTTTTAAACGTTTTCTAATAAAAACTAATCAATCTTCAATCCCTATTATCTGTGTTGGAAATATCTATTTAGGAGGAACCGGAAAAACACCATTGTGCATTGAAATATTTTTGATTTTGAAAAATTTAAATATGAATCCTGTTTTTGTTAGAAAAAAATACGATTCTTTTCAAGATGAAGCAGATCTTCAGAAACAAGTAGGTCCAGTTTATCAAAATAAAAAAAGGATAGAGGCTGTCAAAGAGGCCGCTCAAAATAAAGCAAATATTGCTATCCTTGATGATGGTTTTCAAGATTTTTCCATAAATAAAAATTTATCTATTGTTTGCTTCAATAAAAAACAATGGGTGGGTAATGGTTTAACTATCCCTTCTGGACCATTAAGAGAAAGTCTTTCTGCTTTAAAAAGAGCTAACTGCGTTGTTATAAATGGTGAAAAAAACAGAGATATCGAAAACAAAATATTTAGCAAAAATAAAGAAATAAAAATTTTTTATACAAAATACAGAGCAAAAAATATTAGTGAATTTAAAAATAAAAAAGTTATTGCTTTTGCGGGAATTGGCAATCCCGAGAATTTTTTTGATTTATTAAAAGATAATAAAATAGATATTGGAGAAGAAATAAAATTTCCTGACCACCATGAATATTCGGAAGAAACGTTAGAAAATTTGATTAACAAAGCAAAAGAAAATAATAATATTTTACTAACAACAGAAAAAGATTATTTTAGAATTGCTGAAAATTATAAACAAAATATTAGTTTTTTAAAAATAGAAGTTGAAATAGAAAATCGCAATCAATTTATTGATCAAATAAAAAAAATTATATGAAAATTATTAAATATTTTTTTGAGTTCGTAACTATAATTTCTTTATTCTGTATCTTTAAAATAATAGGTCTAAAAAATGCATCAAATCTTGGAAGCGTTCTGGGAAGATTTATTGGACCATTATTTAGATCAAAGCATATTACCAAACAAAATATAAAAATTGGATTGGGAGAATTAGATCAAAAAAAAGAAACTGAAATTATTAATAGTATGTGGTCAAACATTGGAAGAACTTTCGCTGAATATCCATTTTTGAAGGATTTTAAATTTAATAAAATTAATTTTGATCATATTAAAATTAATGGAACAAAATACTTAGATGAGATCAAGAAAAATAATGAACCAACAATCTTTTATTCGTGCCATTTTGCAAATTTTGAACTGATGGCAATGGAACTTGATAAATTTGGTATTAAATGTGCAGCAATTTATAGACCATTAAACAATTTTTTTTTAAACCCACTAATGGAATATTTGAGAATGAAGTATATTTGTCCTAATCAAATTCCAAAAGGTCGAATGGGAATGAGAGAAATAATCAGTAAAGTTAAAGATGGTTATAGCATTGCCTTAATGGTAGATCAGCGCGTAAGTGAAGGTCCTAGAACCCCATTTTTTAATAAACCAGCCCATACAACAACTATACCAGCACAACTTGCTTTAAAATATAACTGCAAATTAGTGCCAATTTCTTTGGAAAGAAAAGAAGGACCTAATTTTGAAATGACTATTCATGAACCATATAAAATTGAAAAGACAGGTAATGATGAAGAAGATACAAAAAATATCACACTAAAAATTAATCAAATTATTGAAAAAATGATTATTACCAATCCAAAACAATGGATTTGGTCACATAATAGATGGAAGTAATAATTTTTTATTA
>DTVC01000025.1:9118-27653 GCA_012963775.1 Candidatus Pelagibacter sp. | reverse complement strand
TTTAAATAAGTTATTTTTTGACGAGATAAACCCACTGTTTTTAAAGAACTGGAAGTTAATTTTAACACTGTTTTAGGAACTATTTTTTTTTTGCATTTCATTTCAAATTTCAACCAAATAGAATCCGCTGCTTTCGTGGATATTTGCTGTCCTATTATTGTTCTACACAATGAAAAAAAAGGATCTTTTCTGCTAGTTAAATAACCTTTATTAAATTTATTAATAATTTTTCTTAATACAGGGTCTCTTTTTGAAAGTATCCTCTTTGCCTTATTCCAATAAGCAGGGGGTTTCTTCATTGTTGTCTAGGTAAAGTAATAGGTTTTTTTAATTCACTTTCTCTAAAGAAAATAATTGCTGAAGAAACAACAATTAATGCTGCTCCTGATAATGTATAAATAGTAGGAATTTCATTAAAAAAATAAAATCCAATTATTATTGCAAAAAGAAGTGAAAGATATTTTAAAGGAGTAGTTAGAGTGACTTCTGCAAGCTTGTATGATTGCGTTAAAAGTAAATTAGCAATACTTCCTAGCAATCCAATCAAAATTAATAATATAAAATCATATGTATTGGGCATTATCCATCTTCCAAATGGAACGGTTAACAAGCCACCCAATCCACTAACTACACTAAAGTAAAAGGCTATTAACCAAACAGGTTCTCCAACAAGGGTTAATTTTCTAATAAGAATAGAAACTCCAGCAAAACCTAAACAAAATATTATTGGATAAATATAATAAAAATTTAAATTATCAAAACCAGGTTTTGAAATTATAACTACACCAATAAACCCAAGACCAACTGCGATCCATCTTTTTAATCTTATTTTTTCACTCAAAAAAAAAATACTAAATAGAACTACCCATAAAGGTGCACTAAAAGCCAGTGCAGTAACTTCTGCGAGTTGTAAATTTCTCAATCCAATAAAAATAGATGCCATCGCAATGGCTCCAAAAAATGATCTATAAAAATGCAACTTGATATTTTTTGTTTTATAAAAATCTTTAATTCTTTTTTTTGGAATTAAAAAATATATTGGTATTAAACCAAATAACGCTCTAAAAAACATGGTTTGACCTACATCATATTCATCGGTAATTTTAATTAAAATATCCATGAATGAAAAAAAAAGAACACTCATAATCATATAAACTGCGCCTAAATAATTTTGATTTTTGATCATTTTGATATTTTGATATTTTGAATTATATTTATCACTAAATTTTTAAATATTATGCAAAAATTTATAGGAGGCATTGGCTGTTTTTGGGACGAAACCAAATATGAAAATATTCCAGGAATTACTTCCACTGAATGTGGCTACTGTGGAGGCAAAAGTCTAAACGTAAGTTACAAAGAAGTTTGCGACGGAGATACTGAACATGTAGAAGTTGTAAAAGTAGAATTTGATCCAAAAATAATTACATACGAAGAAATAACTAGATTGTTTTTCAAATTTCATGATCCTACCACACTCAATCGTCAAGGACCTAATACAGGATATCAGTATCGTTCAGAAATATTTTATAAAAATGACGAAGAGAAAAATATTGCAGAAAAAGTATTAAATGAAGTTAATCAAAAACTAAATGGTAAAGTTGTTACAAAAATATCTAAAGAAAAAAATTATTGTAAAGCAGAAGAATATCACCAAAAATATTTTCAAAAAAAATCACTGATATGAATTTGGTTTCAACTGAATGGCTTAATAATAATTTGAGCAAGGTTAGAATTTTTGATGCTAGCTGGCACATGCCAAATTCAAAAAGAAATGCTGAAAAAGAATATTTAGATAAACATATTCTCGGAGCAATCTTTTGGAATATCGAAGAGCATAGTGACAAGGACTCACTTGTACCTCATATGCTTCCTAACTCAGATTATTGGAATCGAATGATGTGGTCCTTTGGAATTAAAAATACCGATCATATAGTTGTTTATGACTTTAGTGATGTTTACAGTTCATGCAGATTATGGTTTTCTTTAAAATACTTTGGACATGAAAAAGTTTCTGTACTAGATGGAGGTTTAAAAAAGTGGATAAAAGAAAAAAAACCTATAACAAAAAAAATAGAAAAAATAGAACAAATAGATAGTTACCAAACTCATGAAAATATTGATCGTGTAAAAAATAAAAAACAAATTGATGAAAATATAATAAAAAAAGAATTTATAGTTATTGATGCAAGAAGCAGAGGTAGATTTGAAGGACAGGAACCTGAGCCAAGAAAAGAATTAAAAAGTGGTTCTATTCCAAATTCAATTTGCTTACCATTTAAAGAATGTATTAATGAAGACAACTCTTTTAAAAATAAGGAGCAACTTTTGTTAAAATTTAAAGAAGTCTTAGGATCTAAAAAACTACCAATTGATTTGGTATTTTCATGTGGATCAGGAATTACAGCGACTGTTTTAAGTCTAGCTTATTCTATAATTAATGATAAGTATTTGCCTAAAATTTATGATGGTTCTTGGGCCGAGTATGGCAAAATAAAATAGTTTAAATGAAAAGATCAACTAAAATTACTTCAATAATTATAATTTTATTTTTAATAATCGCTGGAGTCATTGTTGCAAGAACAATGATAGGAATGCATTTTCAGAAAAAGTTTGGCAAAAGACCTCCTCCTGGAATAATTGTAACAACTGTTAATCAGAAAAAATTTGAAAATAAAGTTGAAACTTTTGGAACTGCTATACCAATAAGAAGAAAGGCATATAACATAGAAAAATTTGAAATTATTTCACCAATTAAATTTAATCAAAAAGTAAAAGAAGGAGAAGTAATAGCAAAACTTAAAACTAGAAATATTATTGCACCATTCGATGGAGTAATAGGAAAAAGAGATTTCTCCGATGATATAGAAGTATCAGAAAGTTCTATAGTAATTAATTTAGAGGATGCATCTATTTTATTTGTTGATGTCGATATACCTGAAATATATGCGCCATTTATTACTCAAGGATTAAATGTAAATATTAAATTTTCAGGCAACAATGAAAAGATTTATAAAGGAATTGTAGATTCCATAGCAAGTAGAATTAATACGGAAAAAAGATCTTTGGCAGTAAGAATTAGATTAGATAATTCGGATTTAGAAATATTGCCTGGAGCGCTTTTAGAGATAACAATAAAATATAATGAACGTAATTCTTTAAGTATACCTGATACCAGTGTGTTATTGGAGGGTAATAAAGTTTATATTTATAAAGTTAATAAAGAAAACATTACTAAAAGAACAGAAATTAAAATAGGCGCAAGAAATCAAGGTTATCTTGAAGTTACATCGGGCTTAAATGAAGGTGAAACGATTGTAGCTGAAGGTCTAAAAAAAGTTAGACCAAATGGTAAAATCAAACCCATAAATAAATAATGTATATTACAGATTTAAGTATTAGAAGACCTGTAGTTGCTTGGGTATGCTCTCTTATTTTAATTGTATTTGGAATATTTGTATTTTGGCAGTTGCCAGTAAGAGAGTTACCTTCAGGATTGCAGCCACCTGTTGTTCAAGTTAAAGTTGACTATAAATCTGCATCAGCACCAATAGTGGATGAAGAAGTTACACAAGTAATTGAGGATGTAATCGGTGGAGCAGAAGGAATAAAAAATATCGATTCAAAATCAGAAAAGGGGAAAAGTACTATCAATATAGAATTTGATACGGAAATTGATTTAGATGATGCTGCAAATGATATTAGAGAAAGAGTAGCAAGAGTAGTTAACCGCTTACCTTCTGAGTCAGATCCACCACAAATACTTAAACAGGCAGCTGGATTCACGACTACAATGTGGTTAGCATTATCTTCACCTACTTGGAGTGATTTAGAGCTTGGAGATTATGCCGATAGATATTTAGTAGATCAATTTTCTAGCATTAAAAATGTTGGAAGAATTTTGATAGGAGGATTAAGAGAATTAAGTGTAAGAGTCTGGATAGATCCAATAAAATTAGCTGCAAATGATTTAACTATTCAAGAAGTTGAACGAGCTCTAAGAAATGAAAATGTAAGTTTGCCTGCTGGTACACTAGAGGCAAGCAACATAGATCTAACCATTAATTTAGATAAATCATATAACGATTTGGAAAAGCTAAAACAATTGCCAATAAAAAAAGGTAAAGATCATTTAGTTAGACTCTCAGATGTTGCTAACATTGAATTTGGTCCAGTATCAGAAAAGGCTTTGTTTAGAGCTCAAAGCAAAAATGCTTTGAATCTAAAGACTGTTGGAATTGGTATTTATGCTAGAAGCGGAGCATCAACAGTTGAGCTTTCAAAAGAAATTAAAAAAAAGGTTCAAGAAGTAAAAAAAACCTTGCCAGAAGGCTTAAATTTAGAAATAGCTTTTAATAGAGCAACTTACATTGGAGCAGCGATTAATGAAGTTTATAAAACATTAATTATTGCTTTTGTTTTAGTAGTAATAATTATTTATTTATTTCTGGGGAATCTTAAAGCAGTAATCGTGCCCGCTGTGGCTTTGCCAGTAAGTTTAATTGCATCTTTTTTAGGAATTTATATATTTGGTCTATCAATAAATATTTTCGTATTACTTAGCTTTATCTTGGCCATAGGCATAATCACCGATGACTCTGTCATTATGACTGATGCAATTTATAGAAGAATTGAAAATGGCGAAACACCATTAGTTGCTGCTTATAAAGGTTCTAAGCAAATTACTTTTGCAATCATTGCTACGACATTAATTTTAGTAGCTGTTTTTTTACCATTGATTTTTATTGAAGGAATAGCCGGAACTTTGTTTAGAGAAACAGCAATTACTTTATCCTTTGCGATTGTTGTTTCGTCATTTGTTGCTCTTACTCTTTCTCCAATGCTTGCAAGCAAGTATTTGGTTAAGAAACCAAAGACAAACTTTTTTGTAGTAAAATTTGACAAATTTTTTAAAGGTTTTTCAAAATTTTATCAGGAGACACTTGTATTTTGGTTAAATAAAAAAAAAACAGTTGTCTTATTTATCATACTAATGATTGTTGGTTCTGGATTGTTATATAATTTTATAAAAAAAGAGCTTCTTCCAATGGAAGATCGGGGAGCTTATTTGGTTATAGGTTTTACAGATGAAGGCAGTTCTTTTGAGTACACTCAGAAAAGAGCAGAAGATGTAGAAAAAAGACTTATTCCACTTTTGCAAGCAGAAGATAGCCCTTACAATAGATTTCTTATGATAGTTCCTGGCTTCGGAGGTGATAATAGCTTTATAATTATTGCTTTATTAAATAATTGGAAAAATAGAAAACAAAATTCTCAGATAATTATGAGACAAGCTATTGGAAAAATAGTGACTGTTCCTCAAACATTGGCATTTCCAATATCGCCACAAACAATAAGAGTATCAAATTATAATAAACCAGTTCAAATGGTTTTATTGGGAAGTACTTATGAAGAATTGGAAAAAACTCAGTCCAAAGTATTAGGGATGATGAGAAGAAATGGAAATTTATCCAGAATAGAATCTGATTATTCTAGAAATAAGCCAGAAGTAAAATTGATTATAAATCAAAACAAAGCAAAAGACTTAGGTATATCTACTCAATCCATTGGCCAAACTCTAGAGACTCTTTATGGAGGAAAAACTGTAACAAAATTCAATAAACTTGGAAAAGAATATCCAATTATTTTACAACTATATTTAAAAGACAGAAAAGACAAAGAAAGTTTAAGCAAAATTTATGTGAGATCAGAAAATACAGGTGCTTTAATTTCTTTAGCAAATTTGGTTGATTTTAAAGAGGAAGGATCTGCCAACAAGCTATCAAGATATAATAGACAAAGAGCAGTTACTATATCTGCTAATATAAGTGAAAACTATACGTTAGCTGAAGCAATTAAATATTTAGAAAAAACTATGTCTCAAATTGCTCCTGATAAACAAATCACTTGGAAGGGTAAATCTGAAGAATTAAAGGAAACTAGTAAGGAGTTGTATATTATTTTTGCATTAGCTCTTCTAACAGCTTATCTTGTAATGGCAGCAACATTTAATTCATTTGTTCACCCTTTTATTATCGTGCTGACTGTTCCGCTAGCTGTGTTCGGTGGATTGGTTTTTATTTTATTATTAAATAGTTCAATCAATATATTTTCTCAAATCGCACTAGTAATACTTATAGGAATTTCAACAAAGAACAGCATACTTATTGTAGATTACGCAAATCAATTAAGAACTACTGGAAAAAATATTGAAAGCGCTGTTCAAGAAGCTTGTGCACTTAGATTTAGACCTATCATTATGACCTCTTTAAGCACAACGATAGCAATGATGCCGTTAATTATTGGAAATATTGGCCCTGGAGCTGGTGAAGGATCTAGGTTGGCTGTTGGAGCAACAATATTAGGTGGAATGGTGATTTCAACGTTCTTTACATTATATGTGACACCTACAATGTATTTAGCATTAGCTAGAAATACAAAAAGAATTGATGCTGTAGATATAGAATTAAAAAAACAACTTCGTTAAAAAATAATATATTTTTTCCTATTTAGTGATTTGCTGCACTTGTTAAGCTGTCTTTTATATTTGTCTGATTGTTGTTGTACTTTTTTGGCCAGTAAAATTACCTTTGGCTTTTCTTTATATTTTTTGTAGTTACCCCATCCTTCATGATAGGCAATGTATTGTCTAAAAGCATCTTTTTTTGAAATTTTGAGTAATTTTTCAGTTTTATTTGTGTACCATCCAATAAAATCTACACTATCTTTAAATCTAGTTCTTGTTGCCAATTTGTTATTTGTTTCTTCTTTATATTGCTTCCATGTTCCTTTAACAGCTTGTGAGTATCCAAAAGAACTTGATGGTCTTCTATAAGGTATTACTTTAAATATTTTAAGTCTTTCCGGTCTAGCTAACCAATCAAAGTCAGACTCCATTTTAATAAAAGCTAGCTGAATATAAATTGGTGTCCCCCACTTTTGCTCGGTTTTTTTTGCATGCTTGTACCACAGATATCTTTCAGAAAAAATTGAGCAACCATCAGCAGTATTTTTTGGTATTGAAGAACAAGAAAAAATAAAAAAAAATAAAAATAAAAAGATTAATTTATTATTTCGAATCATTAACTAATTATAGATTATTTATTTTTTTTTCTCCATTCCCAAGGTTTCTCGAAAGTGCCTTGCCATAAACCAATTTTATTATTTTTTGCATATAGTTCTTCATTCAAATAAATCTTTGAATATCTTGTGTAAGCAACTGCATATCCATTTTTTACAAGCCAAGAATTAATATTTTCTTCATTTTTAAAACATGTGCCCAAATATCTTTTAAAAAAATCTTTCTCTTCTTCAACTTTACATGAGACAATTGCTTCTTTTACAAATTCTTTCAAGCTGTTAATTGAAACTTCTCCACAAGGATATTTTTCTTCAAAAGAAAAAATGAATAAATTGATATATGGTTTTTTGCAAAATTGTTTTTTTTCTGGAGCGTCAATTCCAAAAAGTCTAATTTTATCATTACCAATTTTTATTGTATCAGCATCAATAATTAATGGAAATCCACTTAAAAAAGTATCCGCTTTTGCTGAGCTAAAAATAAATAAAAAAATTATTATGAAACTACTTAAAATCAGATTTAGCTTTTTCATTAAGCTCATCCATTTTTTTTCTTATGTCTTCATCAGAAATATTATGATCTTTTAAGTCTGCTTTTAATTTTCTAAAAACATCTTCGTCTCCCGCTTCTTCAAAATCAGCTTTTATAACGGATTGTATATATTCTTTTTCTTTTTCTTGGTCGTAACCTAAAATTGGTGAAGCCCATTGACCTAGATATTTATTTCTTCGTGCACTTATTTTAAATTGCAGCTCTTCGTCATGTGCAAATTTTTTTTCATAACCTTTTTCTCTTTCATTAAATGTGCTCATCTTTTCTCCAAAAATTAAATATACTTATTAGTAAAATTGATAAAAAAACTCCTACAATATTACCAAACAAGTCCCTATATTCAAACGACCTGTTTGGTATAACTAAATGTAAAACTTCGAGAATTATGGAAATTAATATTAAATAATTAAGAATAATCACTTTACTACTTTTGTAATATGCAAATAGACCTATTAAGGACAATACTAAGAATGCATATACATGATTGGATGAGACTAAAAAATCTCCAGTTATTTGTGGTTGAACGGTAGAATCTCTGTAAAGAAAATAACCTAATATACTTCCAGGATACACATAAAGAATTATAAAAATAACATTTAGAACTTGAAATAATATTTTTATCTTAGACATAATTATCTTATAGTTAAATTTCACAAATGAGTCATTTAATTTTAGTAAGACATGGACAAAGTGAATGGAATCTTCAAAATAGATTTACTGGATGGGTTGATGTAGAACTTGCCTCACAAGGTAAACTTGAGGCCTGCAAAGCAGGTGAATTAATTAAAGACTTAAATATTAAGATAGATTATTTTTTTTGCTCTTATCAAAAGCGCGCTATAGAAACCTTAAAATTAATCTTAACCACAATAAGAATTAAAAATGATGTAATCAAAAAAGCCTGGCAATTAAATGAAAGGCATTATGGAGCTTTGACTGGTTTAAATAAAGATGAAATGAAAAAAGTTTACGGCGAAAAAAAAGTACATGAGTTTAGAAGATCATGGGATGTACCTCCAGAACCATTAGATAAAAATAACCCATATCATCCTATAAATATTGAAACATATAAAGATATTCCGAGAGAAAAAATTCCAGATACGGAATCTTTAAAAAATACTTATGAAAGAGTTGTTCCATATTTTAAAGAAAATATTTTAACAAAAATTGATAAAAACATTTTAATATCAGCTCATGGAAATTCGATTAGAGCTATTTGCAAATATTTATTTAATTTAGATGAAAATAAAATAACAAAACTTGAAATTCCAACAGGAAATCCATTAATACTAAAATTTGATGAAAATAAAAAACTAATTAGCGAAAAATATCTTGATAAAGAAAGAGCAAAAGACCTTTTAGTTTTTAATTAATTTATTATAAATTTCCAAATTAGTAATATGGATAAATTCATTTAAACTTTCAAATCCATACAATTTTTGATCATTTATTAATTCATTCCAAATTTTAAAAATTGAAAAAGAAGTATTTTTATAATTTGAGAAAAGATTTTTATTTATAATTTGGCAACCAGTAAAAATATAATTTCTATTTTTATAATTAAATAATTTATTTAATTTAAAACTAAAATCACCTTTAAGATTTTTATCGTAGCTTATTTGTTTATTTACAACCATAAGAATATTTTGAACCTCATTATTAAAATAAAAATTTTCCATTTCTTTAATTGTCTGTAAATATTTTGAATTCCAAATTGTATCAGGATTAAAAACTATAAAATCATTTTCATTAGAGTTTTCAACTAAATTTAATATACCACCCCCTGTATCTAGAATTTTATTACCATCATTAATAACCTCTATATTTAGATCAAAATCTTTTTTTAAAATAAAATTCTCTATTTGATTTTTTAAATAGAAAGTATTGATTTTAATTTTTTTTATATTTAATTTTTTTATTAAATTAATTGTATTTTCTAATAATGTAATATTATTTACTTCAATTAAGGGTTTTGGTTTTTTTAATGTTAAAGGATTTAGTCTTTTGCCATATCCGGCACATAAAATTAAAGCAGTATTAATTTTCATTTTAATTGCCTTATTTTTTTTGGAAAATATTTATCTAAAACAAATTTTAATTCTTTAAATTCGTGATTTTTATTAATTCTATATTCAATTAGTTTCCAAGCATGCGGTATTAACTTTAAATAATTATGTTTTTTATCCCTAATTGATAATCGTGTAAAAATTCCAATAATTTTAAGATTTCTTAAGATAGATAAAATTTCAAAATCATTTTTTAATTTATTTCTATCTACTTTTGTATTAGATCTAATAAACTCTAAAAATATTTTTTCTTTCAATTTATTAGTTGTTTTAAATCTGACATCATCTATCAAAGACGCAAGATCATAAGCCATATTTCCATACAATGCATCTTGAGCATCTATAACGGCAATATTTTTATTCACTTTCATTAAGTTTGAAACATGAAAATCTCTATGAACAAAAATACTATTTTTTAATTTTAAATTTAAAAGAAGTTTAATATAAATTTTGTTCAATTGCTTTTTTATTGTATTGACTTTATTTTTTGTAATTACTTTTGGAACATACCAATTAGTAAATAAATTTGCCTCATTCAAGATTATTTTATTTGAATAAAATGGTATTTTGTATTTGGTTTTTAAAAATGTTTTTATCTCTTTTGTTGTTATTTTTTGAATATTAATTAACAGTAAAATAATTTTTTTAAAAATATTTAATCTATTTTTTTTTACTTTTTTTAATTCATTATAAATTGAGATATCTCCAAAATCATTTACCTCAATAAAATTATTATCGTAATATTGATTTAAAAGTTTAGGAGCAAGTATATTGTTTTTTAATAAAGTTTTATTTATCGCGTCGTAAATTAATAAATTTTTCTTTTTTTCTTTTTTAGAATAAACAAGAATTTTAGTCTGATTATTGCTTCTTTTCCTAAAAAATGTTCTAAATGAAGCATCTCCTTTAATTTTTTTCAAATTATGCTTATTTAAATTCATCTATTAATTCTTTTTTATAAGTGGAAGAAATGGTTAAACTTCTTTTATTGAAATTATCTTCATAATTAAATAATAAATATGTATTTTTTTTTGGTTTTTTTTCAATAATCTCTGGCCACTCAACAAAGGTGATGATACTAGAATAGTTTTCGAATAGTCCTATATTTTTTATTTCATTTGAATCTTTCAATTTAAATAAATCATAGTGATGAATAACTAAACCATTTATCTCATACTCGTTTAATATATTGAATGTAGGGCTAGGTACTTCAGTTTTAATTAAATTGTTTTTTATTTGTAAGTGATTGATCAAATATTTTATAAATGTTGTTTTTCCAACACCAATTTTTCCAAACAGAAAAATTATATCTCCTTTTTTTAAATATTTTGAAAATTTTCTTGAAATTATTTCAGTTTTTTGTTCTGAGGAAATATCTATTTTGCTACTTTTAGTAGCGATATGCATCTGATTTAAATGGTCCTTGTTTTTTGACACCAATATATTCTGCCTGTTCATTTGTAAGTTCTGTCAATTTAGCGCCTACTTTTTTTAAATGTAGTCTTGCGACCTTTTCATCTAAATTTTTAGGTAAAACATAAACTTTATTTTCATATTTTTCAGAATCATTCCATAGTTCTATTTGTGCAATAACTTGGTTAGTGAAAGACGCACTCATTACAAAACTTGGATGTCCAGTTGCGCAGCCTAAGTTCACTAATCTACCTTCTGCAAGTAAAATAATTTTTTTTCCATTGTTAAGTTCTATTTCATGAACTTGCGGCTTGATTTCATTCCATTTATAGTTTTTAAGAGCATCAACTTGAATTTCATTATCAAAATGTCCGATATTACATAGTATTGCGCGATCTTTCATTTTTCTCATATGATCTGCTGTAACAATATCTTTGTTGCCAGTTGCAGTTACAACGATATCGGCTCTTTCTATTGCTTCGTCCATCAAAACTACTTCATAGCCCTCCATTGAAGCTTGCAGAGCACAGATTGGATCTGCTTCGGTGACCATTACTCTTGCACCATTTTGCCTCAATGAAGCAGCACTTCCTTTGCCTACATCTCCAAAACCTGCAACAATTGCAATTTTACCTGACATCATAACATCTGTGGCTCTTCTAATGCCATCTACCAAGCTCTCCCGACAACCATATAGATTATCAAACTTTGATTTGGTTACAGAGTCATTCACATTTATAGCTGAAATTAAAAGTGTTTTTTCTTTTTCCATTTTTTTTAATGCTTTAATTCCTGTTGTAGTTTCCTCAGATACACCCTTAATATCTTTTAATAGATTTTTATATTCTTTATGCATTAGTGCTGTAAGATCACCACCATCATCAAGAAGCATATTTGGAATCCAATCCTTTTTGCCTTCAATAGTTTGTTTAATGCACCACCAGTATTCTTCTTCGGTTTCACCTTTCCAAGCAAAAACAGGAATGCCAGCTTTAGCAATTGCTGAAGCTGCATGATCTTGGGTAGAAAAAATATTGCACGAGGACCATCTAACTTCTGCGCCTAATTCTACCAAAGTTTCAATTAAAACTGCTGTTTGAATGGTCATATGCAAACATCCCAAAATTTTTGCACCTTTTAATGGCTTTTTATTACTATACTCTTCTCTCAAAGCCATAAGTCCTGGCATTTCAGTTTCTGCTATAGAAATTTCTTTTCTACCAAAGTCTGCTAATCGAATATCTTTAACTTTAAAGTCATCCATACAGTAGGCTTTCTACAACTAAATGTTGTTTTATCAACTTATTATTTTAGGAAAAGTAATTTCAATTTTAGCACCTTTTTGATCTGCATTATTTGACGCAAAAATTGAACCATTGTGTAACTCAACTAAGTTTTTTACTATATTTAAACCTAACCCTGAATGCTCCCCAAACATTTTAGGTCTATTACTGTAGAATCTTTTGAAAATTTTATCAGTATCTTTTTCTTTAAATCCTTCACCCTCATCAATGACTTTTAAAATAATATTTTCATCCTTATCTTTTGTTAGCACTACATCAATAGTTTGATTATCTTTACTAAAAGATATCGAATTATCTAATAAATTAGCAATTATTTGTTCAATTCTATTTTCAATTCCTAAAATAACGTGGCCTTTAGAGCTGTTTGTTTTTAATTCAATTTTGATTCCTCTTTTAGAATTATAAATACTGTTGAAATCGTCTACAACAGAGTTTGCAATTAGTTCTAAATCTATCTTTTTCATTTTTTCCTTGGTAATTGCAGCTTCATCTTTTAACATCTGAGAATAATCTGTTATTAATCTTTCAATTCTTCCTACATCTTCAGATACTATATTAACTAATTTATCTCTTTGAATTTTATCTTCTGTTTCTAAAATTATTTCTGATGCACCCTTGAGAGAAGCAAGAGGATTTCTAATTTCATGAACTAAATCAGTAGAAAAATTTTCAGCATTGTTAATTCTTTTATGAAGTTCATTTGTCATGTCATCTAATGAATTAGATAAAATTCCTAATTCATCGTTTCTATTTTTGATTGTTTGAATATTAAAAGTTTTTTTATTTTTTTCTTTTATTGATTTGGTGTAATTTACTAAAATTTTTATTGGTTTTAAAAAGTATCTATTTAATACATAAGAAAATATTAAAATTACTAAGGCAACAACAAAAGCTGTTCTAATTATAAAAATTTTCCTTTCATTAATTGCTACTTTAATATCATTTGCTTTTTCGGTTATGGCCAAAAAACCAATATTTTTTTCTCCATCATTAACATTTTTAATTGTAATTAATAAAAATTGTTCGTAACTTTCTTGTGTAAAAGTAAAAGGTTTTCCGAAATCTGAGGATTTAGAATAATTCATCAGTATATCACTTAAAGAAGCGGAATCTTCTTTTTTAGATTTTCCAATTTCTTTTTCTTCAGATTTTATATCATCGCTTAATATATCCATTTCAACTATTTCTAGTCTCTGAGAAAAAGACCTTGGATCAAGATCTAGTGTGTCAGTATCTCCAATTAAATTAAAATCACTATCAAAAATAAGCACTCTATCTAAATTTTGAAAAAGAAATCTTGTTGAAAATAAAAATTTTTTAATATCATCTTCATTAAACTGAATGCGCAACATTCTAATGTGCTCGATTGTATTATCAATAATCTGAATATGATTTGATGTTTTCTTATGAATTAAATTTGGTTGAATATCAATAAGATATACTATTGTTAAGCTGCCAAAAATAACAAATACTAATAAATTAATAAATAAAAATTTTTTAAGGATGGATAGATTTTTGATGAAACTACTTAACATTAATTAACATTCCAACGATAGCCACTCCCATATCTAGTTTCAATTGCGGAAAAGTTACTGTCGACTTTTTTAAATTTTTTTCTAATTCTTTTTACATGACTATCAATAGTCCTATCTTCTATATCTGTATCCTCTCTATAAGCTATATCCATTAATTGCGATCTTTCCTTTATAATACCTGGTCTTTTTGCCAATTCTTGAACTATCAAAAATTCGGTAGTTGTAAGTTTATCAGGTAAAGGTTGACTATCCCATTCACACTCTAATTGAGACGGATCCAATCTTAATTTTCCGTGAGCTATAATATTTTTTGAATCTTCTATATTATTAATATTTTTCTTTCTTAACTGAACTCTTATTCTTTCAATAAGAACTTTTATTGAAAATCCTCCTGATTTTTTTACAAAATCATCGGCTCCAAGTTTTAATCCAAGCAATTCATCTATTTCATCATCCTTCGATGTTAAAAAAATTACTGGTAGTGAAGTTTTTTTTCTAAGTTTCTTTAAAAGTTCTTCACCATCCATTTTGGGCATTTTAATATCGATTACCGCAAGATCTGGTGGAGTTCGAGCTAATCCAATTAAGGCGCTCTCACCATCTAAATAAGTTTGAACTTTAAACCCTTCTTTTTCTAAAGCGATACTAAGACTCGTTAAAATGTTTCTGTCATCATCAATTAATGCAATAGTTTGTTTCATAATGTTTACTTAAAAATACTAAATTGTTCTAATTTGGGCAATAGTTATAGATTAATGTAAGTCGCCCCAATTATCACCGGCATTTATATCAACAGAAAGAGGTAGTGAAAATGAATGTAGATCACTATCTTTAACACTTGACATTTCATCCTTTATAATTTTTGAGTAATTATTTACCTCTTCTTCAATTACTTCAAATATTAACTCATCGTGTATTTGCAGTAAAATTTTACATTTTAATTTTTTTATTCCCTCAAATTTTCTATTAATTCGAATCATGGCTAATCTCATAATTTCGGAAGCAGATCCTTGAATAGGAGCATTAATCGCTGCTCTTTCTTGAAAGTTTCTTATATTAAAATTTTTATCATTAATTCCAGTTATATGTGTTCTTCTTCCAAAAATATTACTTACATAACCACTTTTTCTACAGAATTTAATTGTTGATTCCATATAATCTTTAATCTCAGGAAATTTTATAAAGTAAGATTTTAAAAAATCTTTAGCCTCAACATTTGAAACACCAATTTGTTTTGCTAATCCATACTGCGAAATACCATAAATTATTCCAAAATTTATTGTTTTAGCTTTTCTTCTCATATCTGAATCAACTTTTTTTATACTGACATTAAAAACTTGACTTGCAGTTAATGAATGAATGTCTTCATTGTTTTTGAAAGCTTTTTTAAGTTCTTTAACATCAGCTAAGTCAGCCAGTATTCTCATTTCTATTTGGTTATAATCTGCCGAAATTAATAAGAAATTTTCTTCAGCAATAAATGCTTTTCTAATGTCTTTGCCATCATCTGACTTAATTGGAATATTTTGCAAATTTGGATCACTTGATGCTAAACGTCCTGTAGTAGTTGCTGCTAACAAAAATGATGTATGAACTCTTTTTGTCTTTAGATTTATATGTTCTATTAAAGAATCCGTGTATGTATTTTTAAGTTTTGTCACCTGTCTCCAATCCAAAACTAATTTTGGCAATTTATGTCCTCTAAAAGCTAGATTCTCAAGAACAGTGGCGCTAGTTGCAAAACTTCCTTTTTTTGTTTTCTTGAGCGATGAAATTTTCATTTCATTATACATTACTTCACCCAATTGCTTAGTAGATCCTATTTTAAATTCTTTTTTTGAAATTTTAAAAATTTCATTCTCTAATAATTTAATTTTTTTATCGAATTTAACAGAGAGTGATTTTAAAAAATTTTTATCTAATTTTATGCCTTTGATCTCCATTAATGCCAAAATTTTAATTAATGGTTTTTCAAATATTTCATAAATGTTTGTTAATTTTTCAGATTTAAGATTATTTAAAAAAATTTTGTAGAGTCTAAATGTTATATCTGCATCTTCTGCAGCATAATCTTGAGCATTATTAATATTCACTGCACTAAAATTTATTTGTTTTTTTCCAGTTCCTACTAAATCTTTAAATGAAATGGTTTTATGATGTAAATGAATTTCAGATAATGTATCCATGTTATGTCTATTTTTTCCTGCATCTAGCACATAAGACATCAGCATAGTATCTTCCATTGAGTTCATATCGATTCCACGGTGATATAAAACAATGTAGTCAAATTTAATATTTTGCCCAATTTTTTTTATGCTTGTATCTTCTAGGATTGGTTTTAGCATTTTAATAACGCTTATTTCCTGCAAATTATTTCCTTCAGCATGTCCAATTGGAACATAGCAAGCCTTACCAATCTTTGTTGAAAGTGAAATACCAACTAAATTTGCTTGGTGAGGATCTAAAGAACTTGTTTCTGTGTCAATTGCTATCTCTCCAAATTCTTCAGCTTCTTTTAACCAGCTATTTAAATCATCTTCTTCCTCTATCAATTCATAATTTTTTTTATTTATTTTAGAATAATTTTTATTTTTTACAGAACTATCTTTTTCTTTTAAAAAACTTACATCTCCATAAGTAGAAATTACTGAACTTAACAGTCTATTAAATTCCATTTCTCTTAGAAAATTATAAAGTTTTTCTTTGTCTATATTTTTTAATTCAAATTCAGTAATTTTTTTTTCAACTGGAACGTTTTTTTTAAGAGTAACTAGTTTTTTACTAATGATTGCCTTATCTTTATTTTCAAGGAGCATTTCTCTTCTTTTGTTTTGTTTTATTTCACCAGCCTTTTTTAATACATTTTCCAATGTTCCATATTGATTGATTAATTCTGCAGCTGTTTTTACACCAATACCAGGAACACCGGGAACATTATCGCTGCTATCTCCCGCTAAAGCTTGAACATCAACCACTTTTTCAGGAGAAACACCAAACTTTTTGTCTATATCTTCATTAGAAATAAATTTGTTTTTCATCGGATCATAAATTCGAATATTTTTTTTATATAACTGCATTAAATCTTTATCTGATGAAATAATTGTCACTTTTGCTCCTTCTTTTAAAACTTGTTCCGAGTAAGTAGCAATCAAATCGTCAGCTTCATAATTAATTAATTCAACTGAAGGTAAATTAAATGCTTCTACAGATTTTCTAATATATTTAAATTGAGGTACTAAATCTTCTGGAGTTTCAGATCTATTGGCTTTATAATCATAATAAATTTCGTTTCTAAAATTTTTTCTAGCAGAGTCAAAAATTACTGCAAAATGTGTAGGCTTATCTTTATTACTGTTTGATTTTGAATCCTCGAGTAATTTAAATAACATATTACAGAACCCGCTTACTGCTCCAGTAGGCATACCATCGCTTTTTCTTGTAAGGGGTGGTAACGCATAATATGCTCTGAATATATAGCCCGAACCGTCAATTAGATAAAAATGATCATTTTTTTTTATTTTGCTCATACAAATAATGTTATCCTAATTTGAACGAATGTTGTAAATGTATAATTTACTATGAACCAAGAAAATGTTCTATCTGTTAAAAACTTAAACAAAATTTATTTAAAGAAGAAATCAAAGTCCGTTCATGCTTTAAAAAATTTAAACTTAGAAGTGAAAGAGGGAGAAATTTTTGGATTATTAGGACCGAACGGCGCTGGCAAAAGCACTTTCATAAATATTTTAGCGGGCACAACAATAAAAACTTCAGGAAATGTTAATGTATGGGGATTTAATCTTGATAAAAATCCTAGACAAGTAAGAGCTTCTATTGGAATTGTCCCACAAGAAGTAAATGTTGATCCTTTTTTTAGTCCAAGAAAATTATTGGAACTTCAAGCTGGGTTATATGGTATTAAAAAAAAAGATAGAATTACTGATACTATTTTAAAGTTAGTTTCGCTTGAAAATCAAGCAAATAGCTACACCAGAAGCTTATCTGGTGGAATGAAACGAAGACTTTTAGTAGCTAAAGCATTAGTGCATCAGCCACCCATAATAATTTTGGATGAACCTACTGCAGGAGTGGATGTCGAACTTAGGAGCAATTTGTGGAAAAACGTAAAATCATTAAATAAACAAGGTGTCACAATAATTTTAACAACTCATTATTTGTTAGAAGCTGAGGAAATGTGTGATCGAATTGGGATATTAAATAAAGGTAACTTAGTTGCATTAGATAGTACAAAAAATTTATTAAAAAGAATACAAACTAAAATTGTAACTTTCGTTGTTAATGGAAAGGTTAATATTGAGAATCAGTCTTTAAAATCATTAAATGTTATCGATAACCAACCAGGACAACTTATTGTTTCCTATGAAAAAAGCTTATTAAATATTGGGGAATTAATTAATTATATAAACAAACAAAATATAAAAATATCAGATATCTCAACTGATGATGGTAATTTAGAAGATGTTTTTGTGAGACTAACAAAAAACTAGATTATTTTTTTATTAATAGTAAAATAAATTTATGGAAATAGTCAAATCTTTGCAAAGTCAAAAGGTGCTGAAATCT
>DTVC01000025.1:0-9018 GCA_012963775.1 Candidatus Pelagibacter sp. | reverse complement strand
AGAAAATTTATTTAGGAGATCTTTTAGAGAGAATTCTTTGAAGTGTTCTTCTGTGCATTTTTAATCTTCTCGCAGTTTCAGATACATTTCTATTACATAATTCAAAAACACGATGGATATGTTCCCATTTTACTCTATCAGCTGACATTGGATTTTCAGGAGGTTCCGCTTTTCTATTTGGATCAGCTAATAAAGCTTTCTCAACATCATCAGCGTCGGCAGGTTTAGCAAGATAGTCAATTGCACCTTGTTTTATAGCTGCAACTGCAGTTGATATGTTGCCATAGCCTGTTAGCATGATGATTCTGCTATTTGGGTTAGAGTTTTGAATTACTTTTACAATCTCTAGTCCATTTCCATCGTTAAGTCTCAAATCTACCACTGCAAATGTTGGTTTCTTTGTCTTAACTGTTTCGATACCTTTTTTTACACTTTCAGCTTGTGATACCTCAAAGCCTTTTTTTTCCATTGCTCTAGCCAATCTCTCTCTGAATGGATTGTCATCATCAACTATTAATAGAGATTTATCATTAAATTCACTTAATTTTTTTTGATTTGCTACTTCAGCCATAAAATCTATATGGGGATAAATAGATTTAAATCAATATGATTATTTACTTTACATTAACTTGCATATCGCATAAATGCTGAATTTATATGAAACTTGCACAACACATGTGTAAGTTTTTTTTGTTAAATTTTTTTTGAGGAGCTAGAATGCAAAAATTTAAATCAGTTGATGAACTAATACATCAACTTAAACCAAAAAGTCCTGTTTACTGTATCAGGAGAGATTCCATAAATTTGGCATCAAAATTCTTTCAAAAAAAATTTCCTGGAAAGATTTTATACGCAATTAAAACTAACCCTCATCCTACCGTTTTAAAAACAATTATTAATAGTGGTATTGATAATTTTGATTTCGCTTCAATTAAAGAGTTGCAAGCAATTAAAGAAATGCATCCAAAAGCGAAATGTTTTTATATGAATACTGTAAAAAGTAGAGAAAACATTAAAGATGCTTATTATAATTATGGAATTAAGATATTTGCTTTAGACACAAAGGATGAATTAATTAAAATCATTGAGAGTACTAATCATGCAAAAGATCTAGAATTATTTGTTAGAGTTTCAGTTTCAAATGAACATGCTGAAATAGATTTATCAAAAAAATTTGGAGCAATAAGTGCTGAGGCAATTGGATTATTAAGATTAACCAAACAATATGCAAAAAAAATTGGTTTGTGTTTTCATGTTGGATCACAATGTATGCATCCAATTTCTTACGCTAAAGGAATTAGTGAAATTGGAAACATAATTAGAAAAACAAAAATTGTTCCTGACTGGATAAATGTTGGCGGCGGTTTTCCTTCAATTTATCCTGATTTAATTCCACAAAATTTAGAAAATTATTTTGAAGAAATTAAAAAAAGTCTAAAAAATTTAAAATTAAAAAAAATGCCAGAAATTATTTGTGAGCCAGGAAGAGCTCTAGTTGCTGAGAGTGGTTCAACTATAGTAAAAGTTGTTCTTAGAAAAAAACAAAAACTTTATATTAATGATGGTACTTACGGATCATTATTCGATGCAGGAGTACCAAATATAATATATCCTTCAAGATTAATTACTCTTGGAAGAATAATTTCAAAAAAAATGACATCATTTGATTTTTATGGTCCAACTTGTGATAGTATGGATTATATGAAAGGGCCATTTGTCTTGCCTAATAATATTAAGGAAAATGATTATATAGAATTGGGTCAGCTTGGTGCTTATGGTCTCACTTTTAGAACTCAATTCAATGGTTTCTACTCAGATGAAATATATGAAGTGGAAGATAAGCCAATTATGACTATGTATGACAAAGGAACTAGCAAAGAGTTTCTTGTTGCTTAGATGTCAGATAAAAAAAGTTCAGGTCACAATAGTAAAAAAGAATTCCTTAATAAACCAGTAGAACATATCGATATTACATCTTTTGATGCAAGAAAAATAATTTCCTCTATGGAAAAAATGTCTTTTGTATCTAGAGAAACTGCTAATGCATCAAAAATATTTAATGAGATGATTAAAGATAATGATTGTACAATTTTTTTAACACTTGCTGGTTCAACCTCTGCAGCAGGATGTATGAACGTTTATAGAGATTTAGTTAAATACAACATGGTAGATGCAATAATTGCAACCGGAGCATCAATTATTGATATGGATTTTTTTGAAGCACTAGGATTTAAGCATTATCAGGGTTCGCAATTTCAAGATGATATGGAATTAAGAAAGAATTATATCGATAGAATTTATGATACTTACATTGATGAAGATGAATTACAAACTTGTGATAAAACAATATGCGAAATAGCTGATGGTTTGGAACCAAAAAACTATACTTCTAGAGAATTTATTCATGAAATTGGAAAATATTTAAAGCAACATTCCATAAAGAAAGAATCATTAATTGAAACAGCATATGATAATGGTGTTCCAATATTTTGTCCTGCTTTTACAGACTCTAGTGCAGGATTTGGATTAGTAATACATCAAGAAAAAAATCCAAAAAAGCATATAACTATAGATTCTATTAGAGAATTCCGTGAACTTACTGAAGTTAAAATTCAATCCAAAGGATCTGGGTTATTTATGATTGGTGGAGGGGTTCCAAAAAATTTTATACAAGATACTGTTATCTGTGCTGAACTTTTAGGTAAAGATGTGGATATGCATAAATATGCTGTTCAAATAACTGTTGCAGATTCAAGAGATGGTGCTTGCAGTAGTTCTACTTTAAAAGAAGCAAGTTCGTGGGGTAAAGTTGATACAACTAAAGAACAAATGGTTTTTGCAGAAGCAACAAGTGTTTTACCTTTAATAGCTAGCGATGCCTATCATAAAGGCTATTGGAAACAAAGAAAAAGAAAAAATTTTTCAAGAATTTTTGGATAAAAAATTGAATTACTTGCCAAATAAAAAAGGGTTTCTGGGGATTGATAATAAATTTAGTATTAATGAAAAAGTTGTTATTGTCCCCTTTGGACTGGAAAAAACTGTAACTTATGGAAAAGGAACTAAAAATGGGCCAAAGGAGATCATTAAAGCTTCACATCAAGTTGAATTATATGATGAAGATTTAAATTGTGAACCGCATAAAAAAATTGGCATTAAAACATTAAAACCATTTACAATACATAAAGATATAAAGAGGGCTCTAGATCAAATAGCAAGTATAAATAAAAAAATATTACATAAAAAGTTATTTTCTATGACTTTGGGTGGAGAACATTCAATTACCCCAGGATGTATTAGGCCATTTGCAAAAAAATATAAAAAATTATGTCTACTACATTTTGATGCCCACGCAGATTTAAGAGAAAGTTATAATGGAAAAAAATTTTCTCATGCTTCCGCAATAAAAAGATGCTTGGATTTTGAAAATGTTTCAATAATTTCTTTTGGAATTAGAAATATTTCTTCTGAAGAAGTTTCTTTCTTAAAAAAAAATTCTCACCGAATAAATATTTTTTGGGCTAAAGATAAAAAAAAATGGAATTTAAATAAATTTAAAAAATTAATTAAAAATAAAATAGTATATTTAACATTTGATGTAGACGCATTAGATTCAAGCATTATGCCAGCAACAGGTACTCCTGAACCTGGTGGATTACTTTGGGATGAAACTTTAGATATTTTAAAAATAGCGTTTAAGAACTCCAAAATTGTTGGTGCGGATATAAATGAACTATCGCCAATAAAAGGTTTTAATAGTTATAATTTTTTGGTGGCAAAACTAGTGTATAAAATCTTATCCTATAAATTTTTATATAAATAATCTTCTCTAAAAGTATTTAAAAGCAATCTAAATGGTATCAGCATAACTAACGCCACAAAAAGTTTAACTGCTAAATCACCAAAAGATAAAGAAACCCAAGGAACACTAGTTCCATAAAATGATATTGAGAAAAATAAGAAGGTATCTATTGTTGAACCGATTACTGATGAGGCCAAAGGGGCTAAATACCATCTCAAATTATCTCTAAATTTGTCAAAAACATTAATATCAATTAGTTGTGCAACCAAAAAAGCGGTTCCAGAACCAATTGCAATTCTTATTGTAATCATGTCCTCAAAGTTAGTTGAAACAAATAATGTAAAAGCTACTCCAATAATAAATCCAAAGAAAACAATATTTCTTGCTTTAATTTTTCCATAAGATCTATTAGCTAGATCTGTAATCAAAAAAGCAACTGGATAGCTAAAAGCTCCGTATGTTAAAATTTCTGAAAGACCAAGATAATTTACAGGAAATTGAACTAAAAAATTAGAAACTAGCACAACAACTCCCATCAAAATTGATAGAAGCAAATAAAGTTTATTCATTAAGCAGATTTAGAAAGTATAGATTTTTTTAACTTTCTTAGTCTCATTGATAAATTTTTCGTTTTTGCATCTTTAATAAATTGATCAAAACTACCTTTTTTATCAACAGATCTTACACCAGCATTTGAAACAGTTAGACGAAGATTTTTATTTAAAATTTCACTTTTGAATTTTACATTTTTCAAATTAGGCAAAAATCTTCTTTTTGTTTTATTGTTAGCGTGACTAACTTTGTGACCTTTAAGAGGTATTTTGCCAGTCAATTCACATTTTTTAGACATAATAATTTCATGACTATATAAGAGCTGATAATAAACCAGTCAAGTTCATATATTTGTATTTATCTTAATAAACCTTAATAAAATTCAAAAAAGTAATATATAATATAATTGTTTCAGCTTTTGCTTCCTATGATATTGTTGAGATCACTAATTCCTTCTTTTTTTAGAATTCCATTTAATTCCTCAATAATTTTATTTACAATATTAGGACCCTCATAAACCATACCGGTATATAATTGAATTAAATTTGCACCACATAATAATTTTTCGTAAACACTTTTTCCAGAGTCAACTCCACCAACTCCTATTATTTTAATCTTGCCTTGAAAAATTTTATAAAATTTTTTAATTAATAAATTAGATTTTTCTTCTAAAGGTTTGCCAGATAAACCCCCTTTTTGATATTTATTTGAATTTACCAAACTATCCCTATTATTTTCTGTTGTATTTGAAATTATAATTGCAGGAATATTGTAATTTAAAAAAACCTCAGCTATTTGATCAATTTGATTACCGTTAATATCCGGAGAAATTTTAATTGTTGTTGGAATTTTAGTTTTGAGTACTTTCTTTTCTTTATCAATTGCTGATATTAGATTTTCTAATTCTTGTTGATTATGAAAACTTCTTAAATTTTCAGTATTCGGAGAAGAAATATTTATAGTCAAATAATCAGCTAAGTTATAAAATGTTCTTAGTCCAATCAAATAATCATTAATTCTATTAAAAGTATCTTTGTTGGGCCCAATATTAATTCCTAATAAACTTTTTGGGGGGTTATTTTTAATTCTCGAACATACACTCTCAGCACCTGAGCTATTAAAACCTAGTCTATTAATTAAAGCTTTATCTTCCTCTAGTCTAAACATTCTAGGTTTTGGATTTCCATATTGTTTAAGCGGGGTTACAGTTCCAACCTCTACAAAACCATAACCTAACTTAAACAAAGAATTATAAACTTCAGCATCTTTATCAAAACCTGCTGCCATTCCAATTAGGTTTGTAATATTTTTTCCAAAAATATTTGTTTTTAAAAGTTCATTATTTTCTTGTTTAAAAGGCGGAATATAGCCAAATTTCAAAGCTTTGATTGCTAAACTATGTGCTAATTCTGGTTCTAATTTAAAAATTAAAGATCTTAATTTTGAAAACATTAATTTATTTTATCTTGAATAATTTTTTTTGTCTCATTCACTCCAAAAAAACTTATAAAAAAACCCATTCGAGGGCCATTTTCATCTCCAAAAACTACTTCATAAATTAATTTAAACCAATCTCTTAAATTATCTTTATAACCATTTTCTTTTCCGACTGTATAGATTTTGGTTTGAATTTCCTCGGGTTGCATTTGATCATTGCAATCATCCAAAGCTCCAATTAATGCTTGAAGAGCTTTTTTTTCATTTTGATTAGGAGTTTTGTATTTCTTTTTTTGTTTAATTACATCATTAAAATATTTAATTGCATAACTAACTAGTTTATCAAAAATTGGATGTTGATCTTCAGAAATATCTTTTTTGTGTTTTTTTACAAACTTCCACAAAAGCTCTTTGTTATCTGCATTACTAGTTTCCACTAAATTTAACAACATGGAAAAGCTCATAATCATATCCTCTTTTGGCATTCTACCATTATGAACATGCCAAACTGGATTCATTAATAGTTGTAATTCATTTTGAGTTTTTCCTTTTTCAATAAAATCTAAATATTCATCAACTGCTTTTGGTACTACTTCTTTATAAAGTTTTTTTGCTCTTTTAGGATTTTGATACATAAATAAAGATAAACTTTCCGGAGATGCATACTCTAGCCATTCATCAATCTTAATTCCATTGCCTTTAGATTTTGATATCTTTTCTCCTTTCTCGTCTAAAAATAGTTCATAAGCAAAACCTGAAGGATTTGTTTTTCCTAATAATTTAATGATTTTTGTAGATAAAATTGCACTTTCAATTAAATCTTTACCATACATTTCAAAATCTACATCAAGAGCATACCATCTCATTGCCCAGTCTACTTTCCATTGTAATTTACAATTTCCATCTAAAATACTTTTTTCTAGTTTTGTTCCATTGTTGTCAAAGACGATTTTTGATTTATCATTAATTATTTCTATAATAGGGATTTCTAAAACTATTCCAGTCTCAGGACAAATTGGTAAAAATGGACTATAAGTTTTTTGTCTTTCTTTTCCTAATGTAGGTAAAATTATGTCCATTATTCCTTGATAATTTTCTAAGATTAATTTTAAAGTTTCGTTAAAATAGCCTGATTGATAAAGTTTCGTTGAGCTTTTAAAAGTATATTTGAAATTAAATTTATTTAAAAAACTTATAAGCTTCTCATTGTTATGCTCGCCAAAACTACTAAATTTTCCAAAAGGATCCGGAATATCTGTTAAAGGTTTATGTAAGTTTTGAGCCAATTTATCCTGATTAGGAATATTTTCAGGAACTTTTCTTAGACCATCCATATCATCTGAAAAAGTAATAATTTCTTTTGGTATGTCAGTTATTTGATTTAATGCATTAACAAGCATTGATGTTCTTGCAACCTCGCCAAACGTTCCGATATGTGGCAAGCCACTAGGACCATAACCAGTTTGTAAAATTACTTTTCCTTTTTTTGTAATAAATTTTTCTCTCTCTCGTAAAATTTTCTTAGCTTCTACAAAAGGCCATGCATTCGTTTTATCAATGTTCGCTCTATCCATTATAATTTATATATATAAAAAATCTTATATATTTGGCGTTTTTTTTAATTCTTATAGAGTTGAAATTTATTTACCATAAAATAATGTCCATTCAAAATGTCCAATTATAAAACAGTTTTTTTTACATTAGGTATTTTACAAATAATTCTGGGGTTGTTTATGATTTTCCCTATAATTATTCAATTCATATTTAATGAGTTAGATTCTTCGTTCATTAGTGCAGGAATAATATGTGTTATTTTTGGTATGTTGTTTTTTTTGTCAAATTTAGACCATGACAAAAAACTTTTTTTGCCACATACATTTCTATTGACCGCACTTTCATGGATAAGTATTGCGATTTTTGGTTCTTTGCCCTTTATATTCTCAAATTTAGATCTTAGCTTTACTGATTCTTTTTTTGAAAGTATGTCTGGGATTACTACTACAGGATCAACTATTATAACAAATCTTAATGAAGCTCCAAAAGCAATTTTATTTTGGAGAGCAATTCTTCAATGGTTAGGTGGAATAGGTATAATTGTTATGGCAATTACTCTTATGCCCATAATGAATGTTGGTGGTATGCAGTTATTAAAAATATCTGAGGTTCACACTGGTGAAAAAATTTTACCTAAATCTAAAGAAATTATTATTAGACTAATAATAATATATTTATTCTTAACAATAACTTGTGCTTTCTTTTATAAAATTTTTGGCATGGGTTATTTTGATAGTTTAACCCACTCTATGACAACAATTGCAACAGGTGGATTTTCTAATTATAATGAGTCCATTGGTTTTTTTGATAGCGCATTGATTGAGTTTACTGCAAGTATATTTATAATATTAGGAAGTATTCCCTTCTTTACTTATATAAAATTTATTCATGGTGACAAAAAAGCCATTTTATCTGATACGCAAATTAAAACTTTCATTAAAATAATTATTTTTTCAATTTTATTATTATTTTTATATTTAATTATAAAAAAGGGTAGCTTTGTTGAAATAAGTTTAAGATCTGTTTATTTTAATGTTATTTCAATACTTACTGGAACTGGATACGTTACAAAGGATTTCGATCAATGGGGTAATTTTCCATTAGTATTATTTTTAGTTTTGATGTTTATTGGAGGTTGTGCAGGCTCAACAGCTTGTGGAATTAAAATTTTTAGAGTTCAGCTACTTTATCTTTTTGTAATTAATCAACTAAAAAAAGCAATCTATCCAAAAGGTGTGTTTGTTATCAAATATGGTAATAATAATATTAATGATAAATTTATGGCTTCAGTAATAACCTTTATATTCTTGTATATAATAATTTTCTTTATTCTTACTTCGATTTTATCTTTAACTGGACTAGACTTTATTACTGCAATTTCTGGTGCGGCAACTTCAATTTCTAATGTTGGTCCAGGGCTTGGTGAAATTATTGGGCCTAATGGTAACTTTTCTGCATTATCTAACCCATCAAAATGGGCTTTAAGTGTAGGAATGATTTTAGGTAGACTTGAACTCTTTGCTATATTAGTGTTATTCATACCATCTTTTTGGAGAAAATTTTGATGATAGAAATAAAAAAACAATCATTATTAGAAACTCTCTCTCTTTACTTTGAGAAAAGAATGGCTCGAATTTTGCTATTAGGAATAATTCAGGGGTTTCCATTTGTAC
>DTVC01000024.1 GCA_012963775.1 Candidatus Pelagibacter sp. | reverse complement strand
CAAGAGCCAGGACTGGCTGTGAGCGTGTTGTTAACGCTTGCGGTTCATTGCTTCGTGAAAACAAGTTTTGGTGGCGGTAACATCGCAGGTTGTTGACCTTTTGTCTCAAATTTTGCTTGACCTGAGATGATGAAATAGAACTCTTCTACTTGCCTGGATCATTTGGGGCGATAAGATAAGTTTACAAAGGGTCAGGCACAATAGTGCCCAAACTTTGTAACATTATTCTTTAATCTACGCCAATAATTTTTATGCAAAAGTGAGAAATTTGTATCCAAGTGCGGATATAGTGCGAACGGATTTTTTTCTTGGAACGATACAAAAAAAAGGTATTTTTAATATTTAATTAGTAATCAATTAAAGATAAATATTAAAATGGTGGGCCGTGTTGGTTACGCTCCAACTACCCCTGCAATGTCAATGCAGTACTCTACTATTGAGCTAACGGCCCTAATTAACTTTCTAAAAAACTTTTTAATTGTTTAGATCTACTTGGATGTTTTAATTTTCTAAGCGCTTTAGCTTCAATTTGCCTAATTCTTTCTCTGGTAACAGAAAACTGTAATCCTACTTCTTCTAAAGTATGGTCTGTATTCATACCAACACCAAATCTCATTCTTAAGACTCTTTCTTCTCTTGGAGTTAATGTTGATAAAATTTTTGTGGTTGCTTCACTTAAATTTGATTTAATAGCTTGTTCTAATGGAGCCAAAGCTTTTGTATCTTCTATAAAATCTCCTAAGCTACTATCCTCTTCATCGCCGACTGGTTTTTCAAGAGAGACTGGTTCTTTTGAGATTTTTAAAACTTTTCTTACTTTTTCTAAGGGCATTCTTAATTTTTTAGCAAGTTCTTCTGGGGTAGCTTCTCTTCCATACTCACTTAAAATTAATCTTTGAGTTCTTACTATCTTATTAATTGTTTCAATCATATGTACTGGAATTCTTATTGTTCTTGCTTGATCTGCAATTGATCTTGTTATTGCTTGTCTAATCCACCAAGTAGCATATGTGGAAAATTTATAGCCTCTCCTATACTCAAATTTATCCACTGCTTTCATTAATCCTATATTTCCTTCTTGAATTAAATCTAAAAATTGCAGTCCTCTGTTTGTATATTTTTTTGCAATGGAAATTACTAATCTCAAGTTTGCTTCCACCATTTCTTTTTTAGCAATCCTTGATTCTTTTTCTCCTTTTTGAATCCTGCTTACTAATTTTTTAAAGTCAGTAACTGAAATTCCAAGTTTATGACTAATTTCAACCAAACGTTCTCTAATGTTTTTAAATTCATCTTTATTTCTTTGGAAAAATTTCTTCCAAGTTTTATTTGTATCTAAAAAAGTTTTTAAATTTGGATTTATTTCATTTCCCACATAAAATTTGACAAACTCTTCTCTACTTATTTTATTTTGTATAGCTAATCTTAATAAATTACCTTCTAAAGAAATAATTTTTTTATTTTCAATATAATGTTTTTGAACCAATTCTTCTAAAATAGATGGAGAAAGTTGTAATGATTTTATATTTTCAAGAATATCATCAACAATTTTTTTATAATTTTTTTCTTTTGAATAAGAAAAAGTTTTGGAATTTAAGATGCAATCAAGTTTTTCTTTTTGGTATTTAATTAATTTATTATATTGTTTTGTAAGTATACGAACGGTTTGTAAAACTTTAGGTTTAATTTCACTCTCCATTGCTGCCAGCGTAGGATTAAATTCATCATCTGATGAATCTGGATTTTCTTCTATAGTTTCTTCTTTTAAACCTAAATCTGATTTTTTTTGTTTAGCGCTTTGTCCCGTATCCTCATCCTCCATATAATTTGTATCAATATCAATAATTTCTCTTACAAGAATTTCGTCATTATGAAGTTTTGTGTTCCACTCAAAGAATTGTTGTGCTGTAATTGAGCTTTGTGATAGGGCATTTAACATAACATCTTTCCCCGCTTCTATTCTTTTGGCAATTGCTATTTCACCTTCTCTAGATAGAAGTTCAACTCCTCCCATCTCTCTTAGGTACATTCTAATAGGGTCATCACTTTTCTCAACAGTTTTACCTTCTTCCTTAGAAGATGATTCTTTTTTTCTTAAAACTTTGAAATCAGATTTGTTTTCAACTAGAGTTATTTTTCCATCTAGAATATGAATAAATGCTTGTTCAAGATTTGTGTGAGATAAATTTCTTTTTCCTAAAGATTTATTTAATTCTTCATATGTAATAAATCCTCTATGAGTCCCTCGACCCATGAGTCTAGCAAATGATTTTGTAATTATTCGTTCCACAATTAAAAGTCTGGAAGACTTATATAATGCTAATTTTGAAAAAATCTACGTGTAAATTGCTAAGTTTAATTGATATTTTGTAATTTTTTTAATTCCTTTATCTGATTAAAAGTATTTTCGTTTAAATCTTGAGAAAATTGTGATTCTAATTCTTCAATTTTTAAATCAATTCCGATTGATGATAGATCCTTTGTTATTTCATCATAAATTTCCATAAGTTTAAATTTGTCATTATTAATATTTTTGAAGATATGTTTTATTGAAGCATATTTATTTACTTTATATAAAATTTTATTGTCTATTGGAATTTCAACTATATGTGGGTCATCGTTCTCTTCTAAATGATTGATAATTTTTGACATAGCTTCTTTATTTTCATGAGAAAATAGATGTAATTCTTTCAAATTATCTAAACGCTCTTTGAAAAATTGTAGATTATTTATAATTAAGAACAATAAAGAGTATTCTTTTAGTTCTATTTTATTCAATGATTTAGTTTCATTAAATATCCTTTGAGTTGATCTTAAAGAAGAAATTTTTTTAGGGATAAATTTTTTTCTAATATTTATATTTGGAGTAAAAGAGGAAATTTTTTCTAAAAAAAATTCTAAAATATATTTTTTTATAAATTCATCTTTAATAGAATTTGCTATAGATCTCAGTTTTTTTTCTAAAATTGCTAAAGATGGAGGAGAGCCAGTTGATAGCTTATAATAATGGCTAAAAATAAATTGATATATTGAAATTTTATTTTGCTTTGAGAATGACAAAAAAGTATCTTTGCCATTTTTATTTACATAGCTATCAGGATCTTCTCCTTCAGGCAAAAATAGAAAAGAAATATGTTTTTCAGGTTGCAATTCCTTAATGCTGTTTTCTGCAGCTCTTACTGCTGCTTTATAGCCGCTTTCATCTCCATCAAAACAAATGATCACTTCATTAAAAAATTGTCCAAGCATTAATATCTGTCTTTCTGTTAAAGCTGTGCCTAAATTTGCAACAGCATTTTCAACACCATTTTTGCTTAAACCAACTACATCCATATAACCTTCAACCAAAAACACTTGATCTATCGAGTTTGACAATTTTCTAGCTCTATTTATGTTGTACAAGTTATTTCCTTTTTTAAAAAATTGCGTTTCTGGAGAATTTATGTATTTAGCTTGGTAATTATCATTTTGAATTGTGCGCCCTCCAATTGCAATGGGCTGGTCTGAAATTGAATTAATAGGAAATATTACTCTAGCTCTAAATCTTTCAACATATTGTTTCTTTTTTTCATCAAAATAAAATAAACCACATTCTTTTAAAAATTTTTCATCAAACTTATCCTTTATTTTTTCATAGAAATTTGGATTTTTCTCTACATATCCAATATTAAATTTTTTAACTTCCTCAATAGTAACATTTCTATTTTTTAAGTAATTTTTTGCTAATTCTGAATTGCTATTTTTTAAAAGCGCATCATGGTAAAATTCTATATATTTCGAATAAATAGAAACATAATGTTGCCAATTTTTTTCTCTTTCTTCATCCTTTTTCGAAAAAGTGTAAGGTCTCATTCCCGCTAAATTTGCTAAAGTTTTAACTGACTCTCCAAATTTTAAATTTTGAGTTTTCATTAAAAAATCAAAAATATTGCCATGTTCAGATGTGCTAAAACAATGATAAAAACCCTTTTCATCATTTACTGTAAATGAAGGTGTTTTTTCATTTTTGAATGGGGACAATCCAACAAACTCTTTTCCTCTTTTTTTTAGATTTACTGTTTTGGATACAACTGTAGAAACTTTTAATCTTGCTTTAATTTCTTCTAAATATTCTTTGGGATATTTCATTATTTAATTAATAGTTCTTTTAAAATAGACCCAGCTTTTGAGAAATCTAAACTATCTGAGTATTGTTTTTTTAGTTCGCCCATTATCTTTCCTATATCTTTTATTGAATTCGCTCCTATTTTTTTAATAGTTTCTTTGCACACTTTATTTGTTTCTTCCTCGCTCAATTGCTTGGGCAAATAAGATGTTAACACTTGCACCTCTCCTTCTTCAACTTCTGACAAATCTTGTCTATTGTTTTTCTTATAAATTTCGATTGATTCGGATCTTTGTTTAATCATTTTTTTAAGGAGTTTTTTTATATCTTCGTTATCAGTAACTTTTTTGTTGGGTCCCGATCTATTTGATATCTCTAAATCCTTAATAGACGATAAAATTAACCTAAAAGTTGATATTTTGGCCTTATCTTTAGCTTTTAATACTTTTTTATAATCATTATCGATCTTATCTTTGAGAAACATTATTTTTCTTAATCTACTGTATAGACAATTTTGTTAAAAGAAAAAATTGTATTTTTAAAAATTTGTATTAGACCTGTTGCGGAAATTTAAGTTTTATTATATTAACCTTTAACTTATGAGTTGTAATTGATCAATAAACCAAAAGGTAACTCAAATAAATTATTTCATTTTTCCCCAGGCATTTTAGTTCTTGAAAATAAAACGGTGTTTAGAGGTATTGGCATTGGATACCAAGGTACAGCTACTGGCGAAGTATGCTTTAATACTTCTATAACAGGTTATCAAGAAATTATTTCTGACCCGTCTTATGCTGGACAAATAATTAATTTTACTTTTCCACACATTGGCAATGTTGGAACCAATGAGGAAGATCATGAATCTAATAAAATTTGGACACGAGGTGTAATATTTAATTCTGAAATAACCAATCCATCCAATTATAGATCACTTAAAAATTTAGATATATGGCTAAAAAAGAATAAAATAGTGGGTATTACTGGATTAGATACAAGATCTTTAACAAATTTTATTAGAGATACAGGTGCTCCAAAGGGCACGATATCAAATAATAAAAATGGCAAATTTAATATCAATAAACTATTGAATTTATCAACTAAATGGTCAGGGCTAAACAATCTTGACTTAGCTAAAATAGTTACCACAAAAAAAAAATATGTTTGGCAAGGATATAAGACTTGGAAAAAAGGGAAAGGTTTTGAAAAAAACAATAAAAAAATTTTTAAAATAATAGCAATAGATTATGGAATCAAAAAAAATATTTTAAGATATTTTTCAGATTTTAATTGTAAAGTTACTGTAGTTCCTTGCACATTAAGTGCGAGTGAAATTTTAAAAATGAAACCAGATGGTATTTTTTTATCAAACGGTCCAGGGGATCCTGCTGCAACTGGAAAGTATGCTATTAAAATTATTCAAAAATTAATCAAAGAAAATATTCCAATATTTGGTATATGCCTTGGTCATCAAATATTAGCCTTGGCATTGAATGCTAAAACAAAAAAGATGAAATTAGGTCATAGAGGAGCAAATCATCCTGTTAAAAATTTGTTAAATAAAAAGGTTGAAATTACAAGTCAAAATCATGGATTTGAAATACTAAAAGAAAGTTTACCCAAAAATGTTGAGATAACTCATAAATCTTTATTTGATAATTGTATTGAGGGAATAAAGTTAAAAAATAAACCAGTATTTTCAGTTCAGTATCATCCAGAGTCAAATCCTGGTCCGCAAGACAGTGTGTATTTATTTAAACAATTTATCAATGAAGTAAAAAAATATGTCAAAAAGAAAAGATATTAAGAAAATTTTAGTAGTAGGAGCAGGCCCAATAATAATTGGACAGGCATGTGAATTTGATTATTCAGGAACGCAAGCATGTAAAGCTCTTAAAGATGAAGGTTATAAAGTAGTTTTAATAAATTCTAACCCTGCAACTATTATGACCGATCCAGACGTTGCTGATAAAACATACATTGAACCCATAACCATTGATGTTCTTGAAAAAATTATAAAAAAAGAAAAACCTAATGCAATTCTACCAACGATGGGAGGCCAGACTGCATTAAATTTGGCCATTAAAGCTGAAAAAATTGGATTGCTCAAAAAATATAAAATTGAATTAATTGGAGCAAATTCAAAAGCGATTTCAAATGCAGAAGATAGAAAAAAATTTAGAAAAAATATGTCTGATATCGGACTTAATCTTCCGAAATCTGAAATATTAAACAGTATAAAACAAGCTCAAAAATGTTTTAGAAAAGTAGGCTTGCCAGCAATTATAAGACCTTCATTTACCCTAGGCGGACTTGGCGGTAGCATTGCAAGAACCAAAGAGGAGTTTTTTAAATCTGTTAAAGTAGGACTTCAAGAGTCACCTGAAAATCAAGTGCTCGTAGAAGAATGTTTAGAAGGATGGAAAGAATTTGAAATGGAAGTCGTTAGGGACAAAAATGATAACTGTATAATTATTTGCTCGATAGAAAATGTAGACCCAATGGGCATTCATACAGGCGATTCTATAACTGTTGCCCCTGCACTTACCCTTACAGATAAAGAGTATCAGATTATGAGAAACGCTTCGATTGCATGTTTAAGAAAAATTGGAGTTGAAACAGGTGGGTCTAATGTTCAATTTGCTATCAATCCTAAAAATGGAAAAATGGTTATAATCGAAATGAATCCGAGAGTATCTAGATCATCTGCCTTAGCATCGAAAGCAACTGGTTTTCCTATTGCGAAAGTTGCTGCTAAATTAGCTATTGGTTATACACTAGATGAATTAAAAAATGAAATAACAAAAGTAACACCAGCATCTTTTGAACCAACGATTGATTATATTGTAACAAAAATTCCAAGGTTTACTTTTGAAAAATTTTCTCAGTCTCCTGCGATTCTAGGAACATCAATGAAGTCAGTTGGCGAAGCAATGTCTATAGGGAGAAATTTTAAGGAATCTTTTCAGAAAGCTCTTGTATCCTTAGAAGTTGGTTTTTCGGGATTAGATAGAATTTTTGATTTAAATAAAAAAGAAATAGAGAAAAAATTAAATATAAATATACCAAACAAGCTATTGTTAGTTGCAGAAGCACTTAGAAAAAAAATAAAGTTAAATAGAATATATAAACTATCTAAAATTGATCCTTGGTTCTTAGAACAAATTAAAGAAATCGTTGATACGGAAAATCAAATTACAAAAAATGGAATACCAAAAAACTTTAATGAATTTAACAGAATAAAATCTATTGGTTTTTCTGATAAAAAAATAGCACAACTTTCAAAAACTAATGAAAAATTAGTAAGAAGAAAAAGGATAGCTCTAAAAGTTTGGCCAGTATTTAAAAAGGTGGATACGTGTGCTGCAGAATTTAAATCTTTTACTCCTTATATGTACTCTACATATCAAAGGAACTTTTCATTAAATACAGAGTGTGAAGCAAACCCTTCTTCAAGAAAGAAAATAATTATTTTAGGAGGAGGACCAAATAGAATTGGTCAAGGAATTGAATTTGACTACTGTTGTTGCCAAGCAAGTTTTTCTTTAAAAGAAGCTGGGTTTGAAACAATAATGATTAACTGTAATCCTGAGACCGTCTCCACTGATTATGACACAAGCGATAGATTATATTTTGAGCCTTTAATTGAAGAGTATGTTCATAACATAATTTTAAAAGAAAAATCCAAAGGTAATTTAGTAGGTATAATTGCTCAATTTGGCGGACAAACTCCTATCAAATTAGCAAAATTTCTTCATGAAAATTCATTGCCTATTATAGGAACTCAATATTCTTCAATTGATCTTGCTGAAGATAGGGACAGATTTAGAAAACTTCTAATTAAATTAAAATTAAAACAAGCAGATAGTGGAATTGCAAAATCTTACAAACAAGCAATCAAAATTGCTGAAAGAATTGGTCTACCTTTAGTTGTTCGGCCATCATATGTTTTAGGTGGTAGAGCAATGGAAATAGTTTATGAAAAAAATCAACTAAAAAATTTTGTGGAAGAAGCTTTTAAAGCAGCAGAAAACAACCCAATATTAATTGATAAATTTATTAATAATGCTATGGAGGTTGATGTTGACGCAATTTCAGATGGTAATGAAGTATTTGTTGCCGGAATAATGCAACATATTGAAGAGGCTGGTATTCATTCGGGCGACTCGGCATGTTGTCTGCCTCCAGTAGCTATTAAAGAAAAATTAATAGTCGAAATTAAAAATCAAACAAAAAAATTAGCAGTAGCGCTAAAAGTAAAAGGTTTTATGAATGTACAGTTTGCAATTAAAAATGACGAAATTTATATAATTGAAGTTAACCCAAGAGCTAGCAGAACTGTTCCGTTTGTTTCAAAAGCTAAAGGAATTCCTTTAGCTAAAATTGCTTCAAGAGTAATGACGGGTGAAAAACTATCAGAATTTAATTTAATAAATAAAAACAAGAATATGTTTGCTGTGAAAGAAGCTGTTTTTCCATTCAATAAATTTCCAAACGTTGATGTGTTGCTAGGCCCTGAAATGAAATCTACGGGAGAGGTAATGGGAATAGATAAAGATTTTGGTCTTGCATATGCTAAAAGTCAAATTGCTGCCGGAAATTCACTGCCAACAAGAGGGTTAGCATTTATTTCTTTAAAAGATAAACATAAAAATGAAGGCATAGATTTAGCAAAAAAATTGGTTGAATTAAATTTTACATTGTGTGGGACCGAAGGTACTGCAGATGCAATAAAAAAAAATGGCATCAAATGCAAAAAAGTAAATAAAGTAAGTGGGGGATCTCCTCATATTGTTGATATACTAAATGCAAAAAAAATCGCCTTAGTAATCAATACTGGGGGTGGAAAGCG
>DTVC01000023.1 GCA_012963775.1 Candidatus Pelagibacter sp. | reverse complement strand
TTAATTTAACAGATAAAAGCATTGTTTTATCGACAGCTCATCCATGCAAATTTCCAGAAGCTATAAATGAAGCTATTAATGTTAAGCCTGAATTGCCAAATAAGTTGAATTATATTTTAAATGAGAAAGAAAATTTTGTTGTAATTCAAAATAATATTGAAGAATTAAAAGTATATATACTAAATAAATTAGATTGAATTTGCTGCTTCACGCGCTATTTGATCAGCTTTATTGTTATAAATATTTGAAGAGTGACCTTTAACCCATTCCCATTTTATTCTTTTTTTTTTTTCTAATTTATCAAGACTTAGCCATAAATCTTTATTTTTGACTGGTTTTTTATCCGAAGTGATCCAACCGTTCTGTTTCCATTTTTTTATCCAAACCTCTATCCCATTTTTTACATATTTTGAATCAGTAATAATTGTAATTTGAGATTTTTTTACAGACTCTAAAGCTTTAATTACCGCTATCAACTCCATGCGATTATTTGTTGTATATTTTTCTGATCCAGAAATAATTTTTTTATTATTATCATCAATCATTATAGCTGCCCATCCTCCGTTTCCTGGATTTCCAATACAAGAGCCATCAGTATAAATTTTAATCATTTAATTATAGTAGTTTTTAAAACTGTTAAATTTATTATGAATGTTAAGTTTTTGAATATATTCCTTAGGGTCTTTTTTTTTAATAATCACATTTTTTGGTGTATTCAAATAATCATAAGTTCTTGTTAATAAATATCTAAGTGCGGCACCTTTACATAATAAATTTAGAGAATTTTTTTCATTTTTTGAAAATTTTCTTATTCTAGAGTATCCTTCAAGAAAATTTTTTGACTTTTTATTATTAAATATAAATTTTTTTCTTTTTTTATCAAAACACAAAGCATTAATGCAAATTGCAATTTCATACATTAAAAAATCATTGCATGCGAAATAAAAATCTATGTAGCCATAAAATTTGTTATTTTTAAAAAAAATATTATCAATAAATAGGTCGCCATGTATAATTCCTTCAGGTAGATTTCTTGGCCATTTTCTTTTTGTTTCTAAAAGGGTTTTTTTCATTAAATCATTCAAATTGGCATCAACACTTTTACATCTATTTCCTATTTTTTTTAATATTTTTGGCCAATAACTATGAGACATAGAATTTTTTCTATATAGTTTTATTTTTTTTGAAACCATATGAAGTCTTGCTATGTTTTTTCCAATTTCATAACACTCTTTTATTTTTAATTTAAATTTATCTTTTCCTTCAACAAAAGAAACGATCGAAGCAGGTTTATTTTTAATAGTAATTAAAAATTTTTTATTTTTATTTTTTTGTGGTTTTGGGCAATTAATTTTATGATTATTTAATTTTTCCATTAAATTCATGAAGAATGGTAGATCTTTTTTTTGAACCCTTTTTTCAAAAATTGTTAAAATAAATTTTTTATTTTTTGTTCTAAGAAGATAATTAGTATTTTCAATACCTTTTTTAATTCCTTTAAATGAAATTATTTTTCCTAAATTAAACTTTCTCTCAATAGATTTAACTTCGCCTTTAGAAATTTTAGTATATATAGCCATTTAATTTAGTTTTGCTGGAGTTTTGAATACTATATTTTCCTTAATAATTTCTACTTCTTCTATTTTAACTAGAAAGGTTTTTTTTAACTCATTAATAAAATTTTGTACTAATATTTCTGGAGCAGAGGCCCCAGAAGATATTCCAATTGTTTGACATTCTTTAATTTTATCAGTTGGAATTTTACTGTCAGCATGAATTAATTCAGAATGTTTACATCCAGATTGACTTGCAACCTCTACCAACCTCAATGAATTAGAAGAATTTCTACTTCCAATTACAAAAAACATATCACATTTTTTTGCGATATTTTTTACTGCTGCCTGTCTATTAGTAGTAGCATAGCAAATATCTTCTTTTGTAGGCTCTTTTATATTTGGAAATCTTTTTTTAAGGGATGAGATTATATTTTTAGTATCATCAATTGAAAGAGTAGTTTGAGTTACAAAAGCTAAATTTTTATTCTGATCTTTATAATTTTCTACATCTTCAACTGTTTCAATAAGATCTATTTCACTTTCTGGCAATTGACCCATTGTACCAATAACTTCAGGATGATTTTTGTGACCTATTAACAAAATATGAAAACCTTTTTTATTTAAATTTTCAGCTTCACGATGAACTTTTGATACCAACGGACAGGTTGCATCAATATACTCTATATTTAATTTTGAGGCTTCTTTGGGAATTGATTTAGGAACGCCATGTGCAGAAAATATTACTGGTCTTGTTTTATCTTCTATTTCATTAAGCTCTTCTACAAAAATTGCTCCATTTTTTTTTAAATTCTCAACGACATGTTTATTATGCACAATTTCATGTCTCACATATACTGGCGCTCCAAATTTTTTAATACTTTTTTTTACAATTTCTATTGCCCTATCTACTCCAGCACAGAATCCTCTTGGAGAAACAAGATATATTTTGATTTCTTTATTTTGCATTATTATTTCCATAAAATTAAATCAATAAAACTAATTTCCATTAAATTCATAGTATAAATTTATATTTTTTTTTAATAAAAGTAAGAAAATTATAAATTAAATTTAAGAATTAATTTTTTTTAATTCCGCTTTTACTTCTTCTAGATTTTTTTTAAAAAGAACATCAAGCTTTGATTTATCTACTGATGTAGAAATGATCTTTTTAACCGACTCCATTGCCATTTTTACAGAAGTATCTCTTATTTCTTTTAAGGCAAATTCTTTCATTTGAACAATTTTTGTCTCAGCTGATCTTTTTTTAATTTCTGCAGTTTTATGAAATTTGTCGTTCATTTCAATTACTAATTTTTCACTATCTTTTTTTGCTTGATTAAGTACTTTGTTGCTTTCAGAATTTGCTCCATCCAGTTTATTCTGGGCATTATCCAAAAGATTTTTAGTTTCGGATCTAAGTTTTTCACTTTCATCGATTTCGTTTTTAATATCTGAGATAAGCTTATTTAGTAACTCATTAATTTTTTGAGGAACTTTTAAATATATTAATACTCCAAAGAACAATACAAAAGAAACACCTACCCAAAATGTAGCATCAAATGCCATAGTTTTTTTCCTTAACTTTTTTTGAGATATCCTCAACAATTGCAGAAATACTACTATTGTTTACCTCGACACCAATCAATTGTTTTACCAGATCCGATGAAGTCTCAACTACGATTTTATTTATTTTTTCTGGTGATTTATTCTTAAGATCAACAATTTCTTTTTCTGCTTTTTTAATTTCTTCATTTATTTCGTTTTTTAAAGTTTTTCTTTTTTTGTCGATATCTTTAAGGATTTGTCCACGAGCCTTGTTAAAATAATTTTTTGCTTCATTTTTGCTATCAAGTATTATTTTCTCATATTCTTTAATTTTATTTTCACTTGCTTCTTTCTGTTTTTCTGCAGCCCCAATATTTTCCAGAATTTGAGATTTTCGCGCTTCTAGGTTTGCACTTATTTTTGGTAAAATTAATTTTGAGAGAACAATAAATAGGACTCCAAATGTAATTATTAGCCAAAAGATTTGTGAAAACCAAAACTCAGGATTGAGTTGTGGCATTCCACCACTTTCAGAACTTTCTACTAAGCTAGTAAGTAGAAAGTTTAGAAATATTAAATGACCAAACAATCTTAATAACATCAATTAAAATGCAAATAAAATAATTAATGCAACAACTAATCCAAACAAACCTGTAGCTTCCGCAAGCGCGAAACCTAAAAGCAAATTTGGAAACTGTTTTTGAGCTGCTGACGGATTTCTCATTGCTCCAGAAAGGTAATTACCAAAAATAATACCAATTCCTACTCCAGCGCCAGCCAGCGAGATTGCTGCTAGTCCTGCTCCAATCATTTTTGCTGCTTCTAGTTCCATTATATCCTCCTTTAAATTGTTAATGGTGTAAATTTAGTGCATCGTTTAAGTAGATGCAGGTTAAAATTGCAAAAACATATGCTTGAAGAAAAGCAACTAATATCTCCAAACCAGTTAAGGCAACTGTAAAACTTAGAGGAAGCCATCCTCCAACTATTCCAAGCCCCACAACAAATCCTCCGAATACTTTCATCATAGTATGTCCGGCCATCATATTTGCAAACAATCGAACCGATAGACTTATCGGTCGACTTAAATAAGAAATAATTTCTATTACTACGATTAAGGGCAATAAAATTATAGGCACTCCACTTGGAACAAATAATTTTAAATAACCGAATCCATGCTTAATAAATCCAATTATATTGACACCTATGAATATGAATGCTGCTAAAACAAAAGTAACTATTATATGGCTAGTTACTGTAAATGAATAAGGTATCATTCCAAACATGTTGCAAAACAGAACAAACATAAATAATGAAAATATAAAAGAGAAATATGGTTTTGCTTCTGATCCAGCTGTATCGTTAATCATTTTAGAAATAAAAGAGTAACTTAGTTCAGCAAGTAGCTGAATTTTGTTAGGGATTAATGAATTCTTTTTTGATCCAAAATTAAAAATTAACAAGATCGTGATAGAGCTAATGACCATAAACAAACTAGCATTTGTAAAAGATATATCTACTTCACCAAGTTTTATTTCAGGACCAATTCTATAAACATTAAATTGGTGCATTGGATTTGTTGCCATAAAATATAAATTTTCAAGTTTATTTTTGCATTTTCTTTGCAGATTTAATTACATTCATTATTCCGGCAATCACACCTACGAAAAAAAAAATTAAAATTAACCAAGGTTTAGTACCAAACCAATTGTCTAAAATAAACCCAATAATTGTCCCCACAACAACTGTGGCGACAAGTTCAGTACTCAATTTAAATGCTGTTCCAAGGTTTGAGGTGGGTTTATCATTTTTCTTGGAATTTTCCTCCTTATAAGCCTTATTTTTTGCAATTTCTAGGCGAGTTTTAAACGAGTCTTTAGGCATTTTTAAGCAACCATACCTTCAGCTTTTTGCAAGTCGACCGCAACTAACTGGCTTATTCCTTTTTCAGGCATAGTTACTCCATATAGTCTATCCATTTTAGACATGGTGAGAGCATGATGAGTAACAATAACAAATTTTGTACTTGTAGTTTTGGTTAATTCTTCCAGCAAATTACAAAATCTAGTAACGTTTGCATCATCTAGGGGAGCATCAACTTCGTCTAGAACACATATAGGAGATGGGTTAGTTAAGAATACAGCAAAAATCAATGATAAAGCTGTCAAAGCTTGTTCTCCCCCGGATAGTAAAGTTATTGACTGCAATCTTTTTCCTGGTGGACTTACAAGCATTTCAAGTCCAGCATCTAAAGGATCATCAGAATCTACCAATTCCAGTTTAGCATTTCCTCCATTAAATAATTTTCTATAAACTTCGTTAAATTTTCTATTCACTTTTTCAAAAGCTTCTAAAAGTCTTTCTCTTCCTTTTTGATTTAGCTCCCCAATACTCTCTTTTAATTTTACAATTGCAGTAACAAGATCTTGTCTATCTTTTTCCATTTTTTTTATTTCAGTTTCATATTTGCTTGTTTCTTCATCAGCTCTTAAATTTACTGAGCCTAATTTCTCTCTTTCCCTTTTTTTAGAATCTAATAATTCTTCTTGCGCAACCGAATCTGGAAAATCTTCATTATTTTCAAGGTTAGAGAATTCTAAAATATTATTTTCATTTAAGTTTAGTTCAGTTCGAACTCTTTCAAGCAAATCTTCTCTTCTTTTTTTTAATCCATCTATAGTGGCTCCCGAACTAGCTTTTCTTTCTCTAATTTGAATTGTATTTTCTTTAGTAATATTTAATTCAGTTTGTAAAGTAGAGATTCTATTATCTGTTTCTTCAATTACTATTTCGTTTTCTTGCTTTTCTTTTTCTGCTAATCTTAAGCTTTCTGAAACTTGACCTTTTTTTTCTGCTTGGGTTTGAGGCTGTTTTTCTAATTCTGTCAGTTTATTTAAAAGTTTATTTTTTCTTTCGTCTAATTGGTTAGCCATTTTTTCTGAATTAGTTAATAAATTTTTCCAACTCTTAATTTCTATTTCAATTGTTTTAATTCTTTCATTTCTTTTAAGTGATTCTTGTTTAATACTTTGATTTTTACTATAGCTATCAGCATAAGTTTCTTGAAGTTCTTTGATATTTTCGTTTTTAGAATTTATTTTAGAAATTTTATTATTATCTTCATCACCAGCTATATTTTGTATTAAAAGTGATAAGGTAATTTGACATTCATCTAGCAATATTTGTGCATCATTTATTTTTTGTTCATCTATACAATTTTTGGCTTTAATTATGTTGTCTTTAATTTCATTAATTACGTTAATATTTTTCTTTAAATTTTCAGAATTAAAAGCCTCAAGTATTATATTGACTTTTTCTTGCTCGTTCTTTAATTTAGATTTTGCAATTTCTAGATCTTCATTAGACAGCTTTTCAGTTTCGTAGTACTTTGAGTCTATTTCTATCAAGTCATTTTTTTCCTCTTTAAGCCTTTTTTCATTTGAATTAGCATCAATTACTATACTTTTTTCCCTGTCTATATCTTTATCTATAGTTTTATGAGATACTTTTATATTATCTATCTCTATTTTAATTCTTTTACTTTCCTCATCTAAACTTTGTAGCTCAAGATTAAGCCTTTGAATTCTAGATAAATTTTCAATATTTTTTTCTCTAATTGGTTCTACTTTTTCAGTTTCTATTTTAATTTGTTTTTCAAATTCTTCTATTTTCTCGTTATATTTTTTAACTTCATTTTCTGCGTCTTTATTAATTTCATTTTCAAGATTTATTTCATGATCAATATCTTTTAATCGCAAATAATATAAACCAGCTTCAATTTTTTTAATTTCTTCAGAAATTAATTTATACTTAGTTGCTTGCTCAGCTTGTTTTTGTAAATTAACTAGCTGTTTTTCTTGTTGTTTTCGTAATTCATGCGCACGTTTTAAATTGTTTTCTGCAGCCCCTAGTCTTAGTTCTGACTCATGCCTTCTCACATGCAGACCGGCAATACCTGCGGCTTCTTCTAATATGGCTCTACGATCTACTGGTTTAGCTGTTACTAATGCCCCAATTCTGCCTTGACTTATCAAAGAAGGAGAGTGAGCACCAGTTGATAAATCGGCAAAAAACATCTGAGCATCCTTTGCTCTTGCTTCTTTGTCATTAATGTAAAACTTTGAACCTTTATCTTTTTCAATTTTTCTTCTTATTTGAATTTCGTTCAAATTTCTATACTGATGAGGACCATCTTTATTTTCGTTTGTTAAAGTAATTGAAACTTCTGCAATATTTTTTGAAGGCTTGTTTGAAGTTCCAGAAAAAATTACATCTTCCATGCCAGATCCACGCATACTTTTTGCTGATGTTTCTCCCATACACCATCGAAGAGATTCAACTATATTTGATTTACCGCAGCCGTTTGGCCCAACGATTCCTGTTAATCCCTCTTCTATAAGGAAGTTAGTTTTTTCAGCAAAAGATTTAAATCCATTAAGTTGGATTTTTTTAAACTCCATTCACTAACTTATATCAGTTTTTCTAATGTTTTTTTTAAATTTTTATAGTTAAGCGGTTTATCAAACTTTTTATCATTAATTATTAAGGTCGGAGTGGCTTTTATACTGAACTTTTTCATACCACTGATTCGATCATTTAAAACATGATCTTCAATTTCTTTGTTGTTGATGCATTTATCAAAATCAATACCAAAATTTTTTGAATCAATGAGATTTTTTAAATTATTATTAATCTCCTCAATTGTATTTCCTTTCACCCATTCTTTTTGACTTTCATAAAGAAAATGCAAGATATATGATTTTCCATCATTTTGACAATGTGCAACTTTTGATGCATTGAAAGCAGCTAAATCTAATGGAAAATTTCTAAATTCAATTTTTACTAATCCTTTATCAATAAAATCTTTTTTTAAATCCGGGTAAACATTTTTATGAAAATCTGCACAGTGACTACATGTTAAAGATTCATAAACTATTAAAGTTATCTTAGCGTCTATATCGCCTTCATATATTACATTTATTTTTGTCTCAGCTTTTAACAAACCAAAGTTAAAGATCAAAATTGATAATGCAAAAAAAAACCTTTTCATTTTTTTTTAAATAGTTTGCTTAGTTCGATTAATGAATTTTTTACTTTATCATTTTTAATTCTGGAAATTTTTTCAATGTATTCACTTTCTGCAACATCTTTATTATAATTTTCTTTAAATTTTTCTTGTTCCCCTTCAAAAGTAATTAATTTTATTTTTTCAACCACATTATAACCAAAAAAAGTATTCATTTTATCAATTATTAATTTTTTAGAATACTCTAGGTCTACTTCGTGGCCTCTTTTAACCATTATATTTAAACAACTTCCTCCCAGTCGATTTGAATTTTTAAATGATTTTGGGTAACAAACTTTAAATAATTTATCTCCCATTACATACCTCCAATTGTCCAAAGTTTCTGAGTATATATGACCTTTTTTATTAATGATTTTTTTTATATCTTTAGGCAAAGTATCTTTAAAAGATCTTAGTCCTTGAATGGTTTTAGTTCTCTGCTTAGTATTATATTTAAATTCCATATGAGAAACCAAAACATACCAAAAAAAATTCTACATTGGTACGATAATAATAAGAGAGTATTGCCTTGGAGAAAGCATGTTTCTAAAAAACAAACAGAGTATTTTACTTTAGTAAGTGAATTTATGCTTCAACAGACACAAGTAAAAACTGTGATTCCTTATTTTAATAATTTTATTAATAAAATTCCAAATTTAAAAAAATTGGCGAATGTCAATGAAACAAGATTAATGAAATGCTGGGAGGGACTTGGTTATTATTCAAGAGCAAGAAATCTAAAAAAAACTGCAAAAAAAATCATTTCAGAATTTAATAATAATTTACCAAGCACTATCGAAGAACTCAAAACTCTTCCTGGAATAGGTGATTATACATCTAGAGCTATCATGGCCATCGTATTTAATAAACCAATTATTCCTTTAGATGGCAATGTTGAAAGAATATTAAAAAGAGTATTTTACTTAAAAAATGAAAAAGAAATTAGCAAAGAAAGCTTAATTAAAAAAAAATTTTTTTTTGGAAAATCAAATAGATCAAGTGATTATGCTCAAGCTATTATGGAAATTGGAGCTTTAATTTGTAAACCTGCAAATCCATTATGTTTTGAAT
>DTVC01000022.1 GCA_012963775.1 Candidatus Pelagibacter sp. | reverse complement strand
AGTTTAAATTTTTAATAAATAAATTAATTGCACTAACCATATTTTTTTTATTACTAAAAAAAATGTCCCTCCACATAATCTCATTAGAAGCTGCAATTCTTGAAAAATCTCTTAGTCCACCGGCACTGTATTTTATAAGACTATTTTTTTGAATTTTTTCAGAATCTTTAGCAGTTTTAATTAAATTATAAGCTATTAGATGGGGAAGATGGCTAGTTACTGAAAATATTTTGTCATGATTAGTTGGATTCATAACAATTACTTGAGAGCCTAGTTTTTTCCAAAATCTTTTTAAAATTACGAGTTGTTTTAATTTTGTATTTCCACTCTTAATTAAAATACACCATTTATTTAAAAACAAATGTTTATTACCATATTCGGGTCCACTTACTTCAGAACCAGCAATTGGATGGCTCGAGATCCAGTTTAATTTCTTTCTTAACTTTTTATTAATTAAGTTCAAAACATTGATTTTAGTAGAACCAACATCTGTAATGATGCTTTTGGTACTCAAGTATAAATTTAATTTGGGAATAATTTTTTCATACTCGCTCATAGGAGTACATATAATAACAAAATCAATATTAGAAATATTTTTTTTTAAACTTGTTAATATACTGCAAGAAATTTTTAATTTTTTTATTTTAGAAATATTTTTTTTTGATTTTTCGTATACAAATATTTTTTTTGATAATTTTTTATTTGATACTGCTCTCAAAACTGAAGAGCCAATCAAACCACATCCTATTATTAATAATTTATTAAACATCTTTAATAATTAACCTCATAGCTTTTAGAAATATTTTATTTTCTTTAGAATTGCCAATTGTTAATCTTAAACAATTTTTAATTCCATAAGATCTCATTTCTCTTAACAAAATTCTCTTATTTTCTAGTTTCTTTCTAATATATTCTGCTGAAAATCTACAATTATTAAAATTCAGCAAAAGAAAATTAGCACTAATTTTATTTGAAAAAATACCGTATTTATTCATTTCATTTTTAATTTTATTATTCCAAATTAAATTGTGTTTTATAGACTTTTTAATAAAATTTTTATCTTTTAAAGACTCAATTGCACAAAACTGAGCTAATTTATTCACATTAAATGGTGGTTTTATATTATACAAAGCATCTACTATTTTCTTATGTCCATAACCCCAGCCGATTCTTAAACCGGCTAAACCATAAATTTTAGAAAAAGTTCTTAAAATAAATACATTCTCAGTTTTCTTAAAAAGATCTAGACCTGATGAATATTCTTTAGCAATCATATATTCTTGGTATGCATCATCTATAACTAATAAAACTTTCTTATTTAATTTTCTTCTTAAATTAATCAGTTCTTTTTTATCTAAGTAGGTTCCTGTTGGATTGTTTGGGTTGGCTAAAAAAACTATTTTTGTCTTCTTGTTTACTTTTTTAATTATTTCATCAACAGAAACTTTAAAACTTTTTTCTTTCGAAAAAATAACTCTTGCACCAACTATTTTAGAATAAACTCTGTACATTAAAAAACTATATTGAGGCACTATTACTTCATCGCCTGGCTTTAAAAAAAGTTGACATAGCATCTGAATAATTTCATCAGAACCAGATCCGCAAATAATTTTATTGTATTCGCAGTTAAAGTTGTTTGAAATTGTCTTTCTTAATTCTCTACATTTGCTATCAGGATATTTCGAGATTATTAGATTTTTTTGATTTAAAATTTTCTTTACTCCGAGACTTAAACCCAAAGCAGACTCATTTGCAGATAACTTTATTACTAACCTATTTTTTCTAAGATTAGATTTTCCTGGTTTATAAGCATTAATATTTATTTTTTTAAAAGTTGGTACGACCATAAATTATTGCTCTTTATAGATAAAAAAACACTTATTTACATAAAATTAATTGTCTTGTCCAAAAAAATTGACATATAAAAATGTATCTTGTAAAAGAGCTCTGCGCTGATTTATCTGAATTGCGAGCGCATAAAAAAAACCGCTAAATAAGTTTTTTTCTCTCAATTCATTATCAGCACTAAATTATGAATACTAAAGAAAACATTAAAAAAATAATTGTAAAAAAACCACTGAAATTAGATTGTGGGAAGACCATAAATAATTATCCACTTTCGTACGAAACATACGGTAATTTGAATGAAAAAAGAGATAATGCAATTTTAGTTTTTCATGCTTTATCGGGTGATCAGTTTGTAGCTGGAACTAATCCAATTACAAATAAAGAAGGATGGTGGTCATATGCAGTTGGTCCAGACAAAGCAATTGATACAAATAAATTTTTTGTAATATGTGCAAACGTAATTGGCGGTTGCATGGGATCATACGGACCAAGCAGCATAGATTCAGAAACTAACAAAGCATTTAGTACAAACTTTCCAGTTATTACAATTAATGACATGGTTAAAGCACAATATAATTTATTAGATTTTTTTAATATTGATAAATTATTTAGTGTAACGGGTGGGTCAATGGGAGGCATGCTAGCTTTACAATTTGTTGCAAATTATCCAGATAAAACTAAAACAGCTGTTCCAATTGCATGCACTGCTAGTCATTCAGCACAAAATATTGCTCTTAATGAGTTAGGTAGACAGGCAATAATGGCCGATCAAAATTGGAGCAAAGGAGATTATCTTAATACAACTTTTTCTCCCGATAAAGGATTGGCCGTTGCTAGAATGGCAGCACATATTACTTATCTTTCTCAAAAAGGTTTGCAAGAAAAATTTGGCAGAAAACTTCAAGAAAGGGATGACTTAAAATTTAGCTTCGATGCTGATTTTCAAATTGAAAGTTACCTTAGACATCAAGGCTCTGCATTTGTAGATCGATTTGATGCCAACAGCTATCTTTATATAACACGAGCAATGGATTATTTTGATTTAACAAAACAATATAATGGAAATCTTTCTGATGCTTTTAAAAAAAGTAAAACAAAATTTTTTATAATTTCTTTTACATCAGATTGGCTTTATCCAACATCTGAAAATAAAGAAATTGTAATTGCTTTAAATGCAGCTGGCGCAGATGTAGGTTTTATAGAAATCGCCAGTGATAAAGGTCACGACTCTTTTCTACTAGATGTACCTGATTTTTTAAAATCAGTGAAAAATTTTTTAGAGGCAAATTATTAATATAGTTATGAAAAAAGAATTTCAAATAATCTCAGAATTAATTAAAAATAATACCAGAGTACTTGATGTTGGTTGTGGTGATGGAGTTTTAATGAAACATTTAAAAGATAATAAAAAAATCGATGCTAGAGGTTTAGAAATTTCAAAAAATAATGTGCAAATATGTATTTCAAAAGGTTTATCAGTCATTGAAGGCAATGCAGAGAAAGATTTACGGCAATTTCCTAATTTATCTTTTGATTATGTAATTTTAAGTCAAACACTTCAAGCGTTCTACAATCCTGAAAAAGTAATAGATGATTTGTTAAAGATCTCAAACAAAGCTATAGTTACGATTCCAAATTTTGGATTTTGGAAAGTAAGACTACATTTATTTTTTAAAGGAACAATGCCGGTAACAAAACATCTGCCAAATGAATGGTATAATACTCCAAATTTACATATGTGTACTATCAAGGATTTTTTTAATTTTTGCAACATTAGAAAAATTAAGTTGTTCAATTCATTGGCTCTACATAAGGAGAAGGTGTCAAAAATAACTAATAGTAATTTAGAGTTAAAAAATTTATTTTCGGAGTTAGGAATATTTTTAATAGAAAAATAAAATGAATGTAGAAATAATAAGATGTCTACAAGATAATTATTCATATTTAATTATAGACAAAAAAACAAATTCGGCCTGTGTAGTAGATCCTAGCGAGTCTAAACCAATTATTGAGTATTTAGATAAACACAAAATAAAATTAATATATATATTAAATACTCATCATCACTATGATCATATCGGAGGAAATAAAGAATTAAAGAAAAAATATAAAGCTAAAGTTGTTGGCTATGCAGAAGATAAAAATAGAATACCTGGTATTGACATATGTTTAAAAGATCAAGAGATATGGAGCAAAAATAATTTTGCTGCAAAAATTTTTCATATTCCCGGTCATACTCTAGGTCACATTTGTTTTTATTTTTTTGAGGAAAAAATTTTATTTACTGGTGATACACTTTTTTCATTAGGGTGTGGTCGTTTATTTGAAGGAACTTACGAACAAATGCTAAGTTCTTTGAATATATTAAAAACATTCCCTCTAGAAACGAAAGTTTATTGTGGACATGAGTACACACTTCAAAATTCTAAGTTTTGTATAAAGTACGACAGTAATAACAAACAATTAAAAGAAAAAATAATTGTAATTAAAAAAAAATTAAGCGATGGTTTACCAACTATTCCGACAACAATTAAAGAAGAGCTTGAATGCAATATTTTTTTAAGATCTGAGGATAAATTTGTACAACGGAATCTAAATAGCGATAATTCAATTGAAACCTTTTCAAAATTAAGAGATTTAAAGGATAATTTTTAGTTTATTCAACTTGACTAAGCCAAGTCTAAGTCTATATTGCTGGAAAACAAAAAAAGGTACTCAATGTCATTTGCTGTAATACAAACTGGTGGCAAACAATATAAAGTCAAAGCTAGCGAAATATTAAAAATTGAAAAGCTAGGAAATGACAAAACAAAAAGCAAAATTGAGTTTAATGAAATTCTTGCTTACGGTGATGATAAAACTATTGAAGTTGGATCTCCGTTAGTACAAGGAGCAAAAGTTGAAGCAGAGTTATTAAAAAATGGCAAGAATAGAACTGTTTTAATTTTTAAAAAAAGAAGAAGAAAAAATTCAAGAAGAAAGAATGGACATAGACAGCAATATTCATTAATTAAAATAAACAAAATTTTTTCAAAAGATGGTGGAGTATTTGCTGAAGCTAAAAATACTGAAAAAAAAGAAATTAAAAAACAAACTAAAGAGAACAAATAAAATATAAATTATGGCAACAAAAAAAGCAGGTGGATCATCTCGTAACGGCCGTGATAGTGCTGGTCGAAGACTTGGAGTGAAAAAGTACGGTGGTCAGTATGTTAATCCTGGAAATATAATTGTTAGACAGAGAGGAACTAAGATATTTCCTGGTCAACATGTTGGTATGGGTAAAGATCACACTATATTTTCTTTAGTTAAGGGTATAGTAGAGTTTAAAACAAAAAAGTCTGATAGAACATTTGTTTCTGTAAAACCCAACTAATAGATACAACTTAAAAATTCAAGAAGTTGTATTATGAAATTTCTAGATCAAGTTAAAATTTTTATTATAGCAGGTGATGGTGGATCGGGTTCACCTAGTTTTAGAAGAGAAAAGTTTATTGAGTTTGGTGGACCTGATGGAGGTGATGGTGGCAAAGGAGGTTCTGTAGTTTTAAAATCAGAAAGAAATTTAAATACCCTAATAGATTATCGTTACCAACAACATTTTAAGGCAGAAAAGGGAGAAGATGGCAAAGGTAAAAATAAAACTGGAAAAAGTGGCGATAATTTATTTTTAAAGGTACCTGTTGGAACACAAGTTTTTGAAGAAGATAATAAAACCTTAATCTATGATTTTGAAAAAGAAAATGAAGAATTCATAGTTGCAAATGGAGGAAAAAGTGGATTTGGAAACACAAGGTTTAAATCTTCAACTAATAGAGCACCAAAAAAATTTACCAAGGGTGCTAAAGGTGAGGAATTTTGGATCTGGCTTCAATTAAAAACAATTGCTGATATAGGAATAATTGGTTTACCAAATGCTGGTAAGTCAAGTTTGTTAGCAGCTATAACAAGTGCTACGCCAAAAATTGCAAATTATAAATTTACTACTTTAAGTCCAAATCTAGGAGTTGCTATTTATGATGATAAAGAGATAACTTTAGCTGATATTCCCGGTTTAATTGAAGGAGCACATACTGGTGTGGGACTTGGAATAAAATTTCTTAAACATATAGAAAGATGCAAAACTTTACTGCATATGATTGATATCACTACAGAGAATTTAGAAACTTCATATAATCAAGTTAGAAAAGAGTTAGGAAACTATAACAAAGATCTATTAACAAAAGATGAATTAGTAGTTCTCAATAAAACTGATTTGCTTGATGAAGAAGAAATAAACAAAAAAAAAGAGGATTTTTCAAAAAATAAAAAATTTGAAGTATTTACACTTTCTATATTGGATAAAAATTCAATTTCAAATATTAAATCTAAACTAATAAAATATGTATCTTGAAAATTCTAAAACAGTTGTAATAAAAATTGGCTCTTCATTATTAATTAATGAAAAAAAAATTATAAGAAAAAAATGGTTATCAGAATTTGCTAAAGATATTAAACATTTAAAAGATGAAAATAAAAATATAATTCTAGTAAGTTCTGGTGCAATAGCATTGGGTTGTAAAAAATTAAATTTAAGTAAAAAAAATTTGAAACTTGACAAAAGTCAAGCAGTTGCTTCAATCGGCCAAATTGAACTAATGAATTTATTCAATAAAATTTTTAGTAACAAAAAGATTAATATTTCTCAAATTTTACTTACTCTAGAAGATACTGAACAAAGAAGAAGAGCTATTAATGCTAAAAGAACTTTTGATAACTTATTTAAATTAGGTTTTGTTCCTGTTGTTAATGAAAATGATAGTATTGCAACTACAGAAATAAAATATGGAGACAATGATAGATTGGCTTCAAGAGTAGCACAAATTTCAAGTGCAGACTGTTTAATCTTATTATCTGATGTTGATGGTCTTTATACAAAAAATCCAAAAATAAATAAAAATGCACAATTAATTAAAGAAATAAAAAATATCGATATAAATGTAGAAAAAATCGCAAAAAAAAGTATCGGTGAACATGGTACAGGGGGCATGAAAACAAAAATTGATGCTGCAAAAGTTTGTCAATTATCTGGATGTTCGATGGCTATTGCAAATGGAACATATCTAAGACCGATAAAAAAAATTTTAGAAAATAATGAATGCACATGGTTTTTACCTAAAATTTCAAAATTAGATGCTAGAAAAAAATGGATAATTAGTTCAATATCTCCTAAAGGTGAACTTGTGATTGATGATGGAGCAATTAACGCTTTAAAAAAAGGAAATAGTCTATTAGCTGCCGGAATAAAAAAAGTTAACGGTAAGTTTAATAAGGGAGACCATGTAAAAATTTTAGATAAAAATATGAAAGAATATGCTAGAGGTCTTAGTTCATTCACATCTGATGAAATTTCAAAAATTCAAGGTCAACATTCAAATAAAATAAAAGAACTTTTAGGATATGTTTCTAAATCTGAAGTAATTCATAAAGATGATATGGCAGAAGTTTAAATGATAAATTACTTAAATTCTCTTGGAAAAAAGTCTCAAGTTGCTTTTAAAAATATGATTGACAATAAAACAAAAAACAAAGTTTTAGATAAATTTGTTTTTTTAATTGAGAAAGAAAAAAAATTAATCACAAAAGAAAATAATAAAGATATTAATTTAGCAATTAAAAGAAAATTAAAAGAAAATTTAATAGATAGATTATTATTAAATTCAGTGAAGCTTAAAGGAATACAATCAGCAATAAGAAATATTTCAAAACTTAAAGATCCTATTGATGTTACTCTGCATAAATGGAGAAGGCCTAATGGACTTATAATTAAAAAAATTTCTATACCTATAGGTGTTATAGGTATAATTTATGAAAGCAGACCAAACGTAACTTCTGATGCTTCAAGTTTATGTTTTAAATCTGGAAATGCTGTAATTTTAAGAGGTGGTTCTGAAGCTTTCAATACAAACAAAATTTTAGCTAATTTATTTAGAACAGCACTTAAAGAAAATAAAGTGGATCCAAACTACGTACAATTTATCAATAAAAGGGATAGAAAAATTGTGGATTTTATGCTCTCAAAGATGGGAAAATATATTGATGTAATTATTCCAAGAGGTGGAAAAACATTGGTCAAAAAAGTTCAAGAGTTTTCTTCAGTTCCAATAATTGGTCATTTAGAAGGAATTTGTCATACTTATATCGATAAAGATGCAGATTTGAATATGGCAACAAAAGTAGTTCATAATGCAAAACTAAGAAACACTAGTATTTGTGGTGCAACAGAAACCGTATTGATGCACAAAAAAATAGTTAAAAAATTTTGCAATCCAATATTAAATAATTTAGAAAAAAATAATTGTAAAATTTATGCCGACAAAACTATTAGGCGTCATTACAAAGGAAAATCAAATCTTGCTAAAGAAAAAGATTGGTCAACTGAATATTTATCAGCAAAAATTTCTGTTAAAAGTGTTAGTAATTTGGATCAGGCAATAAGCCATGTGAATAAATATGGTACTATGCATACTGATTGTATAATCACCAAAAACAAAAAAAATGCTGGAATATTTTTAAAAAAAATCAATAGTTCAATTGCCATACACAATGCTTCAACACAATTTGCTGATGGTGGAGAATTTGGATTTGGTGGCGAAGTAGGAATTTCGACAAACAAGTTACCTCCAAGAGGTCCTGTTGGTTTAAATCAATTGATTTCTTATAAATATGAAGTTTTAGGAAAAGGTCAAATTAGAAAATAAATTGAAAAATTTAAAAAAAAATAAAATTGGTATTCTTGGTGGTACTTTTGATCCAGCACATAAGGGACATATTAAAATATCTTTAGAAGCTAAAAAAAAATTTGATTTAAATAAAGTAATTTGGGCAATCACAAAAAAAAATCCTTTTAAAGAAAAAAGTAATATGAGCTTAAAACAAAGAATAAAATTTGCAAAAAAATTAAATAAAAAAAATAATTTTATTAAAATTTATTTTATTGAAAATAAATTAAAATCAAACAGAACTGTAGATTTAATAAGTTACCTTAGGAAAAAAAACAAATATACAGAATATTATTTTATTATGGGTGCAGACAATCTAGTTAACTTTCATAAGTGGCACAAATGGAAAAAAATAGCTTCTATATGTCAAATATTAGTTTTTGATAGAAGTCGCTACAAAGCAAAATCGCTAAAATCTATTGCTTATAAAAAATTTAATAAAAAAAGTTTAGAATTTATTAACTTTAAGAAGGTAAATATTTCTTCTTCTCAATTAAGAAAAATTTGATAAACTTAAACTAATTAATGGATAAAATTTTGAATCTAAAAAAAATTATTCTAAACACATTAGATTCGAACAAAGCTCTAGATGTTATATCTATTGATCTTGCAAATAAGTCCTCGATGGCCGATTATATGATCATTGCAAGTGGCACATCTTCGCGACATATTCAAGCTCTTTCTGAGCAAGTTTTGGAACAGTTTAGAAACAATGGTATCATAAACTGTAAAATAGAAGGTAAAGATAGCAAAGACTGGAAGCTAATCGATGGAATAGATTTGATTGTTCACATTTTTAATCCAGAAAAAAGAAAATTTTATGAATTAGAAAAAATGTGGTCTGAACTAATACCAAATGAAAAGGTAATAATATGAAAAATAATTTTAATTTATTTTTTATAATTTTTTTATCCCTTTTTTTTTCTAATTTAAGTTTTTCTGCAAACGAAGAAAGTATTTACGATAAAATAGATTTGTTTAGTGAAGTTTTAGATAAAGTAAATAATGAATATGTTGAAGAAATAGATCATAGTGAAGCTATGGATGCTGCTATCAATGGTGTTCTCCAATCTTTAGATCCTTATTCAGCTTATATGTCCCCAGAAATTTTTAAAGAAATGCTAACTGAAACTAGTGGAGAATTTGGCGGTCTAGGTATCGAAGTTGGTATGGAATTTGGAGTAGTGAAAGTAATTTCTCCTATCGACAATACTCCTGCTGAAGAAGCAGGTGTTAAAGCTGGAGATTACATTGTCAAAATTAATGATATTCAAGTGCAAGGTAAAACTTTAACTGAAGCGGTTGAATTAATGAGAGGACCTGTAGGATCTACAATCAAAATCACCGTAAGGAGACGAGGTGTAAAAAAGGCAATAATATTTAATATTACTAGAGAAATAATTAAAATTGAGTCAGTTAAATCAAAAATTATTGAAGATACAGTGGGTTATATAAGATTAACTTCATTTAATGAAAATAGTGCAGATCAAATTAAAGAAAAAATTAAAGAACTGAGACAAAATAAAAAAATTGAAAAATATATTTTAGACTTAAGAAATAATCCTGGTGGACTTTTATCTCAAGCAATTAAAATATCTGATTTTTTCTTAAATAATGGAGAAATTGTATCTACCAAAAGTAGAAAAAAAAAAGAAAATAGAAAATGGTTTGCGCGCAAAGGTGATATAATTGATGGCGAAACCTTAATAGTTTTAATTAATTATGGTTCAGCTTCTGCCGCAGAAATAGTTGCAGGAGCGTTAAAGGACCATAAAAGAGCAATTTTAATTGGTGAAAAATCATTTGGTAAAGGTTCTGTTCAATCAATTATTCCCCTAAAGAACAAGGGAGCAATCAGATTAACTATTTCAAAATATTATTTGCCTTCTGGTAAATCAATTTCTGAAGTTGGTATTACTCCAGATATTGAAATAGCTGAAAGTTCAGAAGATTTTAGAATGAATACTAAGACAGATAATCAGCTAGATTTTGCTATTAAACTTCTTAATGGATAAAAAATATGAAAAACTTCCATTAAGAAATGGAGTGGGAATAGTTTTATTAAATAGTGAAAATAAAGTTTTTGTTGCAAAACGAATAGACAATCCAAAAAATTTTTGGCAGATGCCACAAGGTGGTGTTGATAAAAATGAAACATTTTATACTGCTGCCTTAAGAGAATTAAAAGAAGAAACTAGCATTGTTAGTGTAAAACTGATTGAAGAAATTCAAGATAAATTCACATATGTTTTGCCTGATCACTTAATCGGTATTATTTGGAAGGGTAAATTTAAAGGTCAAAAACAAAAATGGTTTATTATGAGGTTTATTGGAGATGAATCGGAAATTAACATAAAAACTAAGCATCCTGAATTTTTAGATTGGAAATGGATAGATTTGGAAGACCTAACTAAAATAGCAGTAAATTTTAAACTTAAAGTTTATCAACAAGTTAAGTCTGAAATAAAAAAAATATTAGATTAATTTAGAGTTAAAGATTTTAAAACTTCAATTTTATGATCAACTAAATATTTTGCTTCATCAGAAATTTCTTGATTTTGAGATTCTTTTTCGGCTTCAGCCAAAATATCTCTAACTTTATTTTTATCTATTTTTTTAATATCAAAAATATTACTTGTTAGTATTGATAAACAATTATTTTTAAATTCTATTATACCATCTTCAACATAATAAGTTTCATCACCAGAGGTCGTGCCAATAACCTTTACTAAACCTGGTTTTAAAAAAGATATTATAGATATATGATCTTTTAAAATTCCCATATCTCCTTCAAAAGCAGGAACGACTACTTCTACTACATCTTCTTTTGATAAAAAAGATTTTTCAGGATTTATTATTTCAACTTTAAAAACATTGCTCATTATGCTGCAGCTTCTTTTGCCATTTTTTCAGCTTTTCCAACTACTTCTTCTATTGCACCTACCATATAAAAAGCTGCTTCAGGAAGATGATCATATTCACCCTTACAAATCGCATCAAATCCTTTGATGGTTGACTCTAAATCTACAAGTTTTCCTGGTGAACCAGTAAAGACTTCAGCTACAAAAAATGGTTGAGATAAAAATCTTTGAATTTTTCTAGCTCTAGTTACTGTTAATTTATCTTCTTCGGATAATTCATCCATACCTAAAATTGCAATTATATCTTGAAGAGATTTATATGTTTGTAATATTTTTTGAACTTCTCTAGCAACCCTATAATGTTCATCACCTACTATTCTTGGATCTAATATTCTTGAAGTGGAATCTAATGGATCTACAGCTGGATAAATTCCAAGTTCTGCAATTTGCCTTGACAAAACTGTTGTTGCATCTAAGTGAGCAAACGATGTTGCTGGCGCGGGATCCGTTAAATCATCAGCAGGAACATAAATTGCCTGAACTGAAGTAATTGATCCTTTGTTAGTTGTAGTAATTCTTTCTTGTAGGTTACCCATATCAGTTGCAAGAGTTGGCTGATAGCCAACTGCTGAAGGAATTCGACCTAAAAGAGCTGATACCTCTGATCCAGCTTGAGTAAATCTAAAAATATTATCAATAAAAAATAATACATCCTGACCTTCTTGGTCTCTAAAATATTCAGCTACTGTTAAACCTGTTAAACCTACTCTTAATCTTGCCCCTGGAGGTTCGTTCATTTGACCATAAACCAATGCAGCTTTAGATCCTTTCCCATCTGGTTTAATGACTCCAGAATCGATCATTTCATGGTAAAGATCATTGCCTTCCCTGGTTCTTTCACCAACGCCTGCAAAAACTGAAAAGCCTCCGTGTGCTTTTGCAATATTATTAATTAATTCCATAATAATAACTGTTTTACCAACTCCAGCACCTCCAAATAATCCAATTTTTCCTCCTTTGGCATATGGTGCCAATAAATCTACTACCTTAATTCCTGTTACCAAAATTTCTGTTTCTGTTGATTGCTCAGTAAAAGAAGGTGCTGGTCTATGAATTGGCCAGCTATCTTTTGTTTTTACTGGACCTTTTTGATCAATTGGTTCACCTATTACATTCATAATTCTTCCTAATGTTTCAGGTCCTACAGGAACTTTTATTGGGTTTCCAGTATCTATTACTTCATCACCTCTTTTAAGACCTTCTGTTCCATCCATAGCAATTGTTCTCACGGTAGATTCACCAAGATGCAGAGCAACTTCTAACACTAATCTGTTATCTCTTATTTTACATTCTAATGCAGTTAATATTTCTGGTAAGTTGCCTTCAAATTTTACATCTACAACAGCTCCAATAACTTGTGTTACATGTCCTTTATTGCTCATAATTTATAAACTTTCAGCTCCTGATATTATTTCAATTAATTCTTTTGTAATAGCCGCTTGTCTACTTCTATTATAATGAATAGTTAATTTGTCGACTAATTCGCCAGCATTTCGAGTTGCATTATCCATAGCAGTCATTCTAGAACCTTGTTCACTAGCAGAATTTTCTAACATTGCTTTAAATATTTGTGTTGAAATATTTTTTGGCAATAAATTTGACAAAATTTCATCTTCCTCAGGTTCAAACTCATAGTTATCTTCTAAAGAATTTTCTTTAACTTCACTAGATTTTAAAGGAATTAATTGTTGAGCTTGAGGAATTTGTGTTATCACATTTTTAAATTGATTATAAAAAATTGTACAAACATCAAATTCATTTTTTCTAAATAATTCAATAATTTTTTTTCCAACAATTTCAGCATCTAGATAATTTGCAATTTTTGAATCTTTAAAAGAAATTTTATCAATTATTTGATTACCATAAATTCTTTTCAATTGATCGTAACCTTTGGATCCTACAGTAATAATTTTTAGATTTTTTCCTTCTGCTATTATTTTATCAAAGAAAGATCTTGCCTTTTTTACTATGTTTGAATTAAACCCTCCGCATAAACCTCTATCAGCGGTTAATACAGCACATAAATGAACTTTATCGGTACCTGTGCCCGTTAGTAGCTTAGGTGCATTTTCCTTGTCTCTTATGTTGTTTGATAAATTTAATATTATGTTGTTCATTTTTTCTGAATAAGGTCTTCCTTTTTCTGCATTCTCTTGGGCTTTTCTTAATTTTGCAGCTGCTACCATTTTCATAGCCTTTGTAATTTTTTGCGTTGATTTAATACTTTTAATTCTTTTTCTAAGATCATCTAAACTTGGCATATATTAAGATTTAAAATTTTTTTTCAATTCTCCGATTATTTTTGAAAGTAATTTTTCAGTTTCTTCTTCTAGTTTTCCAGTTTTTTTAATTGTATTTAAAATTTCAGGATTCTCAGAATTACACTTAGCTAAAATTTTATTTTCAAATTCACTTATATCTTTTAATTCAATATCGTCTAAATAACCCTTAACACCACAAAATACGCTAACTACTTGTTCGGCTACAGACATTGGTGAATATTGCTTTTGTTTTAATAATTCGGTTAATTTTGAACCTCTATTCAATAATTTTTGAGTAGAAGCATCCAAATCTGAACCAAATTGTGCAAAAGCTGCCATTTCTCGGTATTGAGCAAGCTCTAATTTTATTGATCCTGCAACTTTCTTCATTGCTTTTGTTTGTGCTGCTGAACCAACTCTTGAAACAGACAAACCAACATTCACAGCTGGTCTAATTCCTTGGTTAAATAACTCTGTTTCAAGAAAAATTTGACCATCAGTAATTGAAATAACATTTGTTGGAATATAAGCTGACACATCTCCAGCCTGAGTCTCAATAATTGGTAAAGCTGTTAAAGATCCACCACCATTTTCATCATTTAATTTTGCAGCTCTCTCTAACAATCTACTATGTAAATAAAAAACATCTCCAGGATAAGCTTCTCGTCCTGGTGGTCTTCTTAATAAAAGTGACATTTGTCTATAAGCTACAGCCTGTTTAGATAAATCATCATAAATAATTAAAGCATGCATGCCATTATCTCTAAAATATTCACCAATTGTACATCCGGTATATGGAGCAAGAAATTGTAATGGCGCAGGGTCTGAAGCTGTTGCGGCAACAATAGTTGTATATTCCATAGACCCAGCATCTTCTAAAGTTTTTACAATTTGAGCAACCGTAGATCTTTTTTGACCGATAGCTACATATATACAATACAATTTTTGTTTCTCATCTCCTGACTGATTAATTTCTTTTTGATTAATAATTGTATCAATAGCAACTGCTGTTTTTCCAGTTTGTCTATCTCCAATAATTAATTCACGTTGACCTCTTCCAATTGGAATCAAAATATCAATTGCTTTCAATCCAGTCTGCACTGGTTCTGATACTGATCTTCTTGGAATAATACCGGGTGCCTTAACTTCAACTCTGTTTCTTTTTAATCCTTTATCTAATACACCTTTTCCATCTATTGGATTTCCTAACCCATCAACAACCCTCCCTAATAATTCTTTGCCAACAGGTACATCAACAATTGAACCTGTTCTTTTAACAGTATCGCCTTCTTTAATAGCTTTATCGTCACCAAAAATTACAACACCAACATTATCTTTTTCTAAATTTAAAGCCATTCCTTTTGTGCCATCAGAAAATTCAACCATTTCTCCCGCTTGAACATTATCTAGTCCGTAAATTCTAGCTATTCCATCTCCAACAGATAAAACTTGTCCTACTTCTGAAACTTCTGCTTTATCTCCAAATTTTTTTATTTGTTCTTTTAATATTTTTGTAACTTCCGAAGGATTTATGTCCATTTATGCCTCGATCATTTTATTTTCGATTTGCTGTAATTTATTTTTGATGGATGTATCTATCATAACACTTCCTACTTGAATGATCAATCCACCAATTAAACTCGGATCATATTTATAATTTAATTTGACATTTGAACCAAAGTTTTGGGTAAGCTCGTTTTTAATTTTATCTATTTCACTATCGTTAAGTTCTTTAGCTGCAATTAATTTTGCAACAACTTCTCCACGTTTTTTTGAACAAATTAATGTAAAATCTCTTAAGATTTTATCTAAATAAAATAGTCTTCTTTTTAAAATTAAAAAGCATAAAAATTTTTTTAATAAATTATTAAACTCAAATTTTTCAGAAATTATACTTATAATATTCAATTGATCTTCTTGTTTATTTGTAGGATCCTTAATTAATAAATTGAAATCATTACTCTCCGATATTAATTTTATTAATGCTACAACCTGATCTTCAATTTTATTCAAGAATTTACTTTCGTTAGCTAGTTCATATAGGGCTTGAGAATAGCTATTAACAGCTGATACTGAAAAACTGTTTTTGTCGCTCAATTTTCTATCCTTGTTAAATTTTGAAGATTTATAAAAATTTTTCGTTAATTAACATATGAATATTATCTCTTCAAGCGACACATTTGTCAAAAATGTTAATTTTACTTGATTAATTAAAGCTTATTGGGTCAACATCAACTGTTAGTTTTATTCCTGAAGAAAATTTGAAATTTTTTAAACTCAGTGATAGATCCTTCTGAATTTGAACATTTTTTTTGGATCTTATTAATAGTCTGTATCTAAAGTTTTTCTTAATTTTATATATAGGCGCACCCACTGGTCCTAAAATTCTTGCATTTAAATATTTTTCTAAATGATCTCTAAGTTTATACGCTTCTTTTTCTAGTTTTTTTTCATTTTTCCCACTTAAAATTATTGACACAAATCTCTCAAAAGGGGGGAGGTTGTTAATTTTTCTTATCTCTAATTCTTTTTCCAAAAAAATATTTGGATTAATATTTGTAATTTGCGCAATCATATCAGATTTAAGATTATATGTTTGAAAATATATAGTTGCAGGTTTTCCTGTTCTGCCTGCCCTACCAGATAGTTGATGATATAGTTGTAAATTTTTTTCTGCGCTTCTTAAATCATGGCCTCCTGTAGATAAATCAACATCAATAACCACAATGCAGTTTAAATTTGGAAAATGAAAACCTTTTGAAATAAGCTGTGTTCCAATTAATATTTGAACTTCATTATTTTTAATTTTATCTAAAATCTCAGAGGAAGATTTTTTATTCATTGTGTCACTAGAAAAAATTATTGATTTTTTGTCAGGAAATATTTTTTTTACTTCCTCTAATATTCTTTCTACACCAGGCCCACTAAAAACAAATTCACAATTTTTACCATCATTACAACTTCTTTTTAATTCTGTTTTATAACCACAGTAATGACAAAGAAGATTTTTTTTATTTTTATGATACACTAAATTAATTGAACAATTAGGACAGGAATAAACTTTTAAACATTTTTTACAAAGTACGTAAGGAGAAAATCCCCTACGATTTAGAAAAAAAAGTACTTGATCTTTTTTATTTAAATGTAATTTAACCTTTTCGATCGTTTTCGAAGCAATCCATGAATAACTAGATAACTTATGTTCGTTTAAATTAATTATTTCGTGTTCTGGTAATTTTGCATCTTTATATCTTTTAAATAATCTAGAATATGAGTATTTGCCTTTTTTAATATTCTCAAAAGTTTCAATTGATGGAACAGCAGTAATTAAATTTATTGGTATATTTTCAAAAGACGCTCTTGAAATTGCCATATCTCTTGCATTATAAATTACTCCCTCATCCTGTTTGAAAGATTGATCGTGTTCTTCATCAACAATTATAATTCCTAATTTTTTAAAAGGTAAAAATAAAGATGATCTAGCTCCAATAATAACTTTGATTTCTCCAGCTGCTAATCCACTCCAAATTATTTTTTTTCTTTTTTTGGAAATTGCCGAATGCCATATAGCTGCTTCAAAACCAAAAAATTCTTTAAATTTACTTTGAAATTCGCTTGTTAATACAATTTCTGGCAATAAAATTAGTCCCTGATATCCTTGTTCAATTTTTTTTTTTAAACAATTAAAATAAACAATTGTTTTTCCTGATCCAGTTGTCCCTTGTAAAACATGAACTCTAAATTTACCATCTGCCTCCATAATTTTTTTAGCAGATTTGGACTGTTCATCAGAAAGCCTAATTTTATTTGTTTTTTTGACTAAATTATATTCCCTATATTCTTTATCGTAATGACTTTCAATTGCTTCATTACTTAATAAATGTAATTTTAATGACATTCCTTTTGGAACTATGTTGTACTCTGAAAACCAATTTAAAAATTTAATTGTGTTTACATTTAATGAAGAAATATTTAGTTTTTTTGTAATTTTTCTTGTTAAAAATTTTTTTTTAGGATTTTTTTCAAATTGATTCCAAACTAATCCGGTCATTTTGGTTTTTCCAAATGGAACTATTACATAATCTCCAAGCTTAAGATCTAAATTCGAGGAATCATATGTAAACGGATAATCAAATATATTTGGTAATAGAATAGGAATTTTCATATTTGAATATGAAAATATATTACGAATGAATTGCTCTTTTATCTACCGATAATGCTGCTTCTTTTATAGCTTCAGAAAAAGTAGGATGAGCATGGCAAGTTCTTGCAATATCCTCTGAACTTGCACCAAATTCCATTGCTAAAGCCATTTCTGCAATAATTTCCCCGGCATGAGGTGCTATCATATGAACTCCTAAAACTTTATCTGTCTTTTCATCTGCAAGGATTTTAACAAATCCTTCTGGTTCATTAATTGTTTTAGCTCTTGAATTGGCCATAAAAGGAAATTTTCCTACTTTATAAGCATGATTCATATTTTTTAATTGTTCTTCAGTTTTTCCAATAGATGCAACCTCGGGTGAGGTGTAAACAACTCCTGGAATAACATCATAATTTACATGACCTGATTGACCAGAAATTAATTCTGCCAAAGCTATTCCTTCTTCTTCGGCTTTATGTGCTAGCATTGGTCCATTAATAACATCGCCTATTGCATAAATATTTTGAATATTTGTTTCAAAGTTCTTATTTACTTTTATTTTCTTTTTATTATCTAATTCAATATTTATTTTTTCTAAATTTAGATTTTTAGTATAAGGTTTTCTTCCTACCGATATTAAAACTACATCACTTTCAAAAACTATTTTCTTTCCAGTTTTATCAGTTGTTTTTATCATCACTCCTTTTTTATCTTTCTTAATAGAATCTACTTTTGTTTGTAGATGAAAATTTAATCCTTGTTTTATTAAAATTTTCATAAACTCTTTAGAAATTTCTTTGTCCATACCAGGAGTAATATGATCTAAAAATTCAACTACATGAACCTCTGTTCCTAATCTTGACCAAACTGATCCTAACTCTAATCCAATATAACCAGCGCCAATAACAACCATTTTTTTTGGCAGAAGTGATAAAGATAAAGCGCCAGTTGAAGATAGTATTCTTTTTTCATCAAATTTAATTCCAGGCAATTCCATTGGTTCAGAACCAGTGCTAATTATAGTTTTTTCAGTTTCAATAATTGTTTCTTTATTATTTTTATCTAAAATTGAAATTTGATTTACAGATTTAAATCTTCCAGTTCCCTTAAAATAAGTTACTTTGTTTTTTTTAAATAAAAATTCAATCCCTTTTGTTAAATTAGTTACTGCTTTATCTTTATTTTGCATCATTTTTGGTAAATTAAGCTTTACATCTCCTACTTCTATACCAATTTTTGTAAAATTTTTTGCCCTGTGAAAATACTCAGATAGGTTAAGCAGACTTTTTGAAGGTATACAGCCAATATTTAGACATGTGCCTCCTAGAGTTTCACGTGACTCGATACATGCAGTCTTAATTCCTAATTGCGCCAATCTGATTGCACAAACATACCCTCCTGGACCTCCTCCTATTATTGTTGCTTGAAATTTATCTGACATTTAAATATCTAAAAATAGCCTTCTTGGATCTTCAAGATTCTCTTTTACTAATTTAAGAAACGAAACTGAGTCTTTGCCATCAACTATTCGATGATCATAAGTTAAAGCTAAATACATAATTGGTCTGATTTTGATTTCTCCATCTACCACAGCTGGTCTTTCAACAATGTTATGCATACCTAATATAGCAGATTGTGGAGGATTTAATATAGGAGTCGATAACATTGAGCCATAAACTCCACCATTGCTTATAGTAAATGTTCCTCCTTGAAGATCTTCAATTGCTAGATTTCCACTTCTTGCTTTTTCTGAAATAGATTTGATATTTTTCTCAATTTCAGCAAATGATAATTCATCTGCATTTCTTAATACAGGAACAACTAAACCTTTTTCAGTTCCTACGGCAAAGCTAATATTGAAATAATTTTTATAAATAATTTCTTGACCATCAACTTCAGCATTTATTACTGGAAAAGATTTTAAACCAAGCACACATGTCTTTACAAAAAAAGACATAAAACCAAGTTTAATTCCAAATCTAGTTTGAAAGTCCTCTTGGTTTTCTTTTCGCATTGCAATGATTTCGCTCATATCAACTTCATTAAAAGTTGTTAGCATAGCTGCATTTTCTTGTGCTTCTTTAAGTCTTTTTGCTATAGTCTGTCTCAATTTAGTCATCTTGATTCTTTCTTCTTGACCATATTGAATTTTTCTTTCAGATGGTCTTGGTGAAGTTCCCATCAAACTTATTAGATCACCTTTTAATATACGACCATCTTTACCAGTACCTTGGACCAAATCTAAATTTATTTTATTTTCTTCTACAATTTTTCTTACTGCTGGTGATAAAGTTTGTTTTTTCAAATGGTTACTTTTTTTCATGACTGCATTCTTTAAAACCAATGGTTGTTCATCTTTTAAAATCAATGGCTTTTCACCAAAATTATTTTTATCTTGAAAAAATCTTGGTTCTTGGTTTTTTTCCTGTTCTAAATTAATTATGTTGTTTGATTGATTTTGCTCACTTGATTTTTTCTCTTTTTTTTCAATTTTTTCTGTTTCTTTTGTTCCATCTGTAACCGTTCCTAACACAGCACCAACTGCTACTGTATCGCCATTATTACAATTAATTTCAGTAATTACACCAGTGATTGGTGAAGGTACTTCAAGATTGACTTTATCTGTCTCTAACTCGATAATAGGTTCATCGGCATCTACGCTTTCTCCCTTTTTTTTAAGCCATTTTGCAACTGTGGCTTCAGTAATACTTTCGCCTAAAACAGGAACTAAAATTTTTTCACTCATCTTTAGTTAAATACATTTTTAATTATTTCTTTTTGTTGAGCAATATGTCTTGTTGCATAACCTGTGGCTGGGGATGCAGCTGGATTTCTCCCAATGTAAGAAATTTTATTATTATTAGCGCCAATATACTTTAATGTCCATTGGATATAATCCCTAACTGAAAACCACGCTCCCATATTTTTTGGTTCTTCCTGACACCAATAAAATTTTGCAGTTTTTGCATATAGTTTGATCTCTTTTACCAAAGATTTAATTGGAAAAGGATATAATTGCTCAATTCTATAAAAAACTACATCGTCTTTTTTTAATTTTTCACGGGCTTCCAGCAAATCAAAATATACTTTTCCTGAACATAAAATTACTTTTCTTATTTTGTTGCTTTTTTTAAGTTTTATAAAACTATTTTCTTTTGGATCAATAGCATGATCCAAAAGGACTCTATGAAAGGAGTTTATTTTGCCAAAGTCTTCCAAATTAGATACACAAAGTTTGTTTCTTAATAATGATTTAGGAGTCATAATAACTAGCGGCTTTCTAAAATCTCTATGTATTTGACGTCTTAAAGCATGAAAATAGTTTGCAGGAGTAGTACAATTCATCACTTGTAAATTATCTTGTGCACATAGTTGAAGAAATCTCTCTAATCTTCCAGATGAATGTTCTGGACCTTGACCTTCATAACCGTGAGGCAAAAGCATTACAAGTCCACTAGCTCTAGACCATTTTCTCTCACCTGATGAAATAAACTGGTCAATTATTACTTGAGCTCCATTTGCAAAATCACCAAATTGAGCTTCCCAAATAGTTAATGTGCCTGGTTCAACTAGGCTGTAACCATATTCAAACCCTAAAACAGCCAATTCTGATAAAAAACTATCAACGGGTTCAAAATTTTTTTGTTTTTTAGAGATATTATTTAGAGGAATATATCGTGAGTTATCTATTTGGTTTCTTAAAACTGAATGTCTTTGACTAAAAGTTCCTCTACCAGAATCTTGTCCTACTAATCTTACTGGGTATCCTTCTTCTAGAAGTGATCCAAAAGCTAAAGCTTCCGCTGTTCCCCAATCTATTCCTTTTTTTTGAAGAACTGATTGTTTTCTTAAACCTAAAACCTTAGTAATCGTTTTATGCACATTTATTTCAGATGGCACACTGTTGATTTTTTCAGAAATTTTCACAAGTTTATCTAAATCTACTCCACTTTTGCCTCTTTTATCTTTGCCTTTTTCTGGTTTGTATCTAGTCCAAGTTCCTTCAAACCATTCAATTTTCGGTTTATAGTCTTTGGCAGTCTTAAATTGTTCATCAAGAAGATTTTTGAATTCTTTTTTCATTTTATCAAATTCTTCTTTAGTAATAATATTTTCTTTTATTAGTTTGTTTCCATACACATTTACCGTTGTGGGATGTTCTCTAATTTTTTTGTACATTAAGGGTTGCGTAAATGAAGGCTCATCTCCTTCACTGTGACCAAACCTACGATAACAAATCATATCGATAACAACATCTTTGTTAAATTTTTGTCTAAACTCAATTGCAATTTTTGCACAATGTACTACCGCTTCAGGATCGTCTCCATTACAATGCAAAATAGGAGCCTCAACTACTTTTCCTAAATCCGAAGGATAAGGGCTTGACCTTGCAAACCTTGGGCTTGTTGTAAAACCAATTTGATTGTTTACAATAATATGAATTGTTCCACCAGTATTATGACCTTTTAGCCCAGACATTGAAAAACATTCTGCAACTACACCTTGTCCAGCAAATGCTGCATCACCGTGAATTAAAATTGGAATTACTTTGTTTCTTTTTGCATCTTGATGAAAGAATTGTTTTGCTCTTGTTTGTCCAAGAACAACTGGATTAACAGCTTCTAAATGTGATGGATTATCTGTTAAACTTATGTGTACTGAATTGCCATCAAACTCTCTATTTGATGAAGCACCCAAATGATATTTAACATCTCCAGCAGATTCTTCTGGTGTGCTAGCATATTCTCCAACAAATTCGTTAAACATTCTTTTATAAGATTTTTGCAAGAGATTAGCCAAAACATTTAATCTTCCTCTATGAGACATCCCAATTTTCACTTCTTTTACATTTAACTGCCCACCTCTTTTAATTATTTGTTCAAGAGCTGGTATCAAGGACTCTGCTCCATCTAAACCAAATCTCTTTGTCCCTACAAATTTCAGTGCTAAAAATTTTTCAAAACCTTCTGCTTGTATTAATTTATTTAAAATATTTTTTTTGCCATTGTCAGTAAACTTTAATTGATTTTCCTCTTTTTCCATTCTTTCTCTGAACCATATTTTTTCAACAGGGTCTGTAATATGCATGTACTCAACTCCAATTGAAGAACAATAAATACTTTTTAAAAAAGAGATCAATTCATTGATTGATGCATAACTTTTATCTAAATATGAATGTAAAAAAATTTTTTTATTATAATCTTCTTTTTTAAAACCATGGTCTTCAGGATGTAACTCGTGAAGATATTTTCTTTCCATCATGCCAAGTGGATCAAGATTTGCAATAAGATGACCTCTAATTCTATATGCTCTAATTAATGCTATAGCCTTAATTGAATCTGCTTTTGACTGCTCAGAATTCTGATCGTTAATATCTGAACTCAAACTCTCAACAGTTGTTTCAAGTTCTTTTTTATATTCTTCAATATTAATATTTATTTTTTTTTTATTTGGTTGCCAAGACGGCCCTTCAATTTCTTTTACAACTGATTTTAAATCTTCGTCCAAACTTCTAAAATAATCTTTCCAATTCTGGGCTAATGTGGGATCGTTTTTTATAAACTTCAAATACATTTCCTCAATAAACAAACTATTTGATTTGCTTAAAAAAGATGTTTTTTTAAATTCTAAATTTTTTGAAGATGACATTAGTTTAATTCAAATATTATAATATCTGGAAAGTATATTTCAATTAGACAATTTGTTTAGAAGTGTTTTGCCAATTTCAGCTGGAGATTTTGCTATAGTGATACCACAATCCTCCATTTTTTTAATCTTTCCATGTGCATCACCTTTGCCACCGGAAATAATAGCTCCCGCATGTCCCATTCTTCTACCTGGTGGCGCTGTTATTCCAGCAACAAAGCCAACAATTGGTTTTTTGATTTTATGTTTTTTTACAAACTCAGATGCCTCTTCCTCAGCAGTTCCACCTATTTCACCTATCATTAAAATAGATTTTGTTTCTTCGTCATTTAAAAATAAATCTAAACAATCTATAAAATTTGTTCCATTGATTGGATCTCCACCAATGCCAATACATGTGGATTGCCCAAGCCCATTTTCCGTTGTTTGTGCTACCACTTCATAGGTTAAAGTTCCTGATCGTGAAACTATTCCAACCGTACCTCTTTTATGAATATTGCCTGGCATTATTCCTATTTTACATTCATCCGGAGTAATTATTCCTGGACAATTGGGTCCTATTAATCTGCTTTTTGAATTATTTAATTTTTTTTTTACTTTAAGCATATCTAATATAGGTATGCCTTCGGTAATACATACTATTAATTCAATTGAAGATTCTATTGCTTCAATAATTGCAGCTGCCGCATACTTTGCGGGAACATAAATCATAGTCGAATCAGCGCCAGTTTCCTTTTTTGCCTCAGCCACTGTATTAAATACAGGTCTATTAAGATGTTTTTGACCACCTTTTTTAGGAGTAACTCCTCCTACTAAATTTGTTCCGTACTGTATTGCTTGCTCAGAATGAAAAGTGCCATGTTTTCCCGTAAACCCCTGACAAATTAGTTTTGTTTTTTTATTTATTAAAACTGACATAATTTTTATTTTATCGCTTCAACTATTTTTTTCGCTGCATCGTCTAAATTTTCAGCAGAAATTAATTTTAAACCTGAATTATCAAGAATTTTTTTTCCTTCTAGAAAATTTGTACCTGCTAATCTTACAACTAGAGGAACATTAATTTTTATTTCTTTTGCTGCTTCAACAACACCTAAAGCAAGCACATCACATCTCATAATTCCACCAAATATATTAATCAAAATACCTTTTACATTTTTGTCAGAAAGAATAATTTTTAAAGCAGCAGATACTTTTTCTTTTGAGGCTCCACCGCCAACGTCTAAGAAATTAGCTGGTTCTTCACCATAAAGTTTTATGATATCCATAGTAGCCATAGCTAATCCAGCTCCATTTACCATACATCCAATATTTCCATCAAGCTTAATATATGAAAGATCATGCTTACTAGCTTCTACTTCTGTTGGATCTTCCTCATTTAAATCTCTCAGTTCAAAAATTTCTGGATGCCTAAATAACGAATTATCATCAAAATTAATTTTTGCATCTAAACAAATTATTTTTTTATCTTGAGTTAAAATAAGTGGATTGATCTCTACAAGACTTGCGTCAGTGCTTAAAAACATTTTGTAAATTGATTTTATAAGAGAAATAGCTTCTAATTTTGAATTATCTTTTAAATTAAATATTTTAATTATTTCTTCACAATCGTTATTAGATATTTCTTCACTTAAATTAATTTTTGTTGTAATTATTTTTTCTGGACTATTTCTTGCTACTTCTTCAATATCCATTCCACCTTGATCACTTGAAATAAAAGCAATTTTTGAGCTTGATCTATCTACTAAACATGAAAGATAAAATTCTTTTTCAATGCCGGATGACTCTTCTACATATAATCTTTTAACCTCTCGTCCTTGTGGACCTGTTTGTGGAGTTACCAGTTTTTTGCCTAATAATTCTTTAGATGCTTTTGTTAATTCCTTAATATTGTTTACAATTTTTACACCTCCGGCTTTACCTCTTCCTCCTGCGTGAATTTGAGCTTTTAAGACAAATTTCTGAGTTTTTAATGATTTAGCTTTTTCAATTAATTCATCAACAGTAAATGCAAAAACCCCTTCTGGTACAACCACACCATATTTCTTTAAGATTTGCTTTGCTTGATGCTCATGAATGTTCATTATTTAGCTAGATTTGGATCTACGATTAATGCTGCTTTCCATAATTTTTTTACCGCATCTATTGAATTCATAAATTCTTTTTTTTCTTTATCTTCAAGATTTATATCTTCTATTTTCTCTACACCATTTTTACCAATTACAACTGGTACACCAGCATAAAGACCATCAATTCCATATTCGCCACCAAGATATGCGGCACATGGAAGAGTTTTTTTCTCATCATTCAAATAGGCAGAAGCTATTTCAACTCCTGATGCAGCTGGTGCATAAAAAGCAGATCCTTTTTCTAAATACTTAATTATTTCTGCCCCACCATCTCTTGTTCTTTGATTAATGATTTCTAACCTCTCAGAAGAAATTCTTCCTTCTTTAACTAAATCTAACAATGGCTTTCCTGAAACTCGTGTTAATCTTGGTAGTGGAACCATAGTATCTCCATGGCCTCCCATAACCATTGCTTCAATTTCTTTTACAGGAACATTTAATTCTAAAGATAAAAACAATTTAAACCTTGAACTATCCAATATTCCAGCCATACCAACTACTTTATGTGTTGGTAAACCCGAGTATTTTTGAAGAGCCATTACCATTACATCCAATGGATTTGTAATACAAATTACAAAAGCATCTGGAGAATTTTCTTTGATACCTTCTGCAACTTGTTTTATTATTTTTAAGTTAATTCCTAGCAAGTCATCTCTGCTCATACCTGGTTTTCTTGGAACTCCAGCAGTAATAATAATTACACCTGAATTTTTTATATCAGCATAATTATCCGTTCCAGAAAACTTAACATTAAATCCATCTACAGAGGATGATTGAGCAATATCTAAAGCTTTGCCTTTAGCAACTCCACTAGCTACATCAAATAACACAACTTCATCAACTAATTCTTTTAAACCAATAAGGTGTGCTAGAGTTCCGCCAATTTGGCCGGCCCCAATCAAAGATATTTTTGTCATAATTATTTCATTGTTGGCATTACAAACTCAGGATTTGATCTAATTCCCGAAGGCCATCTTGAAGTTATAGTTTTTAATTTTGTGTAAAATCTTACTCCTTCAGGTCCATACATATGTTGATCCCCAAATAATGATCTTTTCCAACCACCAAAACTATGAAATGCAACTGGAACAGGGATCGGGATATTTATGCCAACCATTCCAACTTTTATTTTACTGGCAAATGTTCTTCCCACATCTCCATCACGAGTGTAGATACTTGTTCCATTTCCATATTCATGATCATTAACTAATTGAGTTGCTTCATCAAAATCTTTTACTCTAACTACTGAAAGAACTGGGCCAAAAATTTCTTCTTTATAAATACGCATATCTTTTTTAACATGATCAAATAAACACCCTCCTATATAAAAACCATTTTCGTAACCCTGTAATTTAATATTCCTTCCATCAACAACTAATTTTGCACCCTCCTTTACACCTAAATCAACATAACCTCTAACTTTTTCTAAATGTTCTTTTGTAACTAAAGGACCCATTTCTGATGTTTTATCTGTGCCTGGACCAATTTTAAGTACATCAACTTTTTTTGCTAATTTATCAACTAACTGATCTCCAATGTTATCTACAGCAACGGCGACTGACTGTGCCATACATCTTTCTCCTGCTGAGCCATAAGCTGCTCCCATAAGACCATTTACTGCCTGGTCTAAATCACAGTCTGGCATAACTACACAATGATTTTTTGCTCCTCCAAGTGCTTGCACTCTTTTTTCATTCTTAGCGGCATTTTCATATATATATTTTGCTATAGGTGTAGACCCCACAAAGCTGACTGCTTGAATATCTTTGTTTGTTAATATTGCATCTACTACTTCTTTGTCTCCATTTACAACATTAAAAACTCCATCTGGTAATCCAGATTCTTTAAATAATTCCGCTAGACGAATTGAGCATGAAGGATCTTTTTCGGAAGGTTTTAGTACAAAAGTATTTCCACAAGCTATTGCCATGGGGAACATCCACATAGGAACCATTGCTGGAAAGTTAAACGGAGTTATTCCAGCACAAACACCTAAAGGCTGTCTCATTGACCAACTATCAATATTTGTACCAACGTTTTCTGTAAATTCTCCTTTTAAAACTTGAGGAATTCCACATGCAAATTCAACTACTTCTAAGCCTCTTAACAGTGAACCTTTGGCATCGTCATAAACTTTTCCGTGTTCAGAAACGATTATCTTCGTTAATTCATCAGAATTTTTTTCTATTAGTTCTTTAAATTTAAATATTATTCTTGCTCTTTGAATTGGAGGTTTCAATGACCAAGTTTCAAAAGCTTTTTTTGCAACGCTTACCGCAGCATCTAAATCTGCTTTTGAACCAAGTTTTACTTCTGACTCTTGATTTCCAGTTGCTGGATTAAATACTTTTCCCGTTCTATCAGATTTTCCACTGGTAACCTGACCGTTTACAAAATGTTGAATTAAATTCATTGGTAAAATTATTTAATATAAGTAATTAGCTTGTTGCAAGCATTTTTTTTATTTCTGCAATAGCCTTTGCTGGATTTAATCCTTTTGGACAAGCATTTGTACAATTCATAATGGTATGGCAACCATACAATTTAAGTTCGTCTGCTACTTTTTTTAATCTCTCATTTCTTTCATCATCTCTACTGTCAATGATCCATCTATAAGCTTGCAGTAATACTGCTGGACCAAGAAACTTGTCACCGTTCCACCAATAACTTGGGCATGCAGTTGAACAACAGGCACACATTATGCATTCATATGCGCCATCTAACTTTGATCTATCTTCTCTCGATTGAAAAATTTCTTTATTTTCAATTTTTGTATTTGTTTTTAGCCATGGTTCTATTGACTCATATTGTTTGTATAAAATGCTTAAATCACCAATTAAATCTTTTTTAACTTTTAAGTGAGGTAAAGGATAAATATTTATATCACCATCAATTTCTGCATGAGGTTTTGTGCATGCCAAACCATTTTTTCCATCCATATTCATAGCACACGAGCCACATACACCATGCGAACAAGATCTGCGATAAGCTAACGATGAATCAATTTCATTTTTTATTTTATTTAAAAGATCTAATACTTTTGAAGGGCAGTTATCCATGTCTACTTCATATGTATCTATTCTTGGATTTTCTCCTGATGAAGGATCCCATCTGTAAATATTTACTCTTCTGATATTTTTTGAACCAGTAGTGTCTTTATAATATTTGCCTTTTTGAACTTTTGAATTTTTAGGTAAATTTATTTGAACCATTAATAAATTCTTTCTTGAGGTGGAAAATACTGCACGTCAGAAGTTAATGTTGATTTATGAACAGGTCTGTAATCAAACTTAGTTTCTTTTCCATTACACCATGAAAGTGTATGTTGCATAAATTTTTCGTCATCTCTTTTAGGAAAATCATCTCTTGCATGAGCTCCTCTACTTTCTTTTCTATGATACGCGGATTCCATTGTTGTAATTGCTTGTCCTATTAAATTATCAAATTCTAAGGTTTCAACTAGATCAGTATTGTATATGAGAGATTTATCTTTAACAAATATTGATTCCATGCCATCAAATGGTTTTCTTATTTCGTTTACACCTTCTTTAAGAGTTTTATCTGTTCTAAAGACCGCACATTTTAGCTGCATTGTTTTTTGCATTGCTAACCTTAAATCTGCAGTTTTATTTTCCCCATTTGCATTTCTAAATTTATCGAATCTTTCTAAACATTTTTCTGTTTCAGAATCTGAAATTTCTTCATGTGGAGTTCCTGGTTTTACTAGCTCTGCTGCTCTTTTTGCTGCCGCTCTTCCAAATACCACTAAATCAATTAATGAATTAGAACCAAGTCTATTTGCACCATGAACTGAAACACATGCTGCTTCACCAATCGCCATCAATCCTGGAACAATTTTTTCTGATCCATTAATTGTCATAACTTCGGCTTTATAATTTGTTGGAATACCACCCATGTTATAATGAACAGTTGGCACTACAGGGATTGGTTCTTTTGTTACATCAACATTAG
>DTVC01000021.1 GCA_012963775.1 Candidatus Pelagibacter sp. | reverse complement strand
GTTTGATTTTATTGTTCTCTAAAAGTTTTTTTGAGGCAACTTCTAACGGAAACGCATTTTTTTTAGCATATTCATTAATTTGCTTTATTGTACTATCTCCGATTGATCTTTTAGGAACATTAATAATTCTTTCAAAAGATAAATCATCCTGAGCTTGATGAATAATTCTTAGATAAGCAATGCAATCTTTAATTTCTGCTCTTTCATAAAATTTTATTCCACCAATAATTCTATAAGGTAGTCCAATTTTCAAGAAACGTTCTTCAAATTCTCTAGTTTGAAAAATTGCTCTTACTAAAATTGAAATATTATTAAGTGAATATTTTTTTTTTAATTTTTCTATCCGATCTCCCACTCCAGTCGCTTCATCCCTGCCATTGTTATAACAATTCAAAGAAACTAATTCCCCATTATCACTGTTGGTATATAATTTTTTTCCTACTCGGTTTTGATTATTTTCAATTAATTTTGAAGCTACCGATAAAATATTTTGTGTTGATCTATAATTTTTTTCAAGTCTAATTATTTTAGTATTTTCATAAATTTTATCAAATTTAAGAAAATTTTTAATTTCAGCTCCACGCCAACTATAAATTGATTGATCATCATCACCTACACAACAAATATTTTCGTTATATTCTGCTAAATAATTAAGCCACTTACTTTGAATTAAATTTGTATCTTGATACTCATCAACTAAAATATACTTAAAATTTTTTGAATAGAGTTTTCTAATGTCTAAATTTTTTTCAAAAATTTTTACACAATGTAATATTAAATCGCCAAAATCACAGGCATTTAAATCCATTAGTTTGCTTTGGTAAATTTTATAGATTTTTAAAAAACCTTTCTCCAATACATCTTTTTTTTTTAAAATAACATCTTCGGGATACCATCCTTTATTCTTCCAATTATCTATAATTGACAAAATATATTTTGGAGAAATTTTTTTAATATCGATATTTTCAGCTTTGCAGATATTTTTAACTAATCTAACCTGATCATCTTGATCGATGATAGAATAATTTGACTTTAAACCAACTGCAGGAGCATGTTTTCTCAAAAGTTTGGCGCTAATAGAATGAAAAGTTCCAAGCCATGAAAGTCCAGTTGCCTCTTTTTTTAGAATTTTACTAACTCTATTTTGCATTTCTTTTGCGGCTTTATTAGTAAAGGTGACAGCAATAATTTGGTTGGGAAATGCTTTTTTTTGTTTAATTATGTGAGCAATTCTTGAAGTTAATACTTTAGTTTTTCCAGATCCTGCGCCTGCAACAATTAACAAGGGTCCATTGAGGTAAGAAACAGCTTCTTTTTGCTGTTCATTTAGGTTTTTTAAATATTCTAAATTTAACATTTATATTTTTATAGTATAAATCCTACTTTCATAGTTATGAAAAAATTCAATATAAAAAAACATTATAATAATTTTATTAAACAATATTATGCTAAAATTATTAATTATAACTATGGTAAATACACAAAATATGATTACCGTGAGATTTTTATCTTAGCTATAATAATATTATTTTCATGCATAATATATTTATCTTTACCAGCTTTTTACAATTATGAAAGTTTTGATAAAGAGCTTCGTAATAAAATTTATAAAGACTTTAAGTTTGATATAAAAAATATAAAAGGAATAACATATAGTATTATTCCAAGACCTCACCTTTTAATTGAAACATCTAATTTGTTTCTTACAACTGATAGTGAAAAAGAATTTGCAAAAATTAATAATCTTAAAGTTTTTCTATCATTGGTCAATTTGCATAATAAAGAAAAAATTAATATTAAAGAAATCAAAATTAATAAAGCGAATTTTTATTTAAATAATACAATTTTAAAAAATTTTCACAAACATTTTCACACTAATATTATTAAACCAATCAAAATTAATAATAGTATTTTTTTTTATTTAGATAAGAATGATGTGGTAACTACAATTTCTCCAATAAAAAAGCTTAAATATTTTATTGACATAAAAAAAAGAAAAAAAATACTAAATATTTCAGGAAATTTATTTGATACCGATTATAATTTTCAATGGAAAAAAGATTATTCAACTCCAAAAATTTTAAAAAGTAATTTAGATTTTAAAAATCCAAATATTAAAATTATAAATCAGATAGAAAAGGATAATGAAAATAATATGTTCAAAGGAGTTTCAAAAACAAAATTTTTAAACAATGAATTAAATATAATCTATTCTTATAAGGAAAATAAAATTGAAGTTGGAACAAAAAATAATAAATCAAATATCAACGATAAAATTCAAATAAATGGAGATATAGATTTAAATCCATTTTTCTTTAACTTAAATTTGGATTTATTAGATATGGATTTTAATTTAATAACACAAAAATTATTTTCATATTTATATTCTTTAAAAAATTCTATTCATCCAAATTTTAATGGAAATTTAATTTTCAAAATATCTGATTTGAATAATAAGTTATTTGAAAATGCAGTGTTTAATATTAAATTTATTGAAAAACAAATAAAATTAGATCAATCAAAAGTAAATTTATTAAAAATTGGCATAATTAATTTCTCAAATTTTGAATATATTGAAAAAGATAATAAATTATTTTTAAAATCAAGTATGGTATTAGAGGTTAATGATCAAGAACAATTTTATAAAAGATTTCAAATATCTAAAAAAAATAGAATAAATTTAAAAAAAATTAATTTTGATTTAGAGAAAGATATTGATGAAAATATATATTTTATATCTAATATAAAATATAATTTTGATGACAAGTCTCAAAAAGATAATAAAGTAGTTTCTGAATTAAAAACTTATCAAATAAATAATATTCAACAATTAACTCAAATAATTAAAAAGAATTTTAATAAAATTAACTAGGATTGACCATTTTTCTTGGATCTACAATTTTATCGTAGTCTTTTTCTTTTATTAAACCAGATTTAATAGCCTCATCTTTTAGTTTAGTTTTATTTTTTAATGCATTTTTAGCAATTTTGGCTGCTTTGTCATAGCCTATATGTGGAGCAAGTGCTGTTACTAACATTAATGAATTATCCAATAATTCTTTAATTCTTTTTTTGTCAGCTTTCAAACCAGAGATACAATACTTAGCAAAGCTCTTTGATGAATCTGCCATTATATGTATTGATTGTAAAATATTATGTATAATTAATGGTTTAAAAACATTTAATTCAAAGTGACCATGAGATCCTGCCATTGTTATACCATTATGATTTCCAATGACTTTCACACAAACCATCGTCACTGCTTCAGACTGAGTAGGATTTACTTTTCCTGGCATAATTGAAGAACCGGGTTCATTAGCTGGCAAGATTAATTCACCATATCCAGCTCTTGGACCTGATCCCAAAAATCTAATGTCATTCGCTATTTTCATTAAACAAACGGCTGTTGTATTCATAGTTCCAGAAAAATTAACTATAGCATCATGTGCAGCTAATGAAGCAAATTTGTTTGGAGCAGGTTTAAATGGAAGTTTTGTAATTTTTCGTAGTTCAGCAACAATTTTTTTGTCAAAACCCTTTCTAGTATTTAGTCCGGTTCCTACTGCTGTACCACCTTGAGCTAAAAAATATATTTCTTCAAGAGCTTTATTTATTCTTTCTATACATTTTGTTAGTTGAGAGTGATATCCAGAAAATTCTTGACCTAAAGTTAAAGGTGTTGCATCCTGCAAATGTGTTCTACCAACTTTGACAATGTTTTTAAATTCTTTTGTTTTTTTCTTTAATTCCGAATTAAGCAAGTTAAGACAAGGTATCAATTTTCCTTTTGCTCTTATCGCTATAGCCATATGCATTGCAGTTGGGAATACATCATTTGTTGATTGAGATTTATTTACATGGTCGTTTGGATGAACTGGTTTTTTGCTTCCCAATCTACCTCCGAGGATTTGAATTGCTCTATTAGAAATTACTTCGTTAACATTCATATTAGTTTGAGTACCAGAACCTGTTTGCCAAACTTTTAGAGGAAAATGATCATTTAGTTTTCCAGAAATAACCTCGTTAGCTGCTTTAACAATAGCTTTGCTTATTTTTTTATCAAGATCACCGTTTTTTGTATTTACAATTGCAGCAGCTTTTTTAATCATTGCAATTGATTTAATTACAATAGGTCTTACTAAAAAATCACCAATATTAAAATATTTAGTAGATCTTTGTGTGGATGCTCCCCAATACTTATCCACAGGTACATTTATGACCCCAATGCTATCTCGCTCTTTTCTATTTTTCATAGTTTAAAAATTAATGACAATGTTCTATTTCTTATACATTAAATATATTAAAAATTAAAGTAGACACAAATTAGTTGATGATAGGAGTCAAATGACAAATTTTGAAAAAGTTGGTTTATTTATGAAAACATTCGGCCAAGAAGTAAAAACTTCAACAGGACTTAGTACTGATAAAATAAATTCACTTAGAATAAGCCTGATAAACGAAGAATTAGAAGAGTTAAAAAAAGCAATATCAGATAAAAATATTGTAGAAGTTGCCGATGCTCTTACTGATATTTTATATGTTGCCTATGGTGCGGGACATGCTTTTGGCATTAATCTAGATAAGTGTTTTAAAGAAGTTCAAGATTCGAACATGAGCAAACTAGGAGAAGATGGAAAGCCAATTTACAATGAACATGGAAAAGTAATGAAAGGACCAAAATATTTTAAACCAGATTTAAGCAAATTTTTAAAATAAATTATTTATTTTATCCAATCAGGTTTTATGATTTTTAAAACAGCTTCCTCACTTTTATATTCAATTTTAGGATCAAAGTAATCACTTAAATATTTTACAATTGCAAATGGATACTGATTATTTATTAAAACTTTTCCAATTTCATTATCATTATTTTTTATTGGAGAACCCTCTATTAATTTTCCTTCAATTAATTGAATTGGTAATAGTCTTTTTGATAGTTTATTTCTTAATTTGATTCGTGAAGTATTTTCTTGTCCAATATAACAACCTTTTTTAAAGTCAATTCCATTTAATTCTTCAAAATTACACTCAATCCCAAATAATTTATTTCTTAATTTTTCTGTATTTTTTTGGGGAATGCCAAGTTCATAACTCAATTTATAATATTCTTCTGGGTCAGTAGAATCTAAATCCATCTTTTTTAAAGATAAATGAAGTTTTTCTAAATTAATTATTAGTCTTCCTCCAAGTTTTTTGTGTCTTGGATCTAAGAAGACCGGATCTTCCCTATACTTAAAGGTATTTCCTGGTAAATCTTTTGCCCTATCAAATGAAATAAATTTTTCATAACTGAAAGCAGCAACCACAAATTCGTTGCTCAAATTTAGTATTTCAATATCAGATCTAAATTTATAAATATTTAATTGTTTAAAAAGTTCTTCAATTTGTTTTTTTTCACAGTCAATAAAATAACCTTTCTTATGCTCAACAACTAAAAAATCAAAAAGATATTTACCTTGAGGAGTTAACAATGATGCAAAACAACTGTTTGCTTCATCAACCTTATTAATGTCATTGGTAATTAAGTTTTGTAAAAATTCTTTTGTATCAGTTCCTTGAATGAATAAAATTCCTCGATCTTCTAATATATATACATTATTAATATTCATAATTGATTGAAGTTCATTTATAATATAGTTACTTTTCTGCCAAATGTTAGATTTAATCATTAAAAATGGATCGTGTTATATTAATGGCAATCTTAAAGTTCAAGATATTGGAATAAAAGATAGTAAAATAGTAGAGATTGGCAAAATTGAAACAGAATCAAAACAGACCTTTGATGCAACTGGTTTGACTGTTTTACCAGGATGTATAGATACTCAAGTTCACTTTAGAGAACCTGGATCTACTGACTCTGAAGATTTAAATTCTGGGAGTAGGGCGGCAATAGCAGGCGGAATAACATCAGTATTTGAAATGCCAAACACCAATCCTCCAACTTCAAGCAAGGCAGAATTTTCTAATAAATTAAAATTAGCTAAAAATAGAATGTATTGTAATTACGCATTTTATTTTGGAGCAACACCAAATAATCATAAAGAATTGTCAGACTTACAAGATTTAGAAGGGTGTTGTGGGATTAAACTTTTTGCAGGATCTTCAACAGGAAATTTATTAGTTGAGCGTGAAGAAGATATTGAAAAAGTATTTCAAAATAGTTCAAAAATAGTTTCAGTTCATTCAGAAGATGAAGAAATTTTAAATAAGAGAAAAAAATTAATTAAAGAAGGAGATGTACAATCCCATTTAGTTTGGAGAAATGAGGAGTGCGCGATCTCATCAACAAGAAAAATTGTAAAAATAGCAGAAAGATTAAAAAAGAAAGCACATATTCTTCACGTGACAACAAAAGAAGAAGTTGATTTTTTATCGCAACACAAAGGCAATGTTTCTTTTGAAATTACTCCACAACATTTAACTTTAACAGCTCCTGAATGTTATGAAAAATTAGGAACTTATGCACAAATGAATCCACCAATAAGAGACAAAACACATCAAAATAGATTATGGTATGGTGTAAGAAATAATTTTCTAGATATCATTGGATCAGATCACGCCCCACATTTAAAAGAGAATAAAGATAAAAATTATCCTAATTCTCCATCTGGAATGCCCGGGGTTCAAACGTTAGTACCTGTAATGCTAAACCATGTTAACAATGGAAAATTAACTCTTGAACAATTTGTAAATTTTGTTTGTGAAAACCCTGTCAAAATCTTTGGCATAAAAAATAAAGGTTATATTAAAAAAAATTTTGATGCAGATTTGACTATAGTAGACATGAATGCAAAAATTCTAATCAAAAATGAAAATATTGAAAGTAAATGTAAATGGTCTCCATTTACTGGCATGGAATTTAGAGGAAGGCCTGTTCTAACTGTAATCAACGGTCAGATAAAAATGAAAGATAGAAAAATTTTAGGAGATCCAACTGGTCAACCTTTAGTTTTTTAAACAATTTTTGAGCTAAAAATATTTACCAACGTAATACCAATTACAATTAAAAATAACCCAAATACTGCTTGCCAACTTAAAGTTTGTTTATAAAATATATATCCAAATATAGCGATTGTAAAAATTCCAAGTCCGCTCCAAGTAGCATACACAATAGAAAGCGGAATTTCTTTAATCGCAAAAGTTAAAAAGTAAAATGCGGATAAGTAACATATAGCTAGAATTACAGTTGGAAACAACTTTGTAAAATTTTGTGTAACAGGTAATAACAAAGTACCAGCAACTTCACAAAAAGTTGCTCCAAGAAGAAATAAATATTTTGTCATTAAACTTTTAAAATATTATTTTTAATTAGATCTTGCTTGATCTCATCTAAAATTGCAGGATCATCGATTGTTGCTGGCATTTTATATTCTTCATTGTCAGCTATTTTTCTAACAGTTCCTCTTAAAATTTTTCCAGATCGAGTTTTAGGTAATCTTTTTACAACTATTGCAGTTTTAAACGCTGCTACTGGCCCAACTTTATCCCTAACCATTTGTATACATTCTTTAGATATTGTTTCGTTGTCTTTTTGAACTCCGGCTTTAAGCGCTATTAATCCAATTGGCAATTGCCCTTTTAATTTGTCAGCAATTCCAAAAACTGCACATTCAGCCACCGATTGATGTTCTGATAAAACTTCTTCAATTGCACCTGTTGATAGTCTATGTCCAGCAACATTTATAATATCATCTGTTCTGGACATAATCCAAATATATCCATCTTCATCAATATGTCCTGCATCATAAGTTTGATAATAACTTTCATAGTTTGACATATATGTTTTTTTATATCTTTCGTCAGCATTCCATAAAGTTGAAAAGGTTCCTGGAGGCAAAGGAAGTTTTACAACAATATCTCCCATTTCATTTGGTTTAGCTAAACTTTGATCTGGTTTCATAACTTTAACATCATAACCTGGAACTGCTTTACAAGCTGATCCATATTTTGTTTTTTGCATTTCAATACCGGTACAGTTTGCGCTTATTGCCCAACTAGTTTCTGTCTGCCACCAGTGATCAATTACTGGTACATTTAATAAATTTTCAGCCCATTTAATTGTGTCAGGGTCAGCTCTTTCCCCAGCTAAAAATAAAGATTCAAAGGAACTTAAATCATATTTTGAAAAAAACTTGCCTTCGGGATCTTCTTTTTTAATTGCCCGAAATGCAGTAGGAGCTGTGAAAAGTGATTTAATCTTATAGTCAGAAATAATCCTCCAAAAAACTCCAGCATCAGGAGTTCCAACAGGTTTTCCTTCAAAAAGAACAGTAGTACATCCTTTAAACAAAGGAGCGTAGACTATATAAGAGTGCCCAACAATCCATCCTATATCACTTGCAGACCACCAAACATCATCAGCGTCAATGTTGTAGATATTTTTCATTGTCCATTTTAATGCAACAATGTGACCACCAATATCTCTTACAATTCCTTTTGGTACACCAGTTGTACCAGAAGTATAAAGAATATAAGCAAACTCATTAGACTTCATTTCAACACAATCCATATCTTTGGAATTTGATAAGACTTCATTCCAGCTTATCTCTTTTGGACTATTTAATTTAATTTCATAACCTTTTCTTTGGAAGAATATAATCTTTTCAATTTTGTGTTTTGCTAACTTTAATGCTCCATCAACAAGAGGACGATATTCAACTGTTTTTCCAGGTTCAAAGCCACACGAAGCTGTAATTAAAATTTTTGCTTTACTATCATCGATACGGCTAGCAAGTTCATTTGAAGCAAAACCACCAAATACGACTGAATGAATTGCTCCAATTCTTCCGCATGCAAGCATTGCAATAACAGCCTCAGGTACCATTGGCATATAAATGATCACTCTATCACCCTTTTTTATACCTTGATTGTCCAGAGCACCTGCAAATTTTGAAACTTTGTGCCTAAGTTCTTTGTAAGTGAATTTAGCTTTGTTACCTGTTATTGGACTGTCATATATTAAAGCAGTTTTTTCACCTCTACCTTGTTCAATGTTATAATCTAATGCATTATAACAAGTGTTTGTTACACCATCTTCAAACCATTTGTAAAATGGTGGATTGAATTTATTTAAAACTTTTGTTGGTTTTTTAAACCAAAAAATATCTTCTGATATTTCTTGCCAAAATTTTTCAGGATTATTTATGGAACTTTGATAAATTTCATTATATTTAGTCGTCATGTAATTTGTAATTTGCTTTGATTTGTTTTTTATTCTAATTTTTAACTGTTAAATTGTATTTAATTTTAAAAAGCATGTAAAATCAATACTAATTGTAGGGCGGACATTAATTTACTTGCCCTATTTTTTTTTGGTCTTATATAAAGTCTATGCCTAAAATTAAGTACATAGAACACAGTGGAAAATCTCATGTAATTGATGTTCCAAATGGCTTAAGCGTTATGGAAGGAGCCGTTCAAAATAATGTTCTTGGAATTGATGCAGATTGCGGAGGTTCCATGGCTTGCGCTACTTGCCATGTTTATGTCAAAGAAGAATGGTTTAATAAACTACCACAGAAAGAAGAAGGAGAAGAGGATATGTTGGATTTAGCGTTTGAACCAAAAAAAAATAGTAGACTCAGTTGTCAAATTGTAGTTTCAAATGAAATCGATGGTCTAGTTGTAGATCTTCCTGAAAAACAAGCTTAATGATTAATACTGACGTAGTTATAATAGG
>DTVC01000020.1 GCA_012963775.1 Candidatus Pelagibacter sp. | reverse complement strand
TTAATAAAATGTTAAGTTTTGATAGTGTTAAATTACGATTAGAAAGAGAACAATCATTAAGTTACATGGAATTTAATTATATGATTTTACAAGCTTATGATTTTCTCGAACTTAATAAAACTAAAAATTGTTTGATGCAAATAGGAGGTTCAGATCAGTGGGGAAATATAGTTAATGGGGTTGAACTTATTAAAAGGCACTCTAGTAAACAAGTTTTTGGATTAACAACTCCTTTGATAACTTTGTCATCTGGTTCTAAAATGGGCAAAACAGAAAAAGGAGCTATTTGGTTAGATAAAAAACTTTTGTCTTCGTATGATTATTGGCAATTTTGGAGAAATACTGATGATAGAGATGTATTAAGATTTCTTAAAATGTTTACAGATTTGAATTTACAGAAAATAGAGGAAATAAAAAATAAAAATATTAATCAACTAAAAGTAATATTGGCAAATGAGGCTACAGCTATGCTGCATGGAAAAGCAGCTACACAAAAAGCAGAACAAACTGCAAAAAATACTTTTGAAAAAAAGTCTATTGGAGAAGATTTGCCTTCTATAAATCTTAAAAAAGAAGAAGTTATTAATGGAATAAATATAGTTGATCTTGTAATAACTTCAAATTTATTAAACTCTAAAAATGAAGTTAGAAGAATGATAAAAAACAAAGGTATTAAAGTAAATAATATACCTGTCGAAAATGATCAATTTAATGTTTCGCTGAATAATTTTGAAAAAGAAAATTTTTTGAAATTATCTCATGGTAAAAAAAAACATGTAATATTTAGAATTATTTAATTATTTTTTTTTATTTTTTCTAAAGTCCTTGTTATAAATCTAGGTGTCAAAGTTTTAACTGGATTTACTGTTGTTTTTAAACCTTTTGGAGGTCCTTTTATTTTAAAACTTACTCCAAAAACTCCTTCACCTGGTTTTTTACCAATCAGAATATTTCCAAGTATAGGGATAGACCCTATCGCTTTATTAATCGTTGTAGCGGGAACTAAAGTACCCCTTAAACTTATTAATTCATCTTTTTCAACATATCCGCTCATTAATAAAGAAATTGCCGGACCTATTGCATAAATTTCATCAATTGTCATTAATTTGTCTTTATTCTTAAAATTCATTTCAAACTCATCAAATCTAATTCCTTCTCCTGTCATTAAATCTGCAATACCTTGCAACGATGCTAAAGATAAAAGTGTAGCTAAGGCTGGAACTTCTTTAACTTTAAATTCAAAAATCTTAATTTTTGACACTGATACACCATTTTTTTTATTTATTGAAAAAAAATCTATTTTTCCACCCTCAAACCCTTTGATAAATTTAAATCTTCTAACAAACGGCTCTGCATTCTCTGAATATAAAGTTGTTACTTTTTCATTATTATTTACTGAATCTATTGAAAATAAAAATTTATCCTTATTTGGAAATTGTGATTTTAAATTCATAGTTATGATATTGTTTTTATTGAATTCTACTTGTCCGTTCAAATTTTCTAAATAACTTTTTTTATCTAAAATAACTCTATCAATTTTAATATCTAATCGCGTATTTAAGTTCTCAAATTTTTCAAAAAATCTTTTATTTTTTTTGTCCTTAAGCAAATCATCAATTAATTTGGTAGAGTCCATTGATTTTCCTAATAATACATAATTTTTTTTATTTTTTTCTATTGTGAAATTATTTATTTCTTTATTTTGATTTAGATAATTAATTACTATCTTATTGATATCTAAAATTTTAAAATTCTTATTCAGTTTTAATTTTAATATTTCAAAAGAATTATTATTTTCAGAATATAATATTTGATCTAGATTTATTTCATTGTCTTTTAAATAGTTGCCTTTCACTCTAATTATAGATGAATCATTTTTTTCTTTGCTATAATTAATTGCTTTTAAAAGCAATGGGCTGCTATTAATTTCAAAAATTGTGTTAAATTTAAAATTGTTGTTATTTTTTAAAATATCAAATTTTAAATCATCAAAATCTTTATCTAAAGAATATTTACTTGCTCCTTTTATAAATATACTGTTTTTAGAATAGTCTATGTCTACAATGCCATCTTTTAAATTTACTATATTTTTATAATCCTTTAAATAATTTTTTATAACAACCGAATTATAATTTATAATTAATTTATCAAATTTTAAATTTGATTTAATTTTTAAATCTTTAATTTTTTGCTTTTCATTAATTTTAAATGTAAAATTGTTATTGGTTTCGATTTTTATTTCTTCTTCTGATAAAAAATCAAAGTTAATTTTAAAAAGATCAAATAAAACTTTTGGATTTATAGATTTTTTTTTACTCTGAAAATTTCCTTCAACAATATAATTTTTATTTTCTTTAGTTATGTTTATTTCTTCTGAATTTAATTTTATTTTTTTATACTCAAGACTTACGTCCTTAAATTTATATTCTTTATCTGTAAAATTAAAATTAAAGTATATATTGTTAGCATTTTGATTCTTTAATAGATTAAACTGAGCGTTTTTGATCTGTCCACTTGCGTTATAGATTGGATAATTTCTTCCTCTTACATCAAAATTAACTTTTATTTTTGCTTTTATAGATCCACTTTGTGTTCCATGTTCCAATAAAATTAAAGAAAAATTTGATCTGTATGATTTTAAAAAGCTAAATACATCCTTTATGCTATTTTCTATAGTATGTATTTCTAAATTTTTAATTGTATTTTTATTTTCAAACAAAGAAAAAAGATCAATATTTATATTTATTTTTGATAATTCTATTAAATTATTATCTAAATATAAGTTTGTGTTATTGGTGCTGGCTTTAATTTCTTTTTTGCTTAAATCTAAAATTAATTTTACCTCTTCTAACTCTATTCTCAGTCTAGGATCGAGCTCAATTAATTTATTTTTTATTAATCCATTGAATTGGCTAGTTTTTATACCAATTGTGCTAAGATAAATTACTGAAATAGTAAAAATTATTACTATAAACAAAACTGTTCTTAAAACTATCTTAAGCATTTAATTTATAAAGTGAACTTTCTAGAAAATCATCAATTTGGCCATCTAATATTTTATCTGGATTTGAACTTTCAAAATCAGTTCTATAATCTTTTACCATTCTATAGGGATGCAAAATATATGATCTGATTTGATGTCCCCAACCTATGTCAGATTTAGTGCTTTCTAAATTTTTATTTTCTTGTTCTTTTTTTTTTAACTCATATTCATAAAGTCTAGCTCTAAGCATATTCATACTTGTTTCTTTGTTTTTGTGTTGCGACCGATCGTTCTGGCACTGTACCACAATTTTTGTGGGCAAATGTGTTATTCTAACCGCACTATCGGTTGTATTAACATGTTGTCCGCCTGCACCACTTGATCTGTACGTATCAATTCTTAAATCTTTTTCTAGAATTTCAATTTTAATATTTTCATCAATGACTGGGTAAACCCAAACGCTTGCAAAACTTGTATGTCTTCTAGCTCCAGAATCAAAAGGAGAAATTCTTACTAACCTATGAATTCCAGACTCTGATTTTAAAAAACCATAAATATATTCGCCTGCAATTTTTATTGTAGAAGATTTAATTCCTGCTTCATCACCTTTATGCTCGCTAATTAATTGTGAACTATATCCTTTGTTGTTAGCCCATTTCATATACATTCTTCTTAGCATTTCTGCCCAATCTTGACTTTCAGTACCTCCAGCACCAGCATGGATTTCTAAGTAACAATCTAGACTGTCAGTTTCATTTGATAGAAAACATTTTATTTCATTTTGTTTAACTTTTTTTTGTAAATTTTTAATGTTAATTAGAGAATCATTAATCACTGACTTATTATTTTCTTCAACTGCTAAATTATAAAGATCAATATAGTCATTACACTCTTGTACAGATGAATTATATGAATTGATTAAATCTTCATATAATTTTTTTTCTTTAATAATTTTCTCTGCTTCGGTCTTATTCTTCCAAAAATTTGGATCTAGTATCTTTTGGTTGATTTTATCTAAATTTAAATGAATATTATGCTTTTCAAAGATACTCCTTGATTCTTTGATTGGCTTTTTCAATTTCAGACTTAAATTTGATAATATCGTTTTCCATTAATAAAATCTTAAAATATTATTTTTTTTGACTTTATATTGTAAATCATCTTTACCTTCAAAATTAATATTTTCCAATCTATTTTTTTTAAATGCTTCAATTATAGTTTTTTTTGATCCGAAATTTGCTTTTTTTCCAGTAATTAAATCAATAACCATCATTTTAATATTTTTTGCAACTTTAAAAGGTCTTGCATCTTTTTTTTTAACTGCATTCTTTATAAATGCTTTAAAAATAGGAAGAGCTGTCTTAGATCCAGTTTCATATCTGCCTAAACTTTTTGGTTCATCAAATCCAACATAAACTCCAACAACCAAATTAGAAGTAAAACCTACAAACCATGCATCATTATTTTCATCAGTAGTTCCTGTTTTTCCTGCTAGATCTAGATTTAAATCTTTAAGCTTTCTACCAGTACCTCTTTGAATTGCTCCTTCTAACATAGAGGTAACTTGATAAGCTGTTTCAGCTGAAAAAATTTGTGGGAAATTGTCAGTAATTTTTGGAATTTCTTCACCGAGGAAAGAAATTTCATTACACTTTTTACAAACTCTTTTTTCTGAATTATATATTGTATTTCCTTCACTATCTTGAATTCTGTCAACAAAAATTGGTTCTATTAACTTCCCACCATTAATAAACGAGCAATATGCAGTTGTTAATTTCAATAATGTTGTTTCTGCTGATCCTAATGAAATAGACATCAACTCTTCAGGATTTTCATAAATTTTTAATTGTTTTGAAAAGGTTGTTATTTTTTTTATTCCTAATTCTTGAGCTATTCTAACAGTCATTAAGTTTCTAGATTTTTCAAGACCAGTTCGAAGTGTTGAAGGACCATAAAATTTCTTTCCATAATTTTCTGGTTTCCACTTTTTTAAATCTTCTCCCTGATCTAATACGATTGGTGCATCTAGAATCAATGTTGAGGGTGTAAAATTATTTTCTAAAGCTAAAGCATATATAAAGGGCTTAAAAGCAGAACCTGGTTGTCTTGTTGCTTGAGTTGCTCTATTAAACTCGCTTCTTTTAAAGCTAAAACCTCCTGACATTGCTATGACCCTGCCAGTAAATGGATCCATAACAACTATGCCCCCATTTGCTTTTGGAAGTTGTTTTAAACTAAAAATGTTATCTTTAATTTTATTTACATAAACTATGTCTCCAACTTTGAAAAGTTTGTCCAATTCTTTTTTAGTCCAAGATACATCTTGATATTCAATTTTTCCTGCAATTTTTTGATCTGTTTCTATTTCGACAAAAAATTTATTTTTTTTTTTTATAATTGCTAAATTCCATCCTATCGATTTCTCTAAATGATATTTTTTCAAATCATTATTCCAGTTATTAGTATCTTTTTTATTTAACAGAGGTCCTCTCCATCCTTTTCTTTTGTCATATTGAATTAAACCATCTCTAAGAGATTGAGTGGCTATAGTTTGAATGTCTAAATTAATTGGAGTTTTTATATTAAATCCTTGCTTATAGACTCTGTCAAAGCCATATTTTTCTACTATAAATTTACGGACATCTTCTACATAATATCTAGCATCTTCTAAATAAATTTTTTTTCTTTTTTTTAAGGTTATTTTGGTATTTAAAAGTTTCTTATATTTTTTGTAACCAATATAAGAGTTATCATAAAGATTTTTTATAACCAAATCTCTTCTACGCTTTGCTAAATCAATATTTTTAAAAGGATTGTATTTGCTCGGAGCTTTTGGAAGTGCCGCTAATAGTGAAGCTTCGGCATAATCTAATTTGCTTATTGGTTTATCAAAATATTCTAAACTCGCTGATGCAATTCCATATGCTCCTTGCCCAAGATAAATTTGATTAAGATATAGTTCTAATATCCTTTCTTTTGATAATGCTCTTTCAATTCTAAATGCCAATATAGCTTCTTTTATTTTCCTATTTAAGCTTACTTCATTGCTAAGTAAAAAATTCTTTGCAACTTGCTGGGTTATTGTTGAAGCTCCCTCAAGTCTTTTCTCATAAATAATATTTGAAATATTTCTTAATACTGCTCTTATAATTCCTCTTGCATCTACTCCAGGGTGAGAAAAAAAGTTTTTATCCTCTGCAGACAAGAAAGCGTGAATTACCTTTTTTGGTATAGTATTATAGGGCACAAATATTCGTTTTTCAGAGGAAAAATCGCTAACCAGTTCACCTCCACCTGAATACAACTTGCTTGAAACAGATGGTTTATAGTTCTTTAAAAATTTATAGTCAGGTAATTTATTTGAATATGTCCAGAGAATTACGATTATTGATACAAATAACCCTAATCCAACAGTAATTAACAATATTAATATTTTTTTTATTAACCTGCTCATTTTAGTTTTAATTAGTTTATGAATTTGTTAATGTTAAGGCACAGAATTTAATAAATTATAATAATGAAAAGAAATAATCAAAAATTATGGGAAAGAATTTATATATTGATGCTTCGCATCCAGGTGAGACTAGGGTTGTACTTAAATCAAACGATAATATTGAGGACTACGAATACGAGAGTATAAGCAATACTCCTATAAAAAATAATATCTATCTTGGCAAAGTAAGTAGAATTGAACCGTCTCTTCAGGCATCTTTTGTTGATTTTGGAAGAGAGCGACACGGGTTTTTATCATTTAATGATATTCAATCAGATTATTATCAATTACCGCAAAGTGATTTAGAAAAAATCAAAGAAGAAGAAGAAAAAGCAAGAGAAGAATTAATAAAAGAAAGTGAAAAAAATGATGAAAATATTCTTAATAACGATGAACAAGAAATAAATAATCAAGATCCTATTGAACAAACTCCAAATAATAATAATTTAAAAGAAAAAACAGAAAAAAAATTTCCTTCAAAAAGATATAAAATTCAAGAAGTAATTAAACCTCATCAAGTAATTCTTGTTCAAGTTTTAAAAGATGAAAGAGGTTTAAAAGGTGCGGCCCTAAGCACATTTATTTCAATTGCTGGAAAATATATAGTCTTGATGCCCAACACTCCAAAAGGTGGAGGAATTTCAAGAAAGATTTTTAATCCAGCAGAAAGAAAAAAAATTAGAAATATATTAAATCAAATTGAAATACCAAAAGAAATGGGAGTTATTGTCAGAACAGCAGGTTCAAACAAAACTAAAAATGAAATTGAAAATGATTTAAAAAACTTAATTACTGTTTGGAACTCTATAAAAGAAAACGCTATGAACTCTATAGCTCCATCATTAATTCATAGAGAAAGTGATATCATAAAAAGATCTTTAAGAGATATGTATGATGATGATACGCAAAGTATTATTGTTGAAGGAAATGAGGCATACCAAAAAACAAAAAATTATATGAAACTTATGATGCCTCAACATGCTAAAAAAATTAAAAAATATAGAGATAAAACATCGCTATTTTTTCAAGAAAAAATAGAGTCAAAATTATATGAAATTTTTGAGACAGAAGTAAAATTACCCTCAGGTGGTTACTTGGTAATCAATCCAACTGAAGCTTTGGTATCAGTCGATGTAAACTCTGGAAGATCTATTAAACAAAAAAATGTAGAAAGTACAGCTTTCGATACAAATTTAGAAGCCGTAGAAGAAATAGCTAGACAAATAAAATTAAGAGATTTGTCAGGATTAATTATTATAGATTTTATAGATATGTTGAATTACGGGAATAGAAGACAAGTTGAAAGAAGATTAAAAGATAGATGTCGTTCAGATAGAGCTAGAATTCAGATAGGAAGAATAAGTAATTTTGGACTTTTAGAAATGTCAAGACAAAGATTGAGGGAGAGCAATGTTAAATGGGATATTAAATTATCAAATGAGTCTTTTGCATTAAAAATTTTAAAATTAGTTGAATTAAAATCCATTGAAAATAAATCAAAAATTGTGAAAATTTCGATAAATGAAAAAATCAATATTTTTTTTCAAGAAAATTACTTAAAAGATATTAATTATTTCAAAAAAAAAAATAAAATAGATATTGAATTAATTTCCGATAATACGCTTAGCCTTTCTGACTATACAGTAGAATTTTTATCAAAGACTAAAAAAGTAATTGAAAAAATAGAAAAAATTTCACAATTAAATAAGGTCATACTGGATAAAGAACAAAATAATAATATCATAAAAAAATCAAAAAAAAAAAGTATTATAAAAAAAAAAAAGTATTATAAAAAAAAATACTTCAAAAAAAAAACTAAATAATACCTTCTTTGGGTGATGATGCGCTCCCAAAAATATTTTTTTTAATCCTTCCAGATAAAAAAGATTTTCTTCCCGCTATTACTGCATACTTCATCGCTTCAGCCATTTGAAAAGGATTTTTTGCTTTTGCAATAGCAGTATTAATTAACACTCCGTCACAACCCATTTCCATTGCCATAGAAGCATCTGAAGCTTCACCTAATCCAGCATCAATTATAACTGGCAACTTTGTTTGTTGTCTTATAATTTTTATATTTAGTTTATTTTGAATACCTAGGCCTGATCCAATTGGGGCTGCTAAAGGCATGATTGCACAGGCCCCTACATTTTCTAATCTTTTCGACATTAAAGGATCATCGTTGCAGTAAACCATAACTCTAAATCCTTCCTTAGTTAATATTTCTGTTGATTTTAAAGTTTCAATCATATCTGGAAATAGATTTTTTTTATCTCCTAGCACTTCTAATTTAACTAATTTCCAACCACCTATCTCTCTTGCTAGTCTCAAAGTTCTTAGCGCCTCCTTAGAAGAAAAACATCCAGCAGTATTTGGTAAATAAGTAATTTTTTTTGGATCAATATAATCCATTAAAATTGGTTTACTTTTATCAGCAATATTCACTCTTCTTACTGCAACTGTTACAATTTCTGTACCAGAAATTTTTATTGCTTTTGCACATTCAGACATATTCTTATATTTACCCGTTCCAACAATTAATCTTGAAGTAAATTTTTTTTTAGCAATAATAAGTAAATCTTTCTTTTTCATTAACCACCACCAATAAAATGTACAATCTCAAGAATATCTTTATTTTTTAAAGTGATATTTCTTAATTTTTTTTTATCTATTATTTTTTCATTTAGTTCAATTGCAACTTTATTTAATGGCATATTGAGTTTTTTTGATAAACTAAAAACAGTAGAATTTTGATCAATTGATAAGTTTTTACCATTAACTTTAATTTTTATTTTATTTTTATTTTTCATGTAATATAAAAGTAAACGTGAATAATATATTAATAATTAACGGTCCAAATCTTAATCTATTAGGTGAAAGAGAACAATCCCAATATGGTTCTATAACATTTGATAGTTTAAAAGATATTTGTTTAAAAAAATCAGAAGATTTGGGAATAAAGTTAGATTTTCTTCAATCCAATATAGAAGGAGAAATTGTCAGCATAATTCAGGATGCGAGAAATAAACATGATGGAATAATTATTAACGCTGCAGGATTTACTCACACATCTGTTTCAATAAGAGATGCCTTAACTATATATAAAAAACCCATAATTGAATTACATATATCAAATATATATAAACGAGAAGAATTTAGACACAAATCTCTTATTAGCGGAGTTGTAACAGGAATTATTTGTGGATTAGGATCTAATGGTTATATTTTGGCCATAAATGCAATGCATGAATT
>DTVC01000019.1:8396-30731 GCA_012963775.1 Candidatus Pelagibacter sp. | reverse complement strand
CAGTTAAATTACTTTTGAAAGACAAATATGTAAGCAAAAATAAAATTAAAAATATTAAATCGCCAGTGTTAGTTATGCACGGTAAAGAAGATAAGATTGTACCTTTTTATATGGGAAAAAAAATTTATGATTTAGCTAATGAACCAAAATTTAAATATTTTACTAATCATGATGATCATATGATGAATTTTGACGAAAATTTGGTTAATGAAATACATTTATTTCTAAAAAATTTAAATTAAATTTTTCTAACATTAATTAGAATTATTAATCCTAACAAAAGAAGAAATATTGCAGAAGAAAAACCAATTCTTTGACTATTTGAAATAAAAGTAACCGTACTAACTAGTAGTGGACCAATAAAAGAAGTTAATTTTCCCGATAAGGCAAATAATCCAAAACCGGACGCTTGGTTGTTTTTGTCTATTGATTTTGTAATAAATACTCTACTCGCAGATTGAATTGGTCCAATAAAAAGACCATTTATTGATGCAAAAATTAAAAAAAATATTTTTGCTTTAATAAAAAGAATTATTGCCGAAGAAACAATCAAACCTACTAAAGATAAAATAATTACAGATTTTGAAGTAAACTTGTCATTTGCATAACCACCTACTATTGCTCCTATAAAAGCTGTGATATTCATCAATACTGACAATATTAATAAATCTTTAATTTCTAGATTAAATACTCCTACAGCAAATATTCCACCCATAATTATTATTGCATTTAATCCATCCGCATAAAGCATTCTTGCTATTAAAAATTTTCCAAGGTTATTTAATCCTTTATTCCAAATTAAATTTTTGATTTTTTTTATACTATTTGACGATCTGTCTATTTTATTTTTAATTTCTTTTTTTAAAGAAAATAAAAAAGGTATTGAAAAAATTAGGTACCACAAAGCAACTACTATTGATGTTGCTCTTATATTTTCAGAATTTTCTTTTGTAAGTCCAAATGGTAAAGTATCGTTATCTATAAAAATTTTTATACAAACAATTAAAATTAATATCCCACCTATATATCCTAAAGCGAATCCAAAACCTGAAGATTTTCCTAAATTTTTGGAACTTGAAATTTTTTTTAAAATTGAATTATAAAAAATTATGCTTAATTCATAAAAAAAATTCGCCAGACCAACGATTATTAATGTATAAAACAGGTATTTTTCTGATGGTTTTGAAAACCATAAAAATGACGTTAAAATAATACAAATTATTGTAAATAATTTAATAAATAATCCTGTACAATTTTTTTTGTCAGCAAAACTCCCTAATAGTGGCCCAATTAAAGCAACTAATATTCCTGTAATTCCAATAGCCCACCCCCAGTAAGATTGTCCTAAAATAGGATTAGGAGCTATTTGTTTTGCAAAATATGTTGCAAAAATAAAAGTAATTATAATTGTTGTAAAAGCAGAATTTGCAAAATCATAAAGAGCAAAATTAAAAACTTTTTTCATTAAATTTTATAATCATATTTTATACATAATTTAAACAAATTATTTACAAAATTTTTTTAAATTATAGCTTTATGAGATTATTCTTTGCTATAGCCTTGTTATTATTTTTGACAAAAACAAGCTTTTCAAAAGATATTGATGATATATTTTTTATAGGAAAAATGGAGTCTTATAATAAAAGTTTTACTTTATATTTTAAAACAAGAAAAAAGGCTATTTTAGCAAGAGGAGAAGATTTTAATTATATAAATGACTATCCTCAAGATCTTTATATTTATGACCACAAAACAAAGGTTGATTCACCTTTGATTTCTTATGATTGGTTTCCCTCAAAAGCAAAAAGAATATTAAAACATTATGACTTTCCTGTTTTTCCAGAGGATTTTGCTTATTATTTGTTAAAAGACAATAATACTCTGATAATGATAAGTGCTATTAAAAACGTAAACAAAAATCTAAAATTTAATATCTCAAAAAAAAATCTTCAACTTTATGACAATAACGGAAAATTAGATTTTATAATTTCTTCGATAGCAAAAAAGTGTGGATATTTTGATTTGAATGAAAATTATAATTGTTCTTATATTAAGCCATTGATTTCGAATAATCTAATTAATTAGATTGGATAAATGCATTAGCAAATTTTTCTGCATTAAATATTTGTAAATCGTCTTCTTTTTCACCAAGTCCTAACGCAATTATTGGTAATTTATATTTTTTAGCTAAAGCAATAAGGATTCCGCCTTTAGCTGTTCCATCTAACTTTGTCATTATTAAACCTGTAATAGGAATAATTTTATTAAACTCTTCTACTTGGTTAATTATATTTTGACCTGATGTTGCATCTAGAACCAATATAACTTCATGAGGTGCGTTTGGGTCAATTTTTTTTGTTACATTTGCAATCTTTCTATATTCGTCCATTAAGTTTTTCTTATTTTGTAACCTGCCGGCCGTATCAATTAATACATAGTTAAATTTATTTGTTATAGCATACTCTATAGCTTTATAAGCAACTGAAGCCGGATCAGATTTCTGATTAGATTTAATTATCATAACATCTATTTTTTTAGCCCAATTTTCTAATTGTTCGATAGCGGCCGCTCTAAAGGTATCACATGCGGAAAACACAACTTTACTTCCATTAGATTTTAGAATTTTACCTAATTTACCGATGGTTGTTGTTTTACCAACACCATTAACTCCAGAAATAAGTATTGCGCTCAATTCATTCCTATTTTTAAAAAAATTTTCATTTTCCAAAGGTTTCATTACAGTAATAATATAATTTTTAAGAATTGTATTTACTTCATCCATAATATTTTTTTTAGGATCAATTTTCTCCTGTGCAATAACATCTTTAATTTCTGATGCAGCACCAGTACCAACATCAGACTGAATTAGATAATCTTCAATTTTATTTAAAGTTTCATCATCAATTTCTTTTTTAACAATGATGTCCTTTAGACCAGAAGCAAACGTAGATGCACTTTTCTTGAAACCTAATTTAAATTTTTCAAATATTCCCATTAAATTTTTATTTCTAAATTTTTTATATCCGAAACTAGTCCTTTCATATGGATACTATCTTTATCATCAATAAAAATTGAAAGCTTGCCTAATTCAAATTCTATATCGGTTTTAGATTTTACTAGTCCATTTATTTTACCCGCATACGCAGCTGCACATGCAGCAGTTCCGCAAGCTTTAGTTAGTCCAGCCCCCCTTTCCCAAACTTTTATTCTAATTAAATTTTCATTAATTACGTTGGCAAGAGTTACGTTACATTTTTCAGGAAAAAGATTATTATTTTCTATTTCAGGTCCAATTTTCTTTAAATCAAAATCATCAATATTTTTTACAAAGAAAATTATATGAGGATTACCAACATTAATTGCTATACCACCAATAAATTCATTATTTTTTTTATCTAAAATTTTAAAATTAAGGTTTTTAGTATTCAATTCTTTATTCAAAGGTATTTCATTCCATTTTGTTTTTGGCATACCAATTTCTGTTTCAACTAATTTATCTTTTAATATTTTAGAATTTAGTATTCCAGATGATGTTTGAACATCGATCGAACTTTTATTTTTTTCTTTTGAAAGTAAATAGGCCACACATCTTGTTCCATTTCCACAAGCTCCAGAAAAACTACCATCAGAATTGTAAAACTCTAAGTTTGCATCAAGTTTATCATTCTTTTTAATAAATATTAGTTGATCACATCCAATGAAATTTCGATCACATATTTTGACTATTTGATCTTTTGATAATTGAATATTTTCTATTCTTTGATCAATGATTACAAAATCATTACCAAGACCGTCCATTTTATAAGCTTTGAATTCCATATAATTAATACTTAACTTATTTATTGACTTTTTGAACCTCTATTATAATTTGTTCTCGTTTCCGCAAAATCAGCAATTTGCGATGTCTTTGGAAACAAAGAGATCGACACTAGTCAGCGAGGGTTCGCCCACTAGTGCGGTTGCTGCTGGACGAAATTATGTTTGAAAATTTGACAAATAAATTTGAAGAAATTTTTTCTTCTTTAAAAAAAGCACCATCTCTTGATGAAAAACAGGTAGATAAGGGTTTAAGAAATATAAGGCAGGCTCTATTAGAGGCTGATGTATCTTTGCCTGTTGTAAAAGAATTTATTGAAAAACTAAAACCTAAAGCTTTAGGTGAAGAAATAATTAGATCAACATCACCAGGCCAGATGATGGTTAAAATTGTTTATGATGAGCTTGTAAATCTTCTTGGAGATACTAGTTATGATGTCAATTTAAATGCAGTTCCTCCTGTCTCAATGATGTTAGTTGGTTTACAGGGATCAGGAAAAACTACTACGACTGCAAAAATAGCAAAATATTTAGAAAAAAATAAAAAAAAGAAAATAATGATGGTTAGCCTAGACGTTTATAGGCCAGCTGCACAAGAACAATTAAAGTTTTTAGGTGAACAAAACAATATTCTCACATTACCAGTAATTGATGGACAACTTCCATCCGACATCTGTAAAAGAGCAATAAGTGCAGCTAATCTTAATGGAGCAGATATTATTTTATTCGATACTGCTGGCCGAACTCAAATCGATCTTCAAATGATGAGCGAAATCAAACAAATTGAAAGCATTATTAATCCTACTGAAAATTTTTTAGTTGCAGATTCTTTAACAGGTCAAGTAGCAGCGGAGGTTGCAAAAGAGTTTAAAAACACAATTAATCTTACAGGAATAATTTTAACTAGGGCAGATGGTGATGCCAGAGGTGGAGCTGCAGTAAGCATGAAATATGTTTCAAAGGTTCCAATTAAATTCTTAGGAATTGGAGAAAAAATAGATAATTTAGAAGTTTTTCACCCCGATAGAATTGCAAACAGAATTCTTGGTATGGGAGATATTGTTTCTTTAGTAGAAAAAGCAGCTCAAAACATTAGTGAAGAAAATATAAAAAAAACAGAAGAAAATTTAAAAAAAGGAAACTTTTCAATGGAGGATTATTTAACTCAATTGAGACAAATGAAAAAAATGGGTGGTGTAGAAGGAGTTATGTCTTTCTTGCCTGGAGTTTCGAAAATAAAATCACAAATGGATCAAGCTGGAGTGGATGAAAAAATAATAACGCAAAATGAATCTATAATTTTATCTATGACAAAAAAAGAAAGAGAGAACCCAAAAATAATTGATGGTTCCAGAAGAAAAAGAATTGCTAATGGCTCTGGTACAGATGTAGCCACTATCAATAAATTGTTAAAGCAATTTAAAATGATGTCTGAAATGATGAAGAAGATGTCAAAAGGCAACGTGAAAGGTATGACTGACAAAGGAATACCTCCAGAGCTTTTTAATCAATTAAAATAAAAAAGGAGACAAAATGTTAAAACTAAGATTATCTAGGGGTGGAACAAAAAAAAGACCTGTGTATAAAATTGTAGTGGCAGACAGTAGGTTTGCAAGAGATGGAAGATTTATTGAGAAACTAGGATTTTTTAATCCTCTACTACCAAAAGAAAAAAAGGAAAGAGTTGGGCTCGAGTCAGATCGGATAAAATATTGGCTGAGCCAAGGCGCTAGACCCACCATAAGAGTAGCTAGAATTTTGGGTGAAAACCAATTAATTCCTATGCCAGCGAGTGGAAATAATCCTCAGAAAGCTATTCCTAAAAAAGATAGAAAAAAAAATGAAGCAGATAAATCTAAGGAACCAAAAGCAGAGGAGAAAAAAGCAGAAGCTACAAAAGCAAAAGAAGCTAAAACACCAAAAGTAGAAGAGAAAAAAGCAGAAACTAATCAAGGAAAAGAGAAAAAATAATCATGCTGCAGGCTCAAATATTTACACTTTATCCAGAATTGTTTCCTGGGCCTTTGAACAAAGGTTTATATGGTAAAGCTTTATCAAACAATATCTGGAACTTAAAAGTTGTAAATATAAGGGATTATTCATCAGATAAGCACAAAACTGTAGATGATACTCCATTTGGAGGAGGATCAGGTATGCTAATCAAGCCGGATGTTTTAGCAAATTCTTTAGATCAAAATGTTAAAACAAACGAAAAAATATATTATTTAACTCCAAAAGGTAAATTGTTTAGTCAAAAGCTTGCAAAAAAGTTATCAAAAGAAAAAACTATAAATCTAATTTGTGGACATTTTGAGGGAGTTGATCAAAGAGTAATTGATACAAGAAATATAGAAGAATTGAGTATTGGCGATTATGTTTTATCAGGAGGAGAAACAGCTGCATTAATAGTATTAGATAGTATTTTAAGATTAATTCCAGGAGTCCTTGGAAATGATCAGTCGATTTCTGAGGAAAGTTTTGAAAATGGATTATTAGAATATCCTCAGTATACAAAACCCCAAATTTGGGAGAAAAAAAGTGTACCAGAGGTACTTTTATCTGGAGATCATGCTAAAATTAAAGACTGGCGTTTATCCAAATCTGAGGCTATAACACGCGACCGAAGACCAGATTTATGGCAAAAATATAAGAAGAATTAAATTGATAAACTTAAACATGAAAACAATCGAAGAAATTAATCAGTCCAATGTTAAGAAAATAGCTGCCGAGAAGAAATTACCTGAATTTTTTCCAGGAGATATTATTAAGGTTGGAGTTAAAATTACAGAAGGAAAAAGAGATAGAATTCAATATTTTGAAGGAGTCTGTATCGCAAAAAAAAATAGAGATTTAAATTCATCTTTTACTGTAAGAAAAATATCATTCGGTGAAGGCGTTGAAAGAACATTTGCTCTATACAGTCCAATAGTGGATTCAATAAAAGTGATTAGATCAGGTAAAGTAAGAAGAGCAAAATTATACTATTTAAGAGATAGAACTGGAAAATCTGCAAGAATTTCTGAAAAAATTAAGAAGAAAATTGGTATTGATGTTGAAGTTAAACCAGAACAAGTTACAGAAAGTGTTGCTCAAACAATCGAAGAAAAATCAGCAGAGACTTCAGTAACTGAAAATAAAGTACAAGAAGTTCAAAAAGCAGAAACTAAAAAAGAAGAACCGAAAAAAGAAAGCATTAAAAAGAAAAAATAGTTTTTTTCTAAATGTCTCAAACAATTTACGATAAAATTTGGAATGAACATCTTGTTCATGTGCAAGAAGATGGTACTTCACTTCTTTTTGTTGATAGACACTTAATTCATGAAGTTACAAGCCCTCAGGCTTTTGAAGGATTAAGAAATACTAAAAGAAGAGTAAGACAACCAAAACTAACTTTGGCAGTTGCAGATCATAATGTTCCAACGACTGACAGATCCAAAGGTATTTCTGATGAGGAGTCAAAAATTCAGGTAGATACTTTAGATGCAAATTGTAAAGAGTTTGGAGTTCAATTATTTGGAATGAATGATAAGAGGCAAGGTATAGTTCATATAATTGGGCCTGAGCAAGGTTTTACACAACCTGGAACGATAATGGTATGTGGAGATAGCCATGCAGCAACCCACGGAGCATTCGGAGCTTTAGCTTTTGGTATTGGAACATCTGAAGTTGAACATGTTTTGGCTACTCAAACTTTAGTTCAAAAAAAATCAAAAAATTTCAGAATAAATGTTAATGGACAGTTATCAGCGGGTGTAACTTCAAAAGACGTAATTTTACAAATAATTGGAAAAATAGGAACTGCGGGTGGAACTGGATATGTGATTGAATATGCTGGAAATTTAATTTCATCACTTAGCGTTGAACAAAGGATGACAATTTGTAATATGACAATTGAAGGTGGTGCACGAGCAGGATTAATTCAACCAGATCAGAAAATATTTGATTATTTAAAAAATAAACCGATGTCCCCAAAAAATGAAAACTGGGATAAAGCTTTAGAATACTGGAGCCAACTTAAGTCTGACGATGATGTTAGTTTTGATAAAGAAATTAGTTTGGAAGCCAAAGAAATAAAACCAATGGTAACCTGGGGAACTTCACCACAAGACGTTGTTACAATTGATGGAAAAGTTCCTAATCCAGATCAAGAAGTTGATCCGGACAAAAAAAATTCAATTGAAAGATCATTAAAATATATGGGATTAGAACCCGATACCTTTGTTAAAGATATAAAAATTGATAAAGTTTTTATAGGTAGTTGTACCAATGGAAGAATTGAAGATCTAAGAGAAGCTGCAAAAATTTTAAAAGATAGGAAAATTGCTAGCCATGTGGATGCGATTGTTGTTCCAGGATCAGGTTTAGTTAAAGAACAAGCAGAACAAGAAGGACTAGACAAAATATTCAAAAACTCTGGATTTGAATGGAGAGAACCAGGATGTTCAATGTGTCTCGCAATGAATGCAGATAAATTAAAGTCAGGGGAAAGATGTGCATCTACTTCAAATAGAAATTTTGAAGGTCGTCAAGGTAGGGGTGGAAGAACACATCTAGTTAGCCCTGCAATGGCAGCTGCTGCTGCAATTTCAGGCAATTTAGATGATGTTAGAAAGTATCGATATTAAATGAAAAAATTTACAACACTTAAAAGCATACCGGTCTATCTTCCAATAGCTAACATTGATACGGATACGATAATTCCAGCACAATTTTTAAAAACAATTAAAAGAACAGGTTTAGGAAAACATTTATTTTTTGCAATGAGATACGATGAAAGTGGAAATTTAATAAATGATTTTATTTTAAATAAAAGTCCATTTAACCAGTCTAAAATCTTAATTGTAGATAAAAATTTTGGTTGTGGTTCTTCAAGAGAACATGCTCCTTGGGCACTTTTAGATTTTGGAATTACATGTGTTATAAGTTCGAGCTATGCAGATATTTTTTATAACAATTGTTTTAAAAATGGAATTTTGCCAATAACAATTTCAGATGAAAAAATAAAAGAAATATCTGAGTATGCAAATAGAAAAGAGGAAATAGCAATTAATTTACCTGATCAAAAAATCATTTTTGGTAATAAAGAAATCAAATTTGAGATAGATGAATTCAAGAAAAAATGCTTACTCGAAGGATTAGATGATATTGATCTATCTCTAGAAAAATCAGATAAAATTGTTGCATATGAAAATAAATTAAAATCGAGTAAACCATGGATCTTTAATGATTAAGGTAAAAAAAAGAAAAATTTTACTTTTGCCAGGCGATGGTATTGGACCCGAGGTAATCGCTGAAGTAAAAAAAATAATAGTTTGGTTTAATAAAAATAAATCGTTAGATTTTGAAATTGATGAAGATTTAATTGGTGGTTCTGCTTATGATAAACATGGAACACCACTGACTGATGAAGTTTTCTATAAAGCATTAGAAAGTGAAGCTGTAATTTTAGGAGCAGTTGGCGGACCTAAATGGGATAATTTAGAGTTTTCAAAAAAACCTGAAAGAGCTCTGTTAAAATTAAGAAAAGAGCTAAAATTATTTGCTAATTTAAGACCTGCAATTTGTTTTAAACAATTAGTAGATGCCTCTAGCTTAAAACCAGAAATAGTTTCAGGGCTTGATATAATGATAGTAAGAGAATTAACTGGTGGTATTTATTATGGAGAACCAAGAGGAATTAAGCCAATAGATAATGGTGGGCGTAAAGGAATTAATACTCATACTTACACAACAAGCGAAATTGAAAGAGTTGCAAGAGTTGCTTTTGATTTAGCTAAAAAAAGAAAAAATAAAGTTACATCTTGTGAAAAATCTAATGTTATGGAGGCCGGTCAATTGTGGAAAGAGGAAGTTCAGACTCTTCATGAGAAAGAATACAAAGAAGTAGAATTAAAACATATGCTTGCGGATAATTGTGCTATGCAATTGTTAAGAAATCCTAAACAATTTGATGTAATAGTTACTGATAACCTTTTTGGAGATATGCTTTCAGATGAAGCTGCTATGTTAACTGGCTCCCTAGGTCTTTTACCTTCAGCTTCACTTGGTGCAAAAGATAAAAATGGAAATATGAGATCAATGTATGAACCGGTTCATGGATCGGCTCCTGATATAGCAGGTAAAGGAATTGCAAATCCAATTGCAACTATTTTAAGTTTTTCAATGGCTTTGAAATATTCGTTAAACCTAGATAAAGAAGCAGATCATCTTGATGATGCAGTTCAAAAAGTATTAGATGATGGATTAAGAACTAAAGATATTATGTCCAAAGGAAATAAAGAAGTTTCAACAGAAACTATGGGAAACGCTATTATTGCGTGTTTGCAAAAATAAATAATTTAACTTATTTTACTTTCTAATATTTATGACAACTTATTCAGCTCCAGTTGAAGATATGATGTTTCTTTTTGAGAAGTTAAGAAATAATAAAAATTATAATGAGCTTGAGAAATATAAAGAAATTACACCTGAACTTGTAAAAGATATTTTAGAAGAAGCAGCAAAACTTAACCAAAATATAATATTACCTTTAGCTAAATCTGGAGATGAAAATCCAACTGTTTTAGAAAATGGAATTGTAAGAACTCCACCAGGTTACAAAGAAGCCTACAATAAATTTATAGAAGATGGCTGGCAATCTTTATCTTGCGATCCAAAGTATGGTGGACAGGGAATGCCAAAGACGGTTAGCGCTTTTTTTGATGAAATGTTGTCTTCAGCAAGTCTCGCTTTTAAACTTTATAGCGAACTAAGCATTGGTGCATATAACTGCATTAATCGTCATGCATCAGATTCTATAAAAAATAAATTTTTACCAAAGATGGTAGAAGGAAAATGGAGTGGCACAATGTGTTTGACCGAATCTGTGTGTGGAACAGATTTAGGTTTATTAAAAACAAAAGCAGTAGAACAATCAAATGGAACTTTTAAAATAAGTGGACAAAAAATATTTATTACTTCTGGAGATCATGATCTTACTGAAAATATTATTCATCTGGTTATTGCAAGAGCTTCTGACTCACCTGCCGGCACTAAAGGAATAAGTTTATTTCTTGTACCAAAATTTATAGTTAACGATGATGGGTCTATCGGGCAACGAAACAAAGTTTCAACTGGTTCTATTGAAAGCAAGATGGGAATTAAAGGATCAGCGACCTGTGTACTAAATTTTGATAATTCAGTTGGATATATGATTGGTCCAAAAAATAAAGGATTAAACTCAATGTTTACCATGATGAATCTAGAAAGAATTGTAGTTGGAATTCAAGGATTAGGAATTTCTGAAATTGCATATCAAAATTCTTTAAATTATGCAAAAGAGAGAAAACAAGGAAAAAGTCATCAGAGTCAATCAAGTGATGGTGCTGATTTTATTATAAAACATGCTGATATAAGAAAATCGTTATTAAACATGAAATCAATTATAGAAGGAGAAAGAGCGTTAAATTTTTGGTTGTCTCAACAAACAGAAGTAAGTCTTTATCACAAAGATGAAAAAATTAGACAAGAAGCATCTGATCTTGTTTCCTTAATGACACCAGTTGTTAAATCTTTGTTCACCGACATGGGCATGGAAATTACTAGCGATGCTATACAAATTTATGGAGGGTATGGATATACTAAAGATCAAGGAATTGAACAATTATATAGAGATAATAGAATTACACCAATTTACGAAGGCACGAATTCTGTTCAAGCAATTGATTTAGTTTTTAGAAAGTTAGTAAACAAAAATGGAAACATAATTGATAAATATATTTCCTTAATTAAAGAAGACATTCTTATAAAAGAAGAAAAAATTAAACCATTTATTGAAAAACTAAATAAAAATATAGAAATTTTATTAAAATTTACTAACTGGATTAAAGAAAAAATGCAAAATTCAAAAGATGATGTAAGTGCTGCTTGTAATGATTATTTAAAAGTACTTGGTTTAGTAGCTACCGCTCATGCATGGGTTAAGGTTTTAGAGGCTAGCTTTAATGATTATGAAAAAAATAAACAATTTTATGAAGAAAAAATTCAAACAGCAAATTTTTTCTTTAATAGAGTTCTTCCAAGGATAGAAAGTTATTATTTAACTGCAACTACTGGAAGTAAGTATATTATGGATTTTAAATTTAACTAATATGAGCCATTACGATACGAACTTAGATAAAAATAACGCTAATTATGTGCCACTGTCTCCATTATCTTTTTTAGAAAGAACAAAAGATATTTACCCAAATTATGAGGCTATAGTTTATGAGAGCAGATCATATACTTGGGCTGAGGTTTATAAAAGATGTGTAAAATTTGCAAGCGCACTTGAGAAGATTGGAATAAAAACTGGAGATACAGTTTCTATTATGGCATTTAATACACCTGAAATATTTGAGGCGCATTATTCAATACCCATGGTAGGTGCAGTTATTAATGCAATTAATACAAGATTAGACGCAAAAACTATTAGTTATATTTTAGAACACAGCGATGCAAAAGTTTTAATAGTTGATAGACAATTTCATGAAGTTATTTCTAAAGCTCTAGCAAATTTTAAATCAAAAATAACTATAATTGATATAGATGATAAAGATGTAAATCTTTCAGATTCAAAAAAAATTGGAGAACATGAGTATGAACAATTCTTAAATACAGGTGATGAAAATTATGAGTGGAAAAAACCAAAAGATGAATGGCAAGCTATTTCTTTAGGTTATACATCTGGCACTACGGGAAATCCCAAAGGCGTTGTTTATCATCATCGAGGATCTTATTTAATGGCAACAGGAAGTGCTGTTGCTTGGAACATGCCCAATAAATTAAATTTTTTATACACAGTTCCAATGTTTCATTGCAATGGATGGTGCTATCCATGGACAATGTCAATGTTGCATGCGCGAGTAATTTGTTTAAGAAATATTGATGTTAAAAAAATCTTTGAGTTAATAGACAAGTATGATGTTACTCATTTTGGTGGTGCACCAATTGTATTAAACATGATAGCTAATGCACCTAAAGAGCATCAAAAAAAATTAAAAAGAAAAATTCATGTATTAACTGCGGGAGCTCCTCCGCCTAGTATTATATTTGAGAAAATGCAAAATTTAGGTTTTGATGTAATGCATGTCTATGGATTGACAGAAACTTATGGACATATGTTGCAGTGTGCTTGGAATGATGAATGGAACGATTTAGAACAAGATAAAAAAAATGAGATTAAAGCACGACAAGGGGTAAGGTATCCAAATACAGAGGGAGCTGTTGTAATGGATCCAGAAACGATGAAACCAGTGCCACATGATGGCAAAACCATGGGTGAAATAATGATAAGAGGAAATATTGTGATGAAAGGTTATTATAAAGATAAAGAAGCAACAGAAAAAGCAATGAAAGGTGGATGGTTTCACTCGGGTGATTTAGCTGTGACACATCCAAATGGATACATAAAAATTCAGGACAGATCCAAAGATATTATCATTTCTGGAGGAGAAAATATTTCATCAATTGAAATTGAAAATACTATAGCCAAACATCCTTCAGTATCATTAGCTGCTGTTGTTGCTAAACCAGATGAAAAATGGGGAGAAACACCTTGTGCATTTATAGAGCTTATTGAGGGAAAAAAAGCAACAGAAGAAGAAATTATAAAATTTTGTAGAGAAACTTTAGCAGGGTTTAAATTACCTAAAAAAGTGGTTTTTTCTGCATTACCCAAAACTTCAACAGGAAAAATCCAAAAATTTGAATTAAGAAAAAAGGCCAAGGAGCTAAACTGATTTTAGACGTTAACGAGAAAAGCGTGTTCGTCTCAACAAGCGGTATGGAGTTTGATAAAAAAAAACCATCAATATTGTTGATGCATGGAAGTGGACTAACTCATATCGTTTGGTCACTTCATGAGCAATTTTATGTTTCCCAAGGATTTAATGTTTTATCAATTGATCTTCCAGGACATGGCAATTCTGATGGTCCAGCTCTAAAATCAATCCAAGAAATTTCTGACTGGGTAAAATTATTAATGAAAAAAGTTAATATTTCAAAAATTATTATAGTTGGTCATTCCCAAGGGTGTCTTGTGGGCATTGATTTTGCATCTAGATACCCAGACTTAATATCTAGTTTAGTGCTTGTCGCGGGATCATATAAAATGCCTGTAAACCAAGACTTAATCGATTTAGCAGAAGCTGGTGATGATAAAGCAATTTTGCTTATGATGAAATGGGGTTATGAAGGCTCAAAAGCTTTTATTGGTGGTAATCCAGTAAAAAAAATTATTAATTCATCGAGAGAAATTAGAGAAGTTTTAGCTGTGGACTTAAATGCATGTAACAATTACAAGGATGGCGAAAAAGCTTTAAATAAAATTAATTGTTCAACGTTATGTATATTTGGTGAATTAGACAAAATGGTACCACTAAAAGTAGGAACTAAAATGTCAGATGCAATTAAAAATTCAGAAACTAAAATCATATCTAATTGTGGACATATGATTGTATTTGAAAAAGCTTTTGAAATGAGACAATTAGTTAAACAATTCATAATAAAAAAATAGGACAGTACAAAAATTATTATCATATATTATTTGATTTAAAGTTATGCAATAAATTAGTTAAATTCTTTTAATATTTTTTCTCTATGCTCGTCAAGATCAGGAATGTCTCCGCGAGTTTTTTGATCTTTATAGGAAGACATTTTAATAGGATTACCAGCTAGTTTAAAATCACCAATAACTTTGTGATAAGATTTTACAATCATATTTCTCGACTCAATTTGAGGATTCTCTACAGCTTCTTTGATATTAAATATTCGTCCACAAGGAATTTTGTCTTTTTCCATTTCATTTATCCATTCAGATGTTTTTTTAGCAGATAGTTTATCTTCAAAAATTTTTTTAAGTTCATCCATATTTTTACATCTAGATGAATTATCATTAAATTTTGGATCATTAATTATTTCTGATATTTTTAAAACGTTACAAAGTTTTTCAAACAATTTATCATTACCAGCAGCAATTATGATATAACTATCTTTTGTTTTAAAAGCTTCGAAGGGTGCAATCGAAGGATGACGTGAGCCCATAGGTTTAGGTATTTCATTTTTTGAAAAATATCTTGCTATTGCATTTTCTAAAATTGCAATTTGACAATCTAACATTGCAACATCTACAAACATTCCTTTACCTGTTTTTTGTCTATCATATAGTGCAGCATTAATTCCTATAGTTGTAAATAATCCAGCAGTTATATCTCCTATAGAGGTTCCAACTCTTGTTGGTTCTGAATTTGGTTGACCAGTCAGACTCATAAGTCCCCCCATTCCTTGCACAACCATATCGTATGCAGGAAGTTCTTTTAGAGGACCAGTTTGACCAAAACCTGAAGCAGAAGCATAAATTAATTTAGGATGTTTTTTACTAACTTCATTCCATCCATAACCCCATTTTTCTAATGTTCCTGGTTTAAAGTTTTCTACTAATACATCTGCTTTAGATAAAATCTTATCAAAAATTTTTTTATCATCTTCATTTTTTAAATTTAAAGCGATACTTTCTTTACCTCTATTAAGAGACATAAAATAAGCAGAATAATTTTCTACAAAAGGACCAAATTTTCTTGAATCATCACCTATTTCAGGAGCCTCTACTTTAATAACTCTTGCTCCAAGATCGGAAAGTATCATTGTACAATAAGGACCAACTAAAACTCTAGTTAGATCCACAACCAATAAATTTTTTAGAGGACCATCCATAATTATTATATTTTTAACCTTTAGTTGTCTTGACTCTTATCAATAACTTCAATTTAATTCATCTATAAAAATAATGATCAAACACTAATGCTTCAAACATAATTTTTTTCTATCCAATTATTTATAAAGTTTGATACTTCTCTACTATTTTTTTCGTGCATCATCATGTGTCCATTACCTTTTATGCCATGATCTTCTAAACGTATAAAATCATGGTCTACGCCTGCTTGTTTAAGGAAATTACTTGTTCCATGATCATAAGGTGCATGATAAGAAGATTCTGCAGTTAATATTAAGATATTAACCTTTGATAAATTAACTAATTTTCTTGCTGGCTCTTTTTGCAAAAAGCACTGTGCTAAATTTTCAGATGTATAATTTTTATCTAATTCAGGTTCTAATTTTTCACCATTTTTTAAAGGCGGATCATAGGTTAAAGGAGAATATGTAATTCCATTAGGTCGATCAGGTTCTGAGCTTGTCTGATACCAGTCTTTATCAAATTCATTTTTTTTGAAAGTTTGTTTGTTAAGATGACTATGTTGTACTCCTCCATATGAAACATTAAAAAATGGTGGACCATTAGGTTCAACTGCAATACACGATTTTACTTTATCTGGTTTTAGATCAGCAGCTAGCCAACAAAAGGGACCTCCTTGACTGTGGCCTAAAACTGCTGTGTTTCCTATTAGATCAATGAGTTCAGCTAAAGCTTTTTTAGACATTTCTTCTATATAAATTCTGTCTGACATCGTATTTACCTGTGAAGCCATATACTGTTCAAAAATTTTATCACCTCTCAAACCTGAACCTGGCCACTGCTTATGTGTTTTAGCTTGAGGCCAGTTTCCCTTTTTTGCCATCGCAGTAAAACGTCTTTCAACATCATAAATATTTGTTTCTCTGTCTATAAATTTTCCATATAAACTTTCTGAGTATCCCGATCTTGCTCTGCCAGGCTGGTCTACAACGTAAACTGAGAAACCAAAGGATAGAAAATCATGTAACCATCCTCTTCTGCCATCTGCAGTTGTAATAAAACCTGCTCCGCTCTGACCACCTCCGTGAATTAAAATAATATTTTTGTTATTTGACTTGGTGGGCTTAAAGCATTCAACATACATTTGACCTCTAACAACTGTTTTATTATTTACCAAATAATCTTCTCCACCAACAAAGAAGATTTTATGTTCTTTTAAATTTATTTCTAAGTTATCAGACATAATCCTATAACTCGGAAGCGTTGGTACAAAAATTTTTTTTGGGTGGAACGGTTTTACCTTTCCATTGATAAACAGCTGTCTTTATATCCTTAATTTTTGCCATTAATTAAGCTCTGACTCATATTAAGCGCAATTTGAAAAGAATTTATAGTAGGTTCCATATTGGCAATATTTTTTTCCGTAATATCAAAAGCAGTTCCATGTGCCGGTGTAGTTACCGGAATGGATAATCCTCCGGATACCGTCACACCCCTATCAAAACCAAAAGCTTTGAGACCACACTGTAAAGCATCGTGATACATTCCAATAATACAATTATACTCTTTGTTTTTAAAAGCGGTGATAAAAGAGGTGTCGCATGGTAAAGGGCCGCCAGCATTAATTCCTATTTTTTTAGCCTCTTCTATAGCTGGAATAATTTCATCTTTCTCTTCGGTTCCAAACTCTCCATGTGGATTTAAAGCCTGAACTGCAACTCTAGGATTTTCCATTCCACTCATTCGTAAAGTTTTATCTATAAGTTTAATAGGCTTTAGAATATTTTCTTTTGTAATATTTTGCGCAACATCTTTTAATGGGATGTGCGATGTGACTCTGGCAGTCCAAAAATTATCAACTACGTTAAATTCACAACAAAATTCTTTCATGCCTAATTTTTCTTGCATAAACTCGTGTTCATCATTGTATTTACAACCACCCAGTATCAAGCTGGTTTTGTTCATAGGACCAAAATTAATGGCGTGAATTTTCTTTTCTTTAGCTAGATCAAGAGCATATTCTAAAGCTTCCAAAACACTTGCTCCAGACTCTGCGTTGGCTATTTTTTTTTTATAAGTTCTATTTTTACCGTTAGTAATATCAATAAAAAACTTAGACCCTTTGCTGAAGTCTATTTCTTCAAAATCTTTTACAGTAGTTAAGTTTGTTTTTACCCCTGATATTTTTTCTCCATCTTCAAGAATGCTTCTTTCTCCAATTAAAATACAATTTGCCTTGTCTGTTATTTGGTTAACAAGCAACTTTGTTACTAGTTCTGGCCCAATACCAGAAGGATCCCCCAATATAATTCCCACTACGGGCTTGTTACTCATTACAAAATATCCATTTCTATTTTTTTAATCCTAAAATATTATTATATACTTTTGTTTATTATTGAAAGTCTATTGTATTTTTTAATTTAAATACATTGCTTTTAATCTAAGTTTTTTTGCTATTGAACTAATTGAACTTTTAAATGTTAAAGATAAAGATTCTGTATCTCTCAATTCAATTAAATCTCTCTTCATTACATCATAAACATATTTTTTGTTTCTGATCTGCTTGTTTAGTTTTGATTGTTTTTTCTTATGTTTATCAATTGCTTTAATTGAAACATTTTTATCTACTTTTATATTACTCGTTTTTATTACTTCTTCCTTTATTGTTTATATTCTTATTATACCATATTTCACACTCATAACTGATACCCCCAAACGTGTACTTAATAGGGATATCCTATCTGATACACCTAATAAAAGGAGTATTGCTTTGGTTGGTACAAAAATTTTTGTTCATGGAATTCCCGGGGGTTAATCTCTTTTAATAATTTTTAAAATAAAAGGAATTAAAAAAATAATAAAAAATATTCTTAAAAAATGATGGTAACTAACAAAAATCGGGTCAATATTGTATGCAACGCTTATCACCACCATTTCATGAATACCTCCTGGAGCAAAACTCAAAAAAACAGTCATAAAATCAAAACCTAAAAAAACTTTTAACAAGTATGCAAACAAACCGGCTATACTCAACAAGATTGCAGATACAACAACTCCATGCATTGAATAAAACATTATTTCTTTTGGAGCCAGACCGCTTAATCTACAACCAATTGCAGAGCCTAATAATACGAAAGCAATATTTATAAAGATATCAGGAAATCTTGCAGTAGTAATTTCTAAAGTATAGAAGAAACCACCAACAATCATTGCAGCTAAAATTGGAGCTGACGGAATTTTTAATTTTTCTAAAATTATTGTACCAACCCAAGATATACAAATTAAGAATATAAGTTCACCGAAGTATCGCAAAGTGAAAGTTGGTGTGTTTCCATATGAATCTATTTCTTGGTAACCAACTTGAGTAGCGAAAATAAAAGGTAAGAATAATACAATAAACAATACTCTTGTAGCCTGAGGAATAACAACTTGACCGCTCTCCTCTTTATTTTTAGCAATATCATTCATTGCTCCAGCAATTACTACAAAAGCTCCAGGTAATGCAGCTAAGGTAGAAATTAGCTTATCAAACTTACAAATTTTATTGAAATATATAGAGACAACTACAGTTCCAATGACTGTACAAATAATCATAGCAATAGATGAATAAATCCAAAGATGAATTTTATGTAATAAGGTTATGTTGAAATTACCGGCTAATATTACCCCAATTATTAATAATACTGGTAAGAAGATTTTTTTATCAAAAGTAATTTTGTAACTTGTGAAAGATACTACAAGATTAAGTAGCAAAGCTCCTAATAACCATGGCAATGGTAAGTGAACTAAGGTGCCAATATAACCACCAATAACTCCAATGATTATACTTTTATAACTTTTTTTAAGAGCATTGTAATATGTTAACATTATTTACTTTTTTCTATTTTTAAATATTTTTTAAAATCTAGAAGCGATAATGTATCTGAAGCTTTATTTTTAAATTTTGGAATTTTATTATTTTTTATCAAATCAAGAGTACTGTTAGTTGAGTCTATGTATGAATTCAATATTTGTTGTGAAAATAAAGCAAATTTAAAACCACTTTTTTTTACATCTCTCATATTAAAAGAGATATTTTGAGTAATATTAAGCATTAATGGAACTTTTTTGGTTATTTTTCCTAATTCAAATAAATCTTTTTTGCTTTGGATACCTGTCACAAAAATACCATCTGCTCCTAAATTTATATATTTTTTTATCCTTAATTTTGTTTCTTTTAAACCTTCAACAGGTAAAGCGTCAGTTCTAGTAAAAATATTTATTATTTTTTTATTTTTTTCTTTTGAAGCATCGATTGCAGTTTTAAATCGTTTAATAGATTCTTTTAAATCTAGAAGTTTTACATGGTCAGTGAGAGCACATTTTTTTGGGAATTTTTGATCTTCAATTATTAATGCTGATGCTCCTGCGTTAGCCAAGTCTTTTACAGTTCTATAAACATTTACCATTCCACCAAAACCCGTATCAGCATCTACAACAACAGGTAATTTAGTTTGGTTACATATTATACGAGTTGAGTTAACTAATTCTGAAAGCGTTATTAAGCTAGCGTCAGGATAACCAATGCTTGAAGAAGATAATGCAAAACCACCAATAAAAGAAATTTTAAAACCTTTTTTTTCAATTAATTTAGCTGTCAGTGGGTCATGACATGTTGGCAGATTATAAAACTTTTTATCTTTAGAATATTTTTTAAATATCTGTAATTTTTCGTTCATTCGGATAATAGCTGCTCGAGTATAATTTGTTTATTGTTGACTTTCTATAAAATTTTTGTAGAACTACAATTTCTAAATTTACAGATGAAATGAAATGGGAAAAGCTTACACACCAAATATAAAATCTGATAAAGGAAAAAATTTAACAAAATACGTAGCCGAATTTGTAAAAAAAAATAAATATTCAAGTATTCCAAAAAATGTAGTTGAGCTCGCAAAAAAACACATTCTAGATGGTTTTGGTCTAGCTCTTTCTGGTTCAGTAGCAAGAACTGGTGATTATCTTTTTAAACATATTAAACAAAACTCTGCTAAGGGAAGAGCCACTGTTATTGGATCTAAAATGAAAGTGACTTCTAGATTTGCAGCTTTAGCAAACGGTACAGGAATTCATTCAGACGATTATGATGATACTCAGCTTGCAGTTCAAAAAGATAGAGTCTATGGACTGTTAACTCACCCAACAGCCCCATGTTTGCCAAGTGCTTTTGCTGAAGGTGAATTAAAAAAAATCAACGGAAAAGATTTTTTAAATGCATATTTAATTGGTGTTGATGTTGAGTGTAAAGTTTCTGAGGCAATGTCACCTAGACATTATCAGCATGGTTTTCATTCTACAGCAACTTGTGGAACATTAGCTTCTGCGGCAGCTGCAGCAAAGATAAGAGGTTACAGTGTACGTAAAATTCAACAATCATTAGCAATCGCTGCATCATTAAGCGCAGGATTAAGAGAAAATTTTGGAACAATGACAAAACCTTTACACGCTGGTAGAGCTGCTGAAAGTGGAGTAGTTGCTTGTGATTTAGTTGGATTAGGTTTTTCAGCAACTGATAAAATTTTAGAGTCTCCTAGAGGTTTTTTTCAAGCTCATGGCGGTGGTTACAATTTAAATTCAATCAAAGGTCAATTAGGGAGACCTTGGACATTTTCTAAACCAGGGATTTCAATAAAACCTCATCCATGCGGATCATTAACCCATCCTGGTATGACTAAAATTTTAGAATTGATTTTAAAATATGACATCAAACCAGAGGATGTAGTTAAGGTAGACGTTGGAACAAATCACAACATGCAAAATGCTTTAATTTACCACAGACCAACAAATGAATTTCAGGCTAAATTCAGTATGGAATATTCTATGGCAATTTTATTAGTTCAAAGAAGAGCTTATATTCCTGAATATCAAGATAAAAGAATTAATAAAACGGATGTTCAAAAAATGCTTCGAAAAGTTAATTTTTACAAAAATAAAATTGCTGAAGCAGCTGGTTATAACAAAATGACAACAATTATTGATATTTATCTTAAAAATGGAAAGAAGATATCAGGTCGAGGAGACTTTGGCAAAGGAAGTCCGCTGATACCTATGACTTATGATGAAGTTGCAGATAAGTTTTTGGGTTGTTGTGAGTTTGCTAGATGGCCAACAAAGAAATCAAAAGCAATTATTGAAACAGTTAGACATTTAGAGAAATTAAAAGACATTTCTAAATTAAGTAAACTTTTATCAAAATAAAACTTAATGAAAGTTGCAATACTTGACGACTACCAGGGAGTTGTTGAGCAACCCTCTTATTAGTCAAGTTTAAATAATAGTCGTGACATAAAAGTTTTTATTCAGATATAACTGCAACGAAAAAATCTTTAATCATTTAATATTTAAATTAGATAAATTGACTAGTTCTTGAATAGTAAAATTTTTATTTAAATTAAATCAATTGAATCATCAGTTTTTGAATTTTAACAGGGAAAGACCCCATAAATTAACTCACTAAAAATAGTTCAAGTTTCATAATATGAAATAACATTTTTCATATTGAACTTAACTCTATTACTGTGTTAAGCTTTGTCAAATTTAATTTATCAATTAACACAAAGGGGGAAAAATGTTCAAATTAAATTATAAAAAGTTACTAAGCTTTTTATCTGTATTTGCTCTTACTCTTGCTTCAATGGTGAACGCATCATTTGCAGCTGAGGACACATTTGCAACAAAAGCTTGTAATCCTGTACAAGTTGTAATTCACGCTTCGTACGGTGGTGGTACTGACACGACAGCTAGAATGATGTCAATCAGAACTAGGAGAT
>DTVC01000019.1:0-8296 GCA_012963775.1 Candidatus Pelagibacter sp. | reverse complement strand
TACGGTGGTGGTACTGACACGACAGCTAGAATGATGTCAATCAGAACTAGGAGATACCTAAACGCTGATATGCAAATCGTTGGTAAAAGAGGTGGATCTGGAGCTAAAGCTCAGAACTACACTCTAACTAGACCAAAAGATGGTTGTACAATTATGGCTTTAACTGAGTCTCACTTGTACACTTTGGCTAGAAAAAAATCTAACATGAAGATCGATGATCTTGTTGGTGTTGCAAGAGCAATGGAAGAGCCAACTTTTATTGTTGTTAATTCAAAGAATACAGAACTTAGCACAATTGAAAAGCTTATCGAAAGATCAAAGAAAAAACCAATTCTAACTGCAATTGCTAATATCGGTGGAACAGAGCATATTGGAATGTATACATATTCTAAGGCTGCAGGTGTTCCGTTTAAAGCAGTCTCATTTGGTTCAGGTGCACAAAGTGTACAAGCTTTAGCATCAGGCAAAGTTGAAGCATCTTTATTAAATCCTTCAGAAGCTGCAGCTTTAATTGATGCTGGAAAAGTTAAAGCAATTCTCCTATTGCACGATAAAGAGTTAGCGGACTATCCAGATGTTCCTACTTCTTACTCAATGGGTCACGAAGTAAAAGTTGTGACTACTAGAGGTTATGCAGTGCTTAAAGGAACGCCTCAAGAAATAATTGATGCGATTTCAAAAGCAATGGTAAAAGCAATGATGCATGAAACTTTTGCAACCTATCTAAAAGGTGCTTCTCTAGACCCTGCAACTAGCCCTGCTGGTACAGAGGTTTGGGATAAGCAACTTAAAGAAAATTATGCAAAAGCAGAAGCTGCATTAAGAGGACTAGGATTAATTGAATAATTAATGTCTAAAGAAAAAAAATCAATTGATTTTGCGCCCAGAACACTGGGCGCAGGATTAGTGCACAAAAAAGATTTAATACTTGCTACTATACTTGTAGCATTTGGTGCTTTTGTTTATTATGAGGCTGGAAAATTCCCGCCAGCACCAGAAATTTTAGGTGACACTTTAAATGCTGAAGTGTTTCCTAAAATATTAGTTGTTTTACTAATATTCTTAGTCGCTATTATACCTTTTGAGTTTAAAATCACTCCAGTAAAAGTTGATGAAATCGACAAAGATAGAGAAGAAAAGGTTTTACCTATCACATGGATTACCATTGCAGTTTTACTTTCTATTGTTACAGCTGCTGAATTTTTGGGAGCTGTGTTAACAATGTTTGTAATATGTTTAACGATCCCGCTTATATGGGGTGAAAAAAATTATGTTGCTGTAGCTATTTACGCAATAGTTTTTCCAGCTTTCGTTTATTTTCTATTTAATACATTATTAGGTTTATACTTTAACCCAGGACTATTAGAGTTACTAAAATAACACTATGGAAGATGTAGTTAGAGGCATTTTATTAATATTAGAACTTGAAAATATTTTACTTATTTTTGGAGGTGTGCTTATAGGAGTTTTAGTTGGTGCACTACCAGGGTTAAGCTCACCAATGGCGATTGCATTATTATTGCCGTTCACAATAAGCCTCGACCCAGTTGCATCTATTTGTATGATGGCTGCACTATATTGCGCGGGAACATTTGGTGGTTCAATCACTGCTATTTTAATTAATGCGCCAGGAGCTCCACCAGCAGTTGCCACTGCTCTTGACGGATATCAAATGGCAAAAAAAGGTGAGCCAGGAAGAGCTTTAGGACTTGCTGCAATAGCTAGTGTATTGGGTGGAACATTCGCAATTGTGATCTTCTTATTCGCAACTCCTTTATTGGCAGAAGTAGCTTTAAAGTTTGGACCTGTTGAATACTTCGGCCTTGCAGTGTTTGCTTTATCAATGCTAGCTGCAATGAGTGGTAAATCTTCAATTAGAAACTTAATTGCTGGTGTTTTAGGTGTTTTAGTTTCAACAGTAGGAGTTCACTTAGCTACAGGAGTTGAAAGATTTGATTTTGGAATAGCTGAGTTAACAGAAGGAATAAAATTTGTTCCGGTATTAATTGGTTTATTTGCAATGTCTGAGTTGTTAACTCAAACTAGAACGTTAAATGTTCCAATAGAAAGAATGTCAGCTAAAACTTTAAAATTACCAACAATCGCAGAACTAAAGAGTTTAAAAGGAACAATTTTAAGATCATCTGGACTTGGAACTTTTATTGGTATTTTACCAGCAGAAGGATCAACTGTTGCAGCAATAATGGGGTATAATGAAGCTAAGAGATGGTCAAAGACACCAGAAAAATTTGGAACAGGGTGTGCTGAAGGAATTGTTGGACCTGAAGCAGCAAACAATGCAGCTGCAGGAGGAGCAATGGTTCCCACACTAGCACTCGGTATTCCAGGAAGTGGGACGACTGCTTTAATCTTAGCAGCACTTGTTATGCATGGATTTAGACCAGGACCTTACTTAATTATCGAAACTCCTCATTTCGTTTATGCAATTTTTGGAGCGATGTTATTCGCTAATTTTGCATTTTTAGGTATAGGATTAGTGGGTGCAAAATTATTTTCTTACGTGACGTTTATCCCAAAAAGATTCTTATGGCCTTCTGTATTTGTGTTTGCACTAATTGGATCTTATGCATATAGCTCAGCTATTTTTGATGTTTGGGTAATGCTAGTGTCTGGTATCATTGGATATTTCGCGCTTAAAAACGGTTTTTCGCTAGCTCCATTTGTGATGGGTTTAATTTTGGGAAAAATGGTTGAAGAAACATTTACACAGTCAATGGTAATTCATGACAGTAACATTATAAATTTTTTTGATAGTGGAGTGTTTATCTTCTTCTTTATTTTAACTTTAATAAGTTTAACAACTCCATTTTGGCCGACTATACGAGCTGCATTCTCGCGAAAAAAAGATGAGCAAAGAGTTTAATAAAAACAAAGTTGTAGTTATTACTGGTGGCGCAAAAAAAATTGGAAGAGCCACAGCAAAAAAACTCGCAGATCAAGGCTTTAATATTTTAATACATACTGGCGGCAAAAGCATTGAAGAAGCAAAAAAAACCGTCGAGATAGTAAAAGGGTATGGAGTAAAATCTAATTTTGTAGTTGGTGATCTAGTAGATTTAACAACAATTAACAAGATCAAAGAAGCAGCAGAAAAACTAGGAACACCATCTGTTCTTATAAATAATGCAGCTATAAGAATTCAGGATGATTTTGAAAAAATTACTTATGAAGATTGGAAGAAAGTAATGGCTGTAAATGTTGACGCTTCCTTCTTATGTACCCAAGCTTTGATTGGATATATGACAAAACAAAAATGGGGAAGAGTTATCAATATCGGTGGTATATCAGGACATATCGGTGCAAAGACGAGAGCTCATGTAGTTACCTCTAAAGCAGCTTTAGTTGGTCTAACAAAAGCGATCAGTATGGAATTTTTAGAAAGAGGTGTAACCTGTAATTGTGTGGTACCAGGTTTTATTGTAGATTTTGATAGCAAAGAAACAGCGCTTAAAGGTCATTGGTTAAAACATCCGCAAACTCCAAACTTAGTACTAAACCGATTTGGAAAACCTGATGAAGTTGCTGAAGTGATTGCAAATCTTTGTAAGAAAGAAGCAGATTATATTAATGGACAGACACTTCATGTAAGTGGTGGTAGTTTTACACCATGACAATAGCTGAGGAATTTTCAAGTTGGAGTAAAAATCTAACAGTTAAAGATATTCCAGAAAAATATAGAAAAACTTTAGAATTTCTATTTAAAGATATTTGTGGGGTTATTGTATCTGCAAGAAACGAAAACTATGTTCAAAGTTTAGTCAAAACTTATAAAGGTTCTGGTTCTTTTGTGTGTTTAGGTCACGGAAAAGAATTTGATCTATTTTCATCTGCAATAATTGCAGGTACTGCCGCTCACGGTGAGGATTTTGATGATACCTTTGAAGGTAACCCAATGCATGTAGGTGCATCAATGATACCAGCGATGCTTTCAACTGCACAAAAATTTAATTTAAGTGGAGATCAAATTTTAAAAGGATTGATTGTCGGTTCAGAATTAATATGTAGATTAGCTTTGGTTGCCCCAACGGCTATGCACAAACAATGTTTTCATCCAACCGCAGTATGTGGAACCTTTGGTGTGGCTGCTGGCCTATCTTCAGTATTAGATTTAACTGAAAAACAAATGGTCTCAGCACTTGGTATAGCAGGAAGTTTTACATCTGGCATTATTGAATATCTTGCTGAGGGATCTTGGACTAAAAGAGTTCATCCTGGTTGGTCTGCTAATTCAGGTATGAATGCTACGTTAATCGCAAAGTCTGATTTTTATGGACCTAGAACAGTGTTCGAAGGAGAGCATGGTTTTTTCAAGGCATTTGCTCTCAGAGAAATTGATAGAGACTTTTCACATTTAACTGACAATTTAGGTTCTAGATGGGAAACAGAAAATTTGGCTTTTAAACCTTATGCTTGTGGAACTATGGCTCAACCTTTTGTAGATTGCGCAATAAAATTAAAGAATAAGATTAAAGATCCGAAGAAAATTAGATCTATTTTGGCGAAAGTAGGCGAGGGCACTGTTCATAGATTATGGGAACCAACTAAAGAAAAGAAAAATCCATCTACTCCTTATTCTGCAAAGTTTTCTGTTCCTTATTGTGTTGCCGTTGGTTTTTTAAGAGGTGATGCTGGATTAAACGAATTTAATGAATCAAGTATAAAAGATAGTGAAATTTTAGAATTAGCTAACAAAGTAAATTACGAAGTAGACCCTGAAAATGAATATCCAAAAAATTACACCGGTACCTTAATTTGTGAAACAGAAGATGGTACATTTACTGAACACCAAGCATGTTTTAGAGGTGGTAGAAAACAACCATTAACAAAAAATGATATGAATAAAAAATATGAGGCTAATTTAAAATTTTCAAAAATATCTGAAGAAGAAAAAAATAATTTAAATGTTTTTATAGATACAATTTTTGAAAAACCTGATTTTTCCAAAATACTAATTAAGTAAAATGGAAGCTGACTTTGATATTGCTGCATTATTTGCAAGCTTAGGTTTTTTAGAACTTTCTATTTTGATTTTAACCGCCTTCTTTGCTTCTGTTGTCTCTGGTATTTCTGGTTATGGTGGAGGTATGACGTTAGGTTTATTAATATCTCCTTTTATTCCAATTAAACTTTTAGTTCCTTTAATGTCTGTGTTTGTCTTATTTTCAAATTTATCAAGAATGTATTATTACCGAAAAAGTATTTTTTGGAAAAAAGGAATTTATTTTGCAATTATCTCAACACCTTTTTTAATTGCTGGAACAAATTTTTATGCCTCGGTATCACCAAAGACATTATACTTTTGTTTAGGTTTTGGATTAGCATTCATTGTTATCTTAAGAAGAGTATTTAAAAAAATTAATTTAAATATTGGTTGGTTTGGTCTTGGTGTTATGGCTGTTTTTTATGGAACAATAAGTGGCGTAATACTTGGACCTGGTTCAGTTTTATTAACTGCACTTGCAGCTAATGGATTAGTTGGCGCACAAATTATTGCAACAGATTCTTTTGTGACACTTATTAATGTTATTATTCGCATAATATCATTTTGGAATTTAGGATTATTAAACTCAGATGCTTTATATGTAGGATCCATGATTGGCATTGTTTCAATTTTTGGATCTTACACTGCTAAAAAAATTGCAGATAAACTTGGAGTAAAAATGCACACAATCATTATTGAAATTTGTGTAATTATAGGTGGTGCTGCTATGATTTATAGAGCATTAATATTTTAGTAACCTTTTTGTAATATAATATAATAATAAAAAGTATAAGGCTAATTTAAAATTTTCAAATATATCTGATGAAGAAAAAAACAATTTAAATATTTTTGTAGATACAATTTTTGAACGACCTGATTTTTCTAAAATATTAATTAAATAAACTAGAGGAATAGGGCCTATAAGACCACTAAATCTAGTTTCTGCTTACCCAATCTTTCATTTCCATCTTTAGTTACAAGATAAGTCTCACCTAAATTCATCGCTAATTCATTGACTGAATCCATCAATATCATGTGCATAAAGAAGACATTACCGGGTTGAATGACATACGGATTACCTGTGTAAAGCATTGGCCTGGAGCATATTCGCCTCACTTTGAAAAAGTGATTGGAATAGCTATGATATTCAAGCCTTATTGGAACATCTCACAACCCTTTAAAATCAAAATAAATGGGGAAACTTTTGATGGAAAAATTTGTGATTTACTCTTCATCTAGGTATAAGATCAAAAAATATCATGAATATAGCAATTGTAGGTGCAACAGGTAATGTTGGAAGGAAAATTTTAAAGGTTCTTGAGAACAAAAGTTTTCCTGTAGATAGCTTATATTTGGTTGCATCATCTAAAAGTGCTGGATCAAAATTAAAATTTAAAGGAAAAGAAATTGAGGTTGAAAATTTAGAAACTTTTGATTTTTCAAAATCTGAAATTACTTTCTTTTCTGCAGGAGGCAAAATTTCAGAAAAATATGCCCCATTAGCTGCAAAACATTCATTGGTAATAGATAACTCAAGCTATTTTAGAATGGATCCGGATGTTCCTCTTATTGTGCCAGAAGTTAATTCTCATGATTTAAAAAATTATAAAAAAAAAAATATTATAGCTAATGCTAATTGTTCAGTAATACCTTTGGTTGTAGCATTAAAACCTCTACATGATTTATATAATATAAAAAGAATTGTTGCCTCAACTTATCAATCTGTCTCTGGAGCTGGCAAAGCTTCAATGGATGAATTGTTATCACAAACAAAAGATTTTTTTGAAAATAAAAATTTAAGTTCAAGTTATTTTACAAAACAAATTGCCTTTAATGCGATACCACATATAGATAGTTTTTTGGATAGTGGCTACACTAAAGAAGAGCAGAAAATGCATGATGAAGTGAAAAAAATTTTAGATTCAAAAATTAAAGTAACATCCACATCCGTTAGAATACCAGTTTTAGTTTCACATGCAGTAAGTGTTAATATTGAATTTAATAAAAAATATAAATTAAATGAAATTCGAGATGTATTAAATACTTCACCAGGTTGCAAAGTTGTAGATGAACATAAAGATGGAGGTTATATTACACCTGCAGAGGCAGAAAATAAATTTGAAACATTTATTTCTAGAATTAGAGAAGATAATTCTCAAGATAATACAATTAATTTATGGATTGTTTCAGACAATCTTCTTAAGGGTGCGGCTTTGAATGCTGTGGAAATTGCTGAAGCATTAATTAAAATTAAATAAATGGAAAATAAAAACCCTTTATCACCTCATATTCAAATTTATAGTTGGAATATTTCTTTGTTAATTTCTATTTCACACAGAATTACAGGTGTAATAAATATAGTAGCATTAACTTTAGTATGCTTATGGATAGCTTTATTGTTACTGGGAGAAACAAATTATGAATATATAAAATCTTTTCTTCAATCTTTTTTAGGTAAGTTTTTAATATTATGTTTGACTTGGTCATTTAGCTTTCAGATATTAAGTGAAATCAGACATTTGTTTTGGGATTTTGGATATGGTTTTGAACTAATCACTTCAAAAATTACAGGTCTGATTGTTATTTTTGGGTCTTTTGTCTTAACAATACTAATTTATTTAATTGGAAAACAAATTATTTAATATGATTAATGCAACAAAAAAATGGATATTTCTTAAAGTTAGTTCAATAATTCTTATTCCATTAATGGTGTGGTTTATTATTAATTTAGTATCAATTTATGAAAAAGATTATGTTGATATTGTAAGTTTTTTTTCTACACAACCGTCAAAATTTTTAACATCGCTTTTAATGATTGTGGCTTTCTTTTATTCTTCATTAAGTATTAGTGAAATTTTTGAAGATTATATTCATGATAAAAAAATAAAAAATATAGCAAATAAAACGTTGTATACATTTTTTATAATCGTTCCTTTAATTATAATTATGGTGTTATTTAATTTAAATATATGAGTTCTTATAAAATTATTGATCATGAATATGATGTAGTAGTTTTAGGAGCTGGTGGTTCTGGTTTAAGAGCGGCTGTAGGTCTGAGCGAAGCTGGATTAAAGACTGCCTGTATTTCTAAAGTTTTTCCAACAAGAAGTCATACTTCTGCAGCGCAAGGTGGAATATCAGCTGCCTTAGGCAATATGGGAGAAGATGATTGGCGCTGGCATATGTATGATACTGTTAAAGGAGCAGATTGGCTCGGAGATCAAGACTGTATTGAGTATTTATGCAAAGAGGCTCCAAGAGCAGTTATTGAGTTAGAAAGATATGGAGTTCCAT
>DTVC01000018.1 GCA_012963775.1 Candidatus Pelagibacter sp. | reverse complement strand
GAAACAGAAGAAAACGAAATAGAAAAAGAAAAAAATATAAATACTACACTGTTACTTGAACCAGATAATGAAGATGCAATGTATATGCTGATCGATTTAAAATTAAAAAGATCTGATTACGCAAAAGTAAGAGAGTTAAGTGAAAAATTTAAAACTATTTGCTCATCACTTTGCAACAAAATCGCCTCTATTAAAGAAAGATTAACAAATATTGAAGCAAAAGATGAGTCTTGAAGACAATCTTAAAAAAATCTTAATCATTGATTTTGGTTCTCAATTTACACAACTTATTGCAAGAAGAATAAGAGAGCTAGGAGTTTATTCTGAAATTATTAGCCATAAAAAGATTCATAATTTAGAAAAATTAAAGAGAAATGTTAAGGGATTTGTCTTATCAGGAGGACCATTGAATGTTTATGAAAATAAAAAAGTAAATTTTAATAAAAAATTACTAAACTTAGATATTCCTTTGAAATAAAAATTTAGATTCTTCATATTTGCCTTTATCAAACAAATTTTTTGCTTCATTAAAAAAGTTTTCTTCGGCAAAACTTTCAAAGCTAGTAATAACAAAAATAATTAAAAGGTATTTTAGAAATTTGTTCATATTATTTTTTTACTTCATCAATATTATGTACCATACTTTCGTAAAAACCAGCTTTTGTAATTTTTACAAATTTAGGTTTATTTCTTAAATTTATTATTTTTTTTTTGCCCAAATAACCCATGGATGATTTTAGACCTCCAATTAATCTGTAAATTATCTTTTCTACGGATCCTTTATACTTTACTAATCCTTCGACTCCTTCTGGAACATATTTTGAAGTGTCTTTTTGTTTTGTTTGAAAATATCTATCCGCAGATCCTTTGTTCATGGCTCCTATTGAGCCCATTCCTCTAAAATTTTTAAAGAGTTTCCCATTTTTCTTTATTATCTTTCCTGGAGACTCGTTTGTTCCTGCAAATAAAGATCCTATCATCACTGCATCAGCACCTGCTGCCAGAGCTTTTGATATATCTCCTGAAAATTTAATTCCACCGTCAGCAATTATTGAAACTTTTTTTCTTCCAACACCTTTTCTAACTGCCAAAATAGCACTGAGTTGGGGTACACCAATGCCTGCTACTAATCGAGTAGTGCAAATTGATCCTGGGCCAATTCCAACTTTAATAACTTCTGCTCCTAGTTTAATTAAAAACTTTGCTGCTTCAGTTGTTGCAATATTTCCTGCACATAAGGTTGTTTTGTTTGATTTTAATTTTTTTATTTTTCTAATTATTTCACCTACTTTTTTTGTATGTCCATGAGCAGTATCAACAACAATTAAATCTACATTTGCTTTTAAAATTGCTTCTGCCCTTTTATATTCTAATGGTCCCGCTCCAACTGCTGCACCAACTAATAATTTTTTTGATTTTACTTTATTAATCTCAGAAATCTGAGACTTAATATCTAAATTTCTATGGATAACACCTATGCCACCAGCCTTGGCAATTGCTATAGCCATCTTAGATTCTGTCACAGTGTCCATTGCCGATGAAATAATTGGTATTTTTAAATTTAAATTTTTCGAAAGAGATGTATTTGTTGTAACTTCCGAAGGTAAAATTTCGGAATACTTGGGAGTTAATAAAACGTCGTCAAATGTAAGCGCTTCTTTAATAGGATCCATGTCCTTGTATATATGATTCTTTGAAAATTTAAAGAGGACCTATCGTAAAAATTTACAAATTATAAAACTTTCTTTCGATTCTTTCTTGCTCGCGGCAGGTTTAAAAACTTTGCTTTCTTTAAATATTTTTTTTGCTTCTACGACAATTTCATTAAATGTAGGCCCCATAAATATTTTTGAGACAAATTTTCCATGATTATTTAATATTTTTTTAGAAAAATTCATAGCCTCCATACACAGTTCGCTTGTATAAATAGAATCTAGGTTTTTATTTCCAGTAGTATTTACTGCCATATCGGACAAAACAACATCTACTTTAGAACCAAAATAATCTTTGATGTGGTCCTGATATTCTGGATCTGTAAAATCTCCCTTTATATGAAAAGTGTTTCCAATTTTATCAATTTCTTTAAGGTCTATGGATAAAATTTTTCCATTTTTAATTTTTTTTTCAACATATTGAGACCAACTTCCTGGTGCTGCACCAAGATCAATTAATGATATACCGTTTTTTAATATATTAAATTTTTTATCAATTTCCTGAAGTTTATATACCGCTCTAGATCTATAACCTTCCACTTTTGACTGTCTAACGTATATATCTCGTCTTTGCTTATTGATCCAATTTTTAGAAATTTTATTTTTTTTCAATTAATTTAAAAACCTTAAGCTTTTTGAAATAGTTTTGTTTTCAAGAGTTTTAATTTCTATCTCAACGCTTTTATCTAATCTCATATCCTTGTCATCTTTCCAAAGTCCTGCGGCCAAGTGCATGATTCCAATGTTATAATTTGGCAGGTAAGGTTCTACAAAAGTTTGTTTTTCTTCATCAAACTTTGGTAATAAATTGCTTGCTATCCAATTACAATTTAGTGGAAGAAATTCTGTCTCAATATCATCAACATAAACACTCATATTAATTGCTAATCCTTCAGAGCCAAAAATTTTTCCAGATTTTAAAGTTATTGCAAGATTATCTTGCCAAATCTTCCAGCATGATGAATCGTGTTCTAAGGAAAAAACACCAATATTTATATGTGGTGCAAATGCTAACTTTCTTGCTTTATCAATTCCTATTTTAGAATTGATTGCATGTTTAAAATTTTGAGATTTGATTAATGCTAATTTTCCAAAAATCCATTTAACCTTCGAAACTATTTTATATCCAGGTCCCATTGTTTGAGTAATTCCAAGTTTTCCATTTTCACAGGCTTTGAAATATAGCTCAACTGATTGCCAGTCATTTACCCAAGCATCACAATCTATCCATAAATATTTTTTATATCCTGGAAAATATTTTGGCAGAAATGCTCTTGATACTTGGCTTTTTAACCATTCTTTTCCACTAGCTTTATACTCAGAAACTTCAATATCCCACTCTGCAATTTTAATTTCATCTATTTTTTCTGATAATTTATTTTTTTGGTCTTCTGTTAATCCCGCATCTAAAATACAAATTGAGACATTTTTACTTTGCTCAAATTTTTTTATGGAGTCTATTAATTCGTTTAATAACTCAAAATAATTTGAGTCAGCTAAAGAAACAATAACATTGTTTTTCATTTATAATATATCTTCATGTTCATCGTGATCTAATATTTGTTCCTTATATTTATTGCTTATTCTTTGATAATGAAGATAGCTCATTGGCATCACGATAAAATAAAGTATTCCAGAAAGTACAATTGCGTTAAATGTATAAATTAAAATTAATCCAAAATATAAAATTATTCCAAATATTAAGAAGATTGTCATTGATCTTGGAACTGAAATTCGTTTCAATGAATAAGTTGGAATTTTACTAATTAAAAGAATTGAAATTATTACAAATAAAGAAGGAACAAATATTTCATAATTAATTGAAAATAATTGAATATCGCTAAGACTATAAATTAGTGGCATTAAAACTAAAACACCTCCTGCAGGTGAAGGTATTCCTTCAAAGAAATGATCGCGCCAAGAAAGTTCGTTGCCTGATGTAATGTTGTATCTAGCAAGCCTTAAAGCCACACAAACTACGTAGACTAGACAAATCAACCAACCTATTCTGCCTAGTTCGTTGAGTTGCCAAAAATACATTATAAAAGCTGGCGCTACACCAAAACTAATTACATCTGTAAGAGAGTCTAATTCTTTACCAACTTTTGAAGTTCCCCTAATTAATCTTGCAATTCTTCCATCTAAACCATCAATAATTGCAGCAATAATTATAGCAATTATTGCAGGTGCAAATTTACCATCAAAGGCAAATTTAATTGAAGTTAAACCAATGCAAACCCCTACCAATGTAAAAATGTTAGGTAGAATGACTCTAGTCTTCTTATTATTTACTAATTTAATTTTTTGATTTGGTTGTTCCATAATATTACTTTTTGGCTAGTAATGTTTCACCAGCAATTGTTTTTTGATTTATTTTAACTAAAGGATGATAATTTTCAAAGTATATATCTACTCTACTTCCAAATCTTATCATGCCAATTCTTGAACCTTGATTTAGTTCTTGATCTTTGGACGTTTCATTAACTATTCTTCTTGCAATTAATCCTGCAATTTGAACAACAATAATATCTTCGTTCATACTACTTTTTATATTATAATAATTTCTTTCATTATCTTCACTTGCTTTATCAAGAGATGCATTTAAAAATTTTCCTGGCTTATAAACTATTTCAGAAATTTTGCCTGAACATGGTGATCGATTAACATGACAATCAAATACATTCATGAAAATACTTATTTTTTTAAATTTTCTATTTTCAAGTCCTAGTTCTTTTGGTCCATTTGTTTCAATTACTTGTAAAACAATTCCATCAGCTGGACTAGTAAGAAAATTATCATCGCCAATAGATTCTCTTTCTGGATCTCTAAAAAAATAATAGACCCAAATAGTTAAAACTAATCCGATAAAACCAAAAAATCCATGAATAAAGTATAGAACAAGTGTAGCCAATCCAAAGATGACCAAAAACTTGTAACCCTCGCCATGAATTTTAGGAAATATTTTATCTAGCATAATTATTTATTTTGATAATTTTTAGGTATATATGTATATAAAAAGCCTAAATTCAATTAATTAGATACATCGAAATATGAGCAAAATTAAGGTAAATAATCCAATTGTTGAATTGGATGGTGATGAAATGACCAGAGTAATTTGGTCATTCATTAAAAATAAGCTTATTCTTCCATACTTAGATTTAAAAATAGAATATTACGATTTAGGAATGAAAAGTCGTAATGATACCTTGGATCAAATTACAATTGATTGTGCTAATGCAATTAAAAAAAATGGAGTTGGTATAAAATGTGCAACAATCACTCCGGATGAAGCTAGAGTAAAAGAATTTAATCTGAAAAAAATGTGGAGATCGCCAAATGGAACGATCAGAAATATTATTGGAGGAACTGTTTTTAGAGAACCAATAATTTGTAAAAATATTCCAAAACTTGTTCCATCTTGGACTGATCCATTAATTATCGGAAGACATGCATTTGGAGATCAATATAGAGCAACAGATTTTTTAGTTCCAGGAAAAGGAAAATTAGAAATTAAATGGACATCAGAAGATGGTAAGGAAGAAATAAAACGTGATGTATTTAATTTTCCAGGATCCGGAATTGCTTTAGCAATGTTTAATTTAGATAAATCCATAGAAGATTTTGCGAAATCTTGTTTGAATTATGGTTTGGTTAAAAAGTGGCCTGTTTATTTTTCAACAAAAAATACAATTCTTAAATCTTACGATGGTAGATTTAAAGATATCTTTCAAAAAATATTTGATGAAGAATTCAAATTAGAATTTGAAAAAAATAATATAACATACGAACATAAACTGATTGATGACATGGTTGCTTGTGCAATGAAATGGAGTGGAAAATACATTTGGGCATGTAAAAACTATGATGGCGATGTTCAATCAGATACAGTTGCTCAAGGTTACGGTTCATTGGGATTAATGACTAGTGTTTTGTTGGCGCCAGATGGAAAGACTATGGAAACAGAAGCAGCTCACGGTACTGTAACAAGACACTTTAGAATGCATCAGCAAGGAAAAGAAACTTCAACAAATCCTATTGCATCAATTTTTGCTTGGGCCAGAGGGCTAGCTCACAGAGGAAAATTAGATAATAATGAAGAGTTAATTAAATTTGCCAATACTTTAGAAAAAGTTTGCATTGAATGTGTTGAAGGCGGATCTATGACTAAAGATTTAGCAATTTTAATTGGACCATCTTCAAAATACCTTACAACAAATCAATTTTTGGATGAAATAGCTGATAATTTAAAAAATAAGTTAAATTAAAGCTTTTAATTTTTCAAAAGCTTCATCTATTTTATTAATTTCAATTCCACCTGCTTGTGCAAAATCGGGTCTTCCCCCGCCACCTTTACCACCTACAATTTTTGATCCCGTTTTTACAAATTTAACAGCATCATATTTGGTGGTAAGTTTATCTGTAACTCCCACTGCTAAACCAATTTTTCCATCTTTGCTTGCAAAAACAACTACAATCCCCTCACCTAATTCTTTTTTTCCTGCATCAACAAGTTTTCTTAGATCTTTTGGAGGTAAATCAGTAACTTTTTGAAATCTAACTTTAGTATTATTGACTGTTTGATCATTTATTATATTTTTTGTTTTATCGCTTAAAATTGATTTAACATAAAGTAATTCAAGTTGTTTGTTTAAATCTTTAATCAACACTTGTTGATTTTTATTCTCTAAGTTTGGTTTTCCTCCAAGTTTAATAATCCTTTCTGACAATTCTTTGATTGTTTCTTCATTCTTTTGAATTGAAATATCAGATAGTTTCTCTTTTTTATTTAAATAATCCTGTAGTTCCTTGTCTCTTAAAGCTTCTACCCTTCTTACTCCTGCTGCAATTGAAGATTGGCTGACAATTTTAAATTTTCCTATATCGTCTGTATTTCTTACATGGGTGCCTCCACATAGTTCTGTAGAGAAATACTTCTCTTTTTCATCACCCATAGATAAAACTCTAACTTCATCACCATATTTTTCACCAAACAAAGCTAAGGCTCCATTATCTACTGCCTCCTTAGGTGTCATTAATCTAGTTTTTACATCTGATTTTTTCTCAACCATTAAATTAACAAAACTCTCAATTTTGTTAATTTCTTCGGAAGAAATTGGTTTCATGTGACTAAAGTCAAATCTTAATCTATCAGGTTCAACTAATGATCCTTTTTGAATTACATGGGTTCCTAAAACTCTTCTCAAAGACTCGTGAAGTAAATGAGTTGCAGAATGATAAGCTCTTATATTATTTCTCCTTTCAATATTTATTTTCATTTCAACGCTATCATCTACTTTAACTGACCCGTCTATAACTTTTCCGTAATGAACAAATAAATCTCCCAATTTTTTTTGAACATCTGAAACTTCAAATTTAAAATCACCAGAAATTATTTGACCTATATCTCCTACTTGACCTCCAGACTCACCGTAAAAAGGAGTTTGATTAATTATAATCATTCCCTCGTCACCTTTGTTTAGCCTTTGAACTTCTTTATTGTCTTTCAATAAAGATAGAACAATTCCTTCTGCTTGATTTTTTTCATATCCCAAAAATTCTGTTGGTTCCAACTTATCTCTAATACCGAACCAAATTTCTTCAACTGAGCTATCTCCAGATCCTTTCCAGTTTTTCTTTGCAAGCTCCTTACTTTCTTTCATTAATGATTGAAATTTTTTATGATCAATTTTTAACGATTTATTTTTTAAAATATCTTCTGTTAAATCTAGTGGGAAGCCATAAGTATCATAAAGTTTGAAAGCTACTTCACCGGGTAAAATTTTATCTATTTTAGAAATTTTCTCATTTAAAATTTTTATTCCTCGGTCTAAAAGAGCTAAAAATTTTTCTTCTTCCATCCGCAGTGTTTCTTTAATTAATGACTGAGCTCTTTCTAATTCTGGATAGTTACTTGACATTTCTTCTTGAAGTGTTTTAAAAATATTAAAGAAGATTGGTTCTTTTGCTCCAAGTAAATGAGAATGTCTCATACCTCTTCTCATTATTCTTCTAAGAACATAGCCTCTTCCTTCATTTGAAGGTAAAACACCTTCTGCAATTAAAAATGAACTTGCTCTTAAATGATCTGCAATTACCCTAAAACTAGAAATGCAGCTGTTATCTGGTTTTTTTTTTACAGCTTGAGAAATAGATTGAATTAATTTTTTAAAATGGTCAGTTTCATAATTGTCGTGAGTTCCTTGCAAAAGAGCTGCTGTTCTTTCGAGCCCCATCCCTGTATCAACTGATGGCTTTGGTAAATTTATTCTTTTTTCTTTTGTAACTTGTTCAAATTGCATAAAGACTAAGTTCCAAATTTCAATATATCTGTCTCCTTCTTGATCTTTCGTGCCCGGTAAACCACCTCTTAGATGGTCACCATGATCAAAAAATATCTCAGAACAAGGTCCACAAGGTCCTGTTTCGCCCATCGACCAAAAATTATCCAATGTTGGAATTCTTATTATTCGATCATCGCTAAAACCCGCTATTTTCTTCCAAAATTTGAATGCTTCATCGTCTTCATGAAATACAGTTACATAAATTCTTTTTTTATCTATACCAAAATCTTTAGTAACCAAATTCCATGCAAGTTCAATTGCTCTTTCTTTGAAATAATCTCCAAAAGAAAAATTTCCTAACATTTCAAAAAATGTATGATGTCTAGATGTGTAACCAACATTTTCTAAGTCATTATGTTTTCCGCCTGCTCTTACACATTTTTGTGACGTTGTTGCTCTTTGATAATCTCTTTTTTCAAGTCCAGTAAATACATTTTTAAATTGTACCATTCCTGAATTAGCAAACATTAAGGTTGGATCATTGTTAGGAACTAGATTGCTGGACTCCACAATTTTATGATCATTTTTCTCAAAATATTTGAGAAAAGCATTTCTTATTTCATTAAGTGTTTTGTCTGCCATATTTTTAAAATACAGCATTTTTGTATGATGTCTATATCTCTAAAGGGAAAAAGGCGCTCTATTAAAGCGCCTTTTTAACAACTAAAAGTTATCTGCTAATTTTTTTTAGAAGGAATTTCCTCTTTTGATTCAGTTTTTTCCTGTTCAATTGGATTGCCTTCAATCTTTTTTGAAATCACGCCTGCTTTTTCTCTGATGGCCATTTCAATTTCGGCTGCAGCTTTTGGATTTTGTTCAAGATAAAGTTTTGCATTTTCTCTACCTTGGCCAATTTTTTCTCCTTTATATGCATACCATGCTCCCGCTTTCTCTACGATGTCTGCCTTAGCTCCAAGGTCGATTAATTCTCCTGATTTGCTAATTCCTTTGCCATACATTAAATCAAATTCAACAACTTTAAATGGTGGAGAAACTTTGTTCTTAACTACTTTAACTCTTGTTGTATTTCCAATAATGATATCCTTTTCTTTAATTGCTCCAATTCTTCTTATATCCAATCTAACTGATGCATAGAATTTAAGTGAATTTCCTCCTGAAGTTGTCTCGGGACTTCCAAACATGACACCTATTTTCATTCTGATTTGGTTAATGAAAATAACCATAGTATTTGTTCGAGAGATTGAACTTGTTAGTTTTCTTAAAGCCTGACTCATTAATCTTGCTTGAAGACCTACATGATGATCTCCCATTTCACCTTCTATTTCAGCTCTTGGAGTTAATGCGGCGACAGAGTCTATAACAAGCACAGATATTGAACCTGACTTAATTAAAGTATCAGCAATCTCTAAAGCTTGTTCGCCAGTATCTGGCTGAGAGATTAATAATTCTTCAGTATCTACACCTAATTTTTTTGCATAAACCGGATCTAGTGCATGTTCAGCATCTATAAATCCACAAATGCCACCTGTCTTTTGTGCTTCAGCAATTACCTGTAAAGCAAGTGTTGTTTTTCCAGACGCCTCTGGTCCATAAATTTCAGTAACTCTTCCTTGTGGCAATCCACCAATTCCAAGTGCCAAGTCTAAACTTAAGGATCCTGTTGAAATAGAATCTATATCCATTGTCGTTTGCTGGCCAAGCTTCATTACTGAACCTTTTCCAAAATTATCTGTAATTTGACTGATTGCTGCGTCTAAAGCTTTATTCTTTTCTTTTTTCTCTAAATCTT
>DTVC01000017.1 GCA_012963775.1 Candidatus Pelagibacter sp. | reverse complement strand
GGAAAAGCTAAAAATTCTAAAATTTACAATGTAATGGATCCAAAATTGCAAGATTTTGAAAAAGCTTTACATAGATTAGCTTTAAATTTGGCTAAGCAAATTGTCGTAGACGGAGAAGGCGCAAAAAAATTTATTACAGTAAATATAATAGGAGCAAGATCAATAGCTATGGCGAAGAATATTGGTTTTTCAATTGCAAATTCTCCTTTAGTTAAAACTGCAGTTGCAGGAGAAGATCCAAACTGGGGTAGGATTATTATGGCAATTGGTAAATCAGGAGAAAACGTTTTTCCAAGTAAAATCCAAATAAAATTTGGCAATTATTTAGTTACAGATCAGGGTAAAGTAGCAAAAGATTATAACGAAAGTAATTTAAAGGAATATATGAAGTGGGATTCAATTAATATTGAGGTTAATTTGAATATTGGAAGTTCATTTTACACAGTTTACACCTGTGATTTTACACATGACTATATTGATATAAATGCTGACTATAGAAATTAATATTTGCTTTTCTTAAATAAAATTAGATAGTACAATAAATAATGATCAAATATAATTTAATATGCAAATGTAAAAAAACTTTTGAAAGTTGGTTTGCCAGCTCTGCCGAGTTTGATTCTTTGTGTAAAAAGAAATTAGTAAAGTGTATATATTGTGAATCTTCATTTGTAAAGAAAACGGTAATGGCTCCTAATTTGCCCAGCAAATCAAATAAAATATTTAAAAAAACAAAATTAGAAAAAAATGTAAGAAAACAACTTCATGCTTTTAGAAAATATATAGAGAAGAATTGTAAAGATGTTGGTGAAAATTTTACTAGAGAAGCAAGAAGTATTCATTATGATAAAAAAACATCACAAGGGATATATGGTAGAGCTACACCAGAAGAAACAAACGAATTACTGGAAGAAGGAATAGAAATTGCTACCATACCTTGGGTAGATAAATCAGAAAATTAATCTTTTAAAAAAGTTGAAATATAATTTACTGATGCGTCATTGCTTTTGAACCATTTTTTAGAAAATAAATTAAATTTCATACCAACTATTTCATCAGCAAGGAAATTATTTTTACTCGCAACAATTTCTAAATCTTGTGGAGTTAAAAATTTATCCCAATCATGAGTACCAATCGGTAACCATCTTAAAACATATTCAGCACCCAATATCGCAAATATATACGATTTTAAATTTTTATTTATTGTGGCAACGAACATAATGCCATTTTTCTTAATTAGTTTGGAACAATTTTCTATAAATAAATTTACGTCTTTTAAATGTTCCACTACCTCCATACACAACAACGCATCATAAGTATTATTTTTTAAATCTAAATTTTCAGGAGCAGTGTGAATATATTTAATATTTAAGTTCATTTCTTTCGAATGCAACTTTGCAACTTCAATATTATCGTTTGATGCGTCGATACCAGTTATTGTTGCTCCTAGCCTGTTTAATGGTTCACATAACAATCCACCACCACAACCGATATCTAAAATTTTTAATTTCTCAAGTGGTTTTTCACCATTTGGGTTAAGTGTAAAATGAGAAATTAATTTATCTTTGATAAAACTAATTCTGGCTGGATTAAAAAGGTGTAAGGGCTTAAATTTTCCGTTTGGATTCCACCAATCTTTGGCTAATTTTGAAAATTTTTCTATTTCTATTTTATCTACTGTAGTCAAAACAATAATAATTTAGATATACTTGTACATTTTTATAATTAAGAGTATTTATTATTAAAAATTATATAAAGTAAATAAGATATTTTATCATGAAAAGATTAATCCTTAAGTTTGGCGGAACATCTGTTGGAACTATAGAAAAAATTAAGAAAGTAGCTAATATTATAAAAAAAAGATTTAGCGAAGGTAATGAGATTATAGTTGTTGTATCCGCAATGTCGGGTGTAACTGACGAATTAAAAGCAAAATCTGATTTAATTAGTAAAAATTTTGACAATAAAGAATTGGACGTATTGCTTTCTTCGGGCGAACAAGTTTCATGCTCACTTTTATCAGGAGCTCTTATAGATTTAGGAGTCAAAGCAAGATCATGGCTAGGTTGGCAAATTCCAATTGTTACAAATGATAACTATACATCATCACAAATAATGAAAATAAAGACAGGTGAAATTTTAAATTTTATTTCAAAAAAAGGTGTGGCTGTCATTGCCGGTTTTCAGGGAATCTCGAAGGAAATTAGAATTACTACTTTGGGTCGAGGGGGTTCTGATTTATCTGCGGTTGCAGTAGCAAAATTTTTTAAAACAGATTCTTGCGAAATTTATACCGATGTAAAAGGAGTTCTCACAACAGATCCTTCTATAAATGAAAAAGCAAAAAAAATTGACAAAATATCTTATGAAGAAATGTTGGAAATGGCTTCTTTAGGTGCAAAAGTTGTGCAACCAAATGCAGTTCAAGCATCTATGATCGATAATATTCCAATTCATGTGAGATCTACTTTTTCTGAAAAATCTGGAACAAAAATAATTTCTGAAAGTGAGA
>DTVC01000016.1 GCA_012963775.1 Candidatus Pelagibacter sp. | reverse complement strand
ACGTGGATGCAGGTTACAATAAAGTTGGAATGCCTAATCCAAAAAATATGTCTTAGGCTACAGCTTGTTTGATAGATAATTTAACTTTACCTCTATCAAATCCAATTACTTTAACAGTAACTTCATCGCCTTCTTTAACAACATCGGTAACTTTAGCTACTCTTTTAGGAGCAAGTTCTGATATGTGAACTAGACCATCTTGTTTACCTAAGAAATTTACAAAAGCTCCAAATTCCATAATTTTAATTACTTTACCTTTATAAATTTTATTCATTTCAGGCTTAGCAATAATGTCTTTGATCATTTTCATTGCTTTATGTCTAGATTCTTCATCTGGAGCAGCTACAGTTACTTCGCCTGTGTCTTTTACATCTACTTTTGCTCCCGATAGCTCAACAATTTCTCTTATAGTTGCTCCACCTTTTCCAATTACGGCTGCTATATCTTTTTTATCAACCATAACTGTTTCTATTTTTGGAGTATATTTAGAAACTGTATCTCTTGAGCCAGTTAAAGCTTTTGCCATCTCACCTAAGATATGAATTCTGCCATCTTTAGCTTGTGATAATGCTTGGTCCATTATTTCAAAGGTTATTCCTGTTATTTTAATATCCATTTGTAAAGAAGTAATGCCATCTTTAGTACCAGCTACTTTAAAATCCATATCTCCTAAGTGATCTTCGTCACCTAGAATATCTGAAAGAACTGAAAAATCATCTCCTTCTTTAATTAATCCCATAGCTATACCTGCTACAGAATCTTTCATTGGTACACCTGCATCCATTAACGCTAAAGATGCGCCACAAACTGTAGCCATTGAAGAAGATCCGTTTGACTCGGTAATTTCAGATACAATTCTGTAAGTATATGGAAATTTTTCTTGTGCTGGCAATGATGAATTTAGTGCTCTCCAAGCTAATTTGCCATGGCCGATTTCTCTTCTGCCAGTACCAATTCTACCAACTTCACCAACAGAAAAAGGAGGGAAGTTATAATGAAGCATAAATCTATTTCTCTTTAACCCCTCAAGGCTTTCAACTCTTTGTTCATCTTCTGAGGTTCCTAAGGTTAGTGTTACTAAAGCTTGTGTCTCTCCCCTTGTAAACAAAGCCGATCCATGAGTTCTTGGTAAAACACCAACTTGACAATCAATTTGTCTTACATCAGTTAATGAACGTCCATCAATTCTCGATTTGTTTTTTAAGATGTCAGTTCTAACAATTTTCTTTTCAACTTTTTTTAAAGTCATTGAAATATCTAAATCAGAATAAGTTTCGTCACCTTCAAACATTTCTTTACATTTGGTTGTAATTTCACCAATTAAATTGGATCTTTCTTGTTTGTCTTTAATAGAAAATGCTTTTGTTAAGTCTTTTTTAAAGCTATCTGAAATTTTCTTTTCTAATCCAGATAAATCTTTCTTTTCAACAACCCACTGTTCTTTGCCACAATCTTTTACTAACTTTTCAATTGCTTCAATAACTGGAACAAATTTTTCATGTCCAAATTTAACTGCATCTAACATTACTTTTTCTGATAAACCTGATGCTTCAGATTCTACCATTAAAACTGCATCTTTAGTTCCAGCAACTACTAAATCTAATTTAGATTTTTCAATTTCTTCTTTAGATGGATTTAATACATACTTGTCATCTATATAACCAACTCTTGAAGCTCCAACTGGTCCTTGAAAAGGCATTCCAGATATTGCTAGTGCTGCTGAACATGCAATTATAGATAATACATCTGGTTCATTTACACCATCATATGAAAGTACTGTTGGTAAAACTTGCACTTCATTTCTAAATTCTTCTGGAAACAAAGGTCTAATAGGTCTGTCTATTAATCGCGAAATTAACGTCTCAGCTTCTGTTGGTCTTGCTTCTCTTTTAAAATATCCACCAGGAATTTTACCCGCTGCATAATATTTTTCCTGATAATTTACCTGTAATGGAAAATAATCCATTTCTGGATTAACTTTTTTTTCACCCACCGCTGTTGCTATTACTACTGTTTCTCCACATGTAGCAATAATTGCACCATCTGCTTGTCTTGCTATTTTTCCTGTTTCTAAAATTATTTTTTTTCCGTCAACTTCTATTTCTTGTTTTGATATTTTAAACATTTATTTCCTTAAATTTAGTTTTTCAATTACGTTTTTATATGAATCTATTTTATTTTTTTTCAAATAATTCAATAATTTTTTTCTTCTATTTACTGCTTTTAGCAAACCAACAGACGAATGTTTATCCTTCTTGGATTTCTTTATATGTTTGGATAAATTTTCAATTTTATTTGTTAGTTGAACAACTTGCACTTCTGAAGATCCAGTGTCCTTTTCGTGCAGTGCTAATTCTTTTACTTTTTTTGTCATGTTTTTCCTTATTTATGTGTTTGTTTTATTAAGTTTTCAATTTTTTCAGCGTAATCAAATGACTCGTCCTTAACAAATAGAAGTTTGGGAAGAAACTTTATTGTTATTTTTTTTGACAATACTTTTCTAACCACAAATGAAAATTCTTTTAATTTATCGATTACTTCTTGAGCATTTTTTCCACCTAAAGGTAATACAAATGCTTTCGCAGTTTTAAGATCTCGGCTCATTCTTACTTCTGTAACTGTAATTTCTCTTGTTTCAAGATTAGGTAGCTTTGCTTCATCTCTTAAAAAAATCATTCCTAAAGCTTGTTTTATCATTTCTCCTACTTTTAATTGTCTTTGTGTAACTGGTTTTCCAAGTTTGTTCATAATATTAAATACTTCTCTCGGTTACTGTTGAATTATAAACTTCAATTATATCTTTTTCCTGAAAATCATTAAAATCTTTGATTGTAATACCACACTCCAAACCAGCAGAAACTTGTTTTGCTTGATTTTTTTCTCTGTAGATAGATCCTATTTTACCATTAAATACTATTGTACCATCTCTGATTACTCGAGCATTTGAATCTTGCAATATTTCACCTTCAATTACCTTGGACCCAGCAACTTTGCCAACTTTCGAAACTTTAAATATTTCAAGAATTTCTGCTGATCCAATAGTTTTTTCTTGAACATCTGGTGTTAATAAGTCTGACATTTTATTTTTAATAAAATCTAATACTTCATAAATTATATTATAAAAATGAATTGCTATTTTTTCTTGTTCTGCAAGTATTTTTGCTTCTTTGCTTGGCTTAACATTAAATGCAATGAGGACTGCATTTGATGCTTTAGTTAATGAAACATCTGTTTCAGTTACCATTCCAATATCAGATAATATTATTTTTGGCTTAACTTCATCATGTTTAATTTGAGAAATGGCATTTTTTATTGCCTCTGATGACCCGTGAACATCAGATTTAATAATTATATTTAACTCTTCTGATGTTTTATCTTTAAATGCTGAATCTTGTGTGACGAAAGTTAAAGGATTCTTTCCTTCTTGTTTTTCTTGAACTCTTGCATCACAAAGAGATTTTGCCTCTTTTTCGCTTTCTAAAACTACAAAGTCATCCCCTGCTTTAGCAGCTCCATTGATGCCTAATACTTCTGTAGGAGTAGCAGGATAAGCATCATTTACGTTTTTTCCTATATCATTAATTATTGCTCTAACTTTTCCCCATTTTAAACCACTTACAAAATAGTTACCTTTTTTTAAAGTACCAGAAGTTATAATAACATTTACTATCGGTCCTCTACCAACATCAATTTTAGACTCTAAAACTATTCCAGTTGCTTTTGAATCATAATTTGTTTTTAAGTCTAACAATTCAGCTTGAAGTAAAACTGACTCGATTAATTTATCTAAATTCTGTTTTGTTTTTGTTGAAATTTCAACCATTAAAGTATCCCCTGATAGTTCTTCAGCAATTAATTCATGTTCAAGTAATTGATTTTTTATTTTTTGGGGATCCGCATCTGGTAAATCACATTTATTAATTGCAACCACTATTGGAACATTTGCTGCTTTTGCATGTTTAATAGATTCTACCGTTTGCGGTTTTACTCCATCATCTGCAGCTACTACTAAAATAACTATATCAGTCAACTTTGAACCTCTGGCTCTCATTTCTGTAAATGCAGCATGACCAGGCGTATCTATAAATGTAATTTTATTAGAATTATAATTAATTTGATATGCTCCTATATGTTGAGTAATGCCTCCAAATTCTCCTGAAACAACATTTGATTTTCTTAGAACATCTAATACTGATGTTTTTCCATGATCAACATGACCCATAACAGTAACAATTGGCGGACGACTTTTTAAATTTTCTGTTTTAGCTTCTTTTATTTTTTCTATAATTTCTTCAGCTTTTTGCTCTTTAATTGGATTGTGACCAAATTCTTGAACCAAATATTCAGCTATATCTGCATTAATGCTATGATTAATGGTTGCAGTAACTCCCATCCCCATAAGATGTTTGATAATATTACTTGATTGTTCCGCCATTCTATTTGCTAATTCTCGAATGGTAATTACTTCTGGTATTTTAACGTCCCTCTTTACAGGTTTTAAATGATCTTTATTTTCTTCTTTTTTTAAATCTCTATTTTCTTTTTGTTTTGCTCTCCTTAATGAAGCTAAACTTCTTCCTCTTGCCTCTGTATCTTCATCACTTAAAGCTCTAGATATAGTTAATTTTAATTCACGCTTTTTTGAACCCAATTTACCTTTTTGAGGAAGTTCACCTTTCAATCTTCTAGTTGCACGTTGTTCAGCCAATTTTCTTTTTTCAAAATGATTAGATGTTGTAGGAGATGGTTTAGAAAATACTGTTGCTTTAGAAGTTGTAAAAGATTTTGATTTAAAAGAAGTTTCTTGTTTATTATTTTTTGGAAAGCGAGGTTTATTTCCAAATCTGCCCAGTTTCTTTTCGATTATAACTGAATTTTTCCCTTTTGATTTTGCTAGCTCAATATTGCTTATGGTTTTTGTTGGGCTTCCAGAAATTGTTAACTTTGTTTTTTTTTTTTCCATTTATCATCTCTCAATTCTTATAAATTTTATCTCTGGCAGACATAATTAAATCATCAGCTTCTTTTTTAGACAAAGCAAAATCTTCTAAACATCCTTTAATTTTAACTCTTTCTCCTTTAACTATATCATAAGCACCTGTAAGTTCATCTGAAGCAAAGTCTGCAAAATCATTAAGAGTTAAAATCTTTTGTTCACCAAGAGTAACTAACATTCCAGGTGTCAAACCTTCATGATTAATTAAATCATTATCTAGTCCAAGATCTTTAATTCTTTTTGCAATTTCCTCTTGATCTTTTTGATGAAATTCTTTTGCTCTTTCAATAAGTTCTTTTGCTGTTTCTTCTTCTATACCTTCAATTTTTGTTAAACCTTCTACTGAACTGTCTTTTATATCATCTATGGAAGAAAATCCTTCAGCAACCAATAATTGACCTAAAGTTTCATCTAATTCTAGATTCTTAATAAAATTATCGGTTTTTTCTTTAAATTCTATTTGTCTTCTTTCAGTATCTTCCTGGTCTGTCATTATGTTGATTTCATAATTTAAAAGTTTAGTTGCTAATCTCACATTCTGTCCTCTTCTACCAATTGCTTTACTTAGATTTTCTTCAGTAAGAATTACATCTAATTTTTTTATTTCATTATCTACATTAACTCTTTGAATTTCTGCAGGCGATAAAGCATTTGATACTACTACTGCAGGATCATCTGACCAACTTACTATATCAATTTTTTCTCCTTGTAATTCATTAACTACTGCTTGTACTCTACTTCCTCTCATCCCAACACATGCTCCAACCGGATCCAAAGATGTATCGATAGCTTTAACACATATTTTACCTCTACTACCAGGATCTCGTGCTGATGATTTTATTTCTATCAATCCATCGTAAATTTCGGGTACCTCTTGTATAAATAATTTTTCCATAAATTTTGGATGTGCTCTAGAAAGAAAAATTTGTTGACCTCTTGGTTCCCTTCTGACATCAAGACAGTAAGCTTTTACTCTATCTCCAGCTTTAATGTTTTCTCTAGGAATCATTTCGTTTTTTTGAATAATTCCCTCAGCCTTTCCAAGATCAACTATTATATTGCCAAATTCTAATCTCTTAACTATTCCACTTAAAATTGTATCCTTTTTATCAATAAAGTCATTGTATTGTCTTTCTCTCTCTGCTTCTCTTACATTATAGCTAATAACTTGTTTTGCTGTTTGTGCAGCAATTCTCCCAAAATCAAAAGAGGGTAACGGTTGTAAAACTTCATCACCAATTTTTTTACTTTTGTTTTCTTCATTTAATACTGTTGCTTCATCTAAACTTATTTCTAGATTTGTATTTTCTGGTTTTTCAACAATTGTTAATTTTCTAAAAATTCCAATATCTCCATTATCTCTATTAATCAAAACTTTAATATCATTTTCAGATCCAAATTTTGATTTTGCAGCTTTTGCAATTCCGCTTTCTATGGAATCTATAATTAATTCTTTATCAATTGATTTCTCTAAAGCTACCGCTTCAGCTATTCTCAATAATTCAAGTCTATCTGCTCTTCTATTTAACATTTTTCTTCACTCCAAAAAAAAATGGGCCGAGGCCCATTTTGAAATTTCAACAATGTAACTGAAATATAGGTGTTTTTTTTACATTTTCAACTTATTTACTTACTAAAAATATGGATTTTATCAGTTTTTTCCCAAGAAAAAGCACCATCTGACTCTGGATCTCTTCCAAAATGACCATAAGCGGCTGTTTTTTCGTAAATAGGTTTATTTAATCCTAACATTTCTCTTATTCCTCTTGGACTTAAATCAAAGTTTTCATTAATTAATTTTTCAACATATCGATTCTTTTCTTCATCATTACTAAAAAGATCAACATACATTGAAAGTGGTTTTGAAACTCCTATTGCATAAGCTAGCTGAATTAAACATTTGTCAGCAATTTTAGAAGCAACAACATTTTTAGCCAAATACCTTGAAGCATAAGCTGCTGATCTATCGACTTTAGTTGGATCCTTGCCAGAAAATGCTCCTCCACCATGTGGTGCGGCACCACCGTATGTATCAACAACAATTTTTCTACCTGTTAATCCGCTATCACCATCTGGACCGCCAATAACAAAGTTGCCTGTTGGATTAACGTAAATTTCACTATCATCTATTCCATTTATAAGATTTTTTGGGATAGATTTTTCTATATATGGTTTTACTAATTCTCTAACTTGAGATTGATCTACATCTGGTGAATGTTGTGTTGATATAACAACAGATTTAACCGACACTGGTTTACCATCTTTATATTCTACTGTAATTTGACTTTTTGAATCTGGTTCAATATTTTTTAATTTACCTGATTTTCTATCTTCAGCCATTAGCCTGAGAATTTTATGTGAGTAGTGAATTGGTGCAGGCATTAAAACATCTGTTTCATTACATGCATAACCAAACATTATTCCTTGGTCTCCTGCTCCTTCATCCTTGTTTCCAGAGGCATCAACTCCCATTGCAATGTCAGAGGACTGTGAATGTAAAAAAGTATCTATACTAGCATTTTTCCAGTGAAATCCTTTTTGTTCATATCCAATATCTTTTATGCAATCTCTTACTTTTGAAATTAATTCATCATTTTTTATTTCAGGACCTCTGGTTTCACCTACTAAAACTACTTTATTAGTTGTCGCTAAGGTTTCACAAGCAACCCTAGCTTGGGGTTCTAATCCTAAATAAGTATCAACAACCATATCTGAAATTCTGTCACAAACTTTATCTGGATGTCCTTCTGAAACTGACTCGCTAGTAAATAAATAGTCTTTTTTCATTTAATTTCCCATTTTTTTAGAAAAAAAATTAAACTAATATAAAATAATAAAATATAAAAAAATATCTTGTTACCAAATTTTGAAAAAAGAGTCTCATTAATTTTCTTATATTTATTTATTTCGATTACTCCCTTTTTAGTTGACTCAAGCTTTGAAATTACAATTCCATTACTATCAATATATGCAGAAATGCCATTATTAGCCGATCTTATGATATTTTTACCTTCTTCAATAGCTCTAAAAATAGTATGTGAAAAATGCTGATGGAGTCCTATAGAATCCCCAAACCATCCATCTTCAGAAATATTAATAATAAAATTGGTTTTATCTGATTTTAAATTAACTTTTCCAGAATAAATTATTTCATAGCATATTAAGGGAATAAAATTAAAATTTTTGTCATTTAGAGATATTAGTTGTCGATCATTTCCTGCACTAAATGACTCATAGCCATAACTAATTTTTTTTAATCCAAGTTTTTTAAAAAATTTTTCAAAAGGTAAAAATTCACCAAATGGAACTAGGTTAATTTTGTTATATTCACTAATTAAATTTAATTTATTATCCAAAATAACCATTGAATTATATATTTTTGAAGAATTATCTATTATTTTTTTAGTATTTATTCCCATTATAATTATATGTTCTTCCGAATATTTTTTTGAAAAAATTTCTTTAAAACTTTTTAATTGATTAAGATTAACTCCAGCTAAAGCTCCTTCGGGAAAAATAAAAATAGTATTATGTGAAATATCAGGATTGCTTAATTCAATTAATTCTTCAATTATAATCCCTTCATTATTAGATTGAAAAAATCTTTCAATAGAAATTTTAGGGGAAATTACTTTTATCTTAAAGTCCTTAAGTTGAGTATATAATTTTTCGTCATTTTTGATCTTTTGATGACCGTAAAAATGATTTGATAGTAAAATTACCAGTAAAAAAATGAATAATATTAATTTAAATTTTAAGCTTTTATTAAAAAAAATAACCAAAGGTAATAAAAAAATAGTTATAGATATTAAATTAAAAGAATAAGTTCCAATCAATGAAAGAATTTGTAAAGAATTTAAATAATTTGTCCAACTATACGCAATTAAATTCCAAGGAAAACCACTAAGAATAAAACCTCTAATAAATTCAATTAAAGCAAAGATTGTTGAAAAAATTAAAATTGTGAAAAAATTTTTTTCTAACTTAAAAAATGAACAAATAAATGTTACAAAACCATAAAACAAACCCAAGAATAAAGGAATAATGACAAGTGCAAAGGGAATTAAAGGTTTGAATGTCGCATCAAATGTTAAAGAATGTGTTATCCAATAAAGATTTGAAATAAAATAACCAAAACCAAATATCCAACCAATATTAAATGAGGTCCATTTTTTTTTAAAATTAGAAATTACAAATAATAATAAAATTGGAAATGTAATAAAATTTATTATTAAAAAATTATAAGGTGGTAAACTAAAGGATGTAAATAAGCCTAAAAAAAAAGGTATTAAATAAATTAATATTTTATTATTGAATATTGATGTCAATTTTTTCTATAAAAATAGTTTAATATTAAATTTTCTTTTTTATTCATTTTTTGAAAACTTTTTAAATTTTTGTGATCATAGCCAAGTAAATGGAAATATCCGTGTATCCACATTTTATCAAATTCTTTAAAAAAATTTGATTTAATTGATCTTTTATTAATTATATCAAAGCTTATAGCTATATCTCCTAAATATGAATTTTTTTTAAATATATAATTTAATGGAAATGATAACACATCTGTTGCTATATTTTTTTTTCTAAACTTATTGTTTAAACTTTTCATTTTCTTATTGTTAGTAAGCAAAAGAGTAAATTCTTGTTTTTTATTTCTAAAAGAAGGTATTTTGGAAAGTGTTTTCAACTTTTTTTTTATATAATGACTTGGATTTTTTATTTTTTTTCTCCATTTAGGATAATCCAAAATTACATTGGCTTTGATCATTAATCAGTTTTTTGATCTGAATAAGCCTTAACTATTTTCGAAACTAAAGGATGTCTTACTACATCAGTATGATCAAAATCTACAAATGATATCTCATTTAAATGCCCCAAAAGTTTTTTAGTTTTAGTTAGCCCAGATAAGCTTTTTTTAGGCAAATCAATTTGCGAAGGATCTCCGTTAATTACTATTTTCGAATTTTCACCTATTCTAGTTAAAAACATTTTAATTTGTGTATCTGTTGCATTCTGAGCTTCATCTAAAATTGCAAATGAATTTTTTAGTGTTCTTCCTCTCATAAATGCTAGTGGTGCAATTTCAATATCGCCTACTTCAATTTTCTTTTGAATTTTTTCATAATCTAACAGGTCGTAAAATGAGTCATACAGAGGTCTAAGATATGGATCGACCTTTTCTCTCATATCTCCAGGTAAAAAACCCAATCTTTCACCAGCTTCTACTGCTGGTCTTGACAATATTATTCGTTCAATTTTTTTTTCTAATAACATTGTTAATGCAACTGCAACTGCAAGAAACGTTTTTCCAGTTCCAGCAGGCCCAGCTGAAATTATAATCTCATTTTCTTTGAGCGCTCTAACGTATTTTTTTTGTTTTTCAGAATGTGGAATTACTGATTTTTTTGGCGTTTTAATAATATATTCTATATTTTTTTCAGAATTTTTTATTTTTTCGTTAATCATAAATTTATTTACCGATGAAATTATATCTTTTTTCTCTATTGATCCATTAATAATAAATTGATCTGCAAGAAATTTTATAGCATTTTTGACTAATTCATTTTTTTTTTGTTCACTCTTTATTAAAATTGAATTGCCTCTAGAATAAATATTCGTCCCAGTAATTTTTTCCAATTCTTTTAAGTTACAGTTAAATTCACCTACGACACCTAATAGCAAATCATTGTTTTGAAATATCACGCTGATAGTATTATTGTTAGAATATACAAATTTTAGTTCGGAATTAATTTTTTTTTGAATAATATTGCTCAATTTATGCTGCTCTCATATCTCTAGTGTTTTCTATCTTTCCAAACAAAGTATTTTGATTGCTGTCTAGTATTTTAACCTTTACAATTTTTCCAATACTATTTTCTTCTCCTTCAAAAATTACTGAATTCATATATTTATTTCTACCAAACAGTTTTGTTTGACCTTTAATTTTATTTTCAACCAATACATCAACTGATTTATTCTCGAACGACTTATTTATATTTTTTTGATTTTCAAATAAATGTTTTTGTATGATTTTTAATCTTTCTTTAGATATTTTTTCATCTATCAATTCTAGATTTGCAGCTTTTGTACCTGGACGAGGACTAAAAATAAAAGAATAAGAATTTATAAATTTAATTTTATTAACCAACTGCAAAGTTTGATTAAAATCTTGTTCACTTTCACCTGGATATGAAATAATAAAATCACTTGAAAATTCAATGCTAGGTTTAATTTTTTTTAATTTTTCATAGGTTAAAACATATTCTTCAACAGTATGTTTTCTATTCATTAATTTCAAAATTCGATTAGATCCGCTTTGAATAGGAAGATGAACTAATGGCATTAATTTTTTATTATTTTTATAACAATCAATTAAATCTTCTGTCATGTCTCTTGGATGAGAAGTCGTGTATCTAATTCTTTCTAACTCGGAATATTTTTCTAGTTGATTTATTAAATCTGAAAGTTTGTACTCTTTTGAATTTTCAATGTATGAGTATGCATTTACATTCTGTCCTAAAAGAGTAATTTCTTTAGCTCCGTTCTTAATTAAACTTTCAACTTCAGATAAAATTTTATGAAATGATCTAGAATACTCTGGACCTCTTGTAAAGGGTACCACACAGAAGTGACAAAATTTATCACATCCTTCTTGAATAGTTAAAAAAGCTGAAACTTTGTTGCTTTTATTTTCAATTTTATCAAAAAAGTCAAATTTTGATATTGTATCAAATTCGGTCTCTTCTCTCTGTTTTTTAGAAACATAATTATCAAGTACATTATTAATTTTATGATAAGACTGTGGACCAATTACAATGTCTATGTAAGGCTCTCTTTTTAACATCTCTTCATTCTCAGCCTGAGCAACACATCCTGCTACAACGACTATAGGTTTGAGTTTTTTTTTATAAATCTTTTTTACTCTTCCTATCTCATGATAAACTTTTTCTTTTGCTTTATCTCGTATGTGACATGTATTTAAAAGAAAACAATCTGCGTTTTTTTGATCTTCTGTTTTTTCAAAACCAATTTTTTTGACTGAATGAAAAATACGATTAGAATCATACTCATTCATTTGACAACCAAAAGTTTTTATAAATATTTTTTTTCCCATTAATTAGGATTTTTTTTTAACACCATATAACTCTAACTTATGGTCAACTAAATCATATCCATATTTTTCGGCAACTTTTTTTTGAAGCTTTTCAATTTCTTCGTCAACAAATTCGATAATTTCACCTGTTTTTATATCAATTAAGTGATCATGATGACTTTCGCTGAGCTCTTCGTATCTAGCTTTTCCACCTTTAAAATCATGTTTTGCTATAATTCCAACTTCTTCAAAAAGTTTTACTGTTCTATAAACAGTAGCAATACTAATTTTAGCATCTATTTTTGAAACACGTTTATATAATTCATCAACATCTGGATGATCATTTGAATTTGACATTACTTTTGCAATAATTTTTCTTTGATCAGTTAATTTTACACCTTTAGCTATACATTTTTGTTCTATTGTTTCTGTCATATTTTATTTTAACTCGAATATTGTGGTTTAATCAAATTTTTTCTTAATAATCCTTTATTAAATAAATCAATTATTTCATTATAATTTTGATCATTCACTTGATTAGAATTAAAGCCATATAAATTCAATTGATTACTAACACTTAATCCTTTTGCTGCAGCAAGTGAAGCTCTAATACCTGAAAACTTTCCAGGCCCTTGATTTATAAATATATTATTTATTTCTTTAATATTTATCCTATTTTTTTCTAGAAATTTAAAAAGTAAAACTACAAATTTATCAAAATTTTCTCTACTGTTAATATATTCACTGGTATATGATTTATCATCAGCTATGATTTTAAAAAAAATTTTATCTTTTGCTGCATCTATAATTAAATTAATCATATTAATTTCTTTTACTCTGAATTCTAATGCAGAAGAAAATAATAGCAAATATTATTCTGAAGATTTAGGAACGCTTTCTTTGATGTATCACAGATTTAATGAAAATAAATATCCTTCAACTAATATTCAAATTGAAATTTTTAAAAAACAAATTGAAATTATTAAAAAAAATAATTTTGAATTTAATAATCCTGTTGAATTTGACTTAAAGTTTTTTAGTCCAAAATCTGAGAAAAAAATTCTAATTACTATAGATGATGCCTTTAGCTCTTTTTATCAAAATGCTTGGCCATATTTAAAAGAAAATAAAATTCCATTCATATTATTTGTTTCTACTGAACCGATCGGAAAATTTGGATATATGAATTGGAAACAAATAAAAGAAATTGATAAAGAAGATTTTGCTTTTATTGGTAATCACTCTCATTCTCATAAGTATCTGGTTAATTTTGATTTTGAAGAATTTAAAAAAGATATAGATCAATCAATAAAGATTTTTGAGGAAAAACTTGGATATAATCCAATATATTTCTCTTACCCATTTGGAGAGTATAGTCTAAAACAAAAAAAATATATAAGTCAGAAATTTAAATATGCATTTGGTCAACACTCAGGCGTAATAGATATAAATAAAGACAAATTTGAATTACCCAGATTTCCAATAAATGAAAAATACGGAGATCTTGAAAGGTTTAAATTTCTATTGAATCTACTGCCCCTTCAATACAAAACAATAACTCCTGAAGAAAAATTCATTACTAATCAAAATAACCCACCTGAAATGATTGTTGAATTTTTTAATGAACAAGAGAATTTAAACCTTATAAATTGTTTTTCTAATGAAGGCAATAAATGGGACAAATCTGAAATTAAATTAGATAAAAAAAAATTAGTAGTTAAATTCAGAGAAAAATTTTTGTTTAGGAGAGGTAGAATTAACTGTTCATTAAACGATTCTGATGGCTGGAGATGGTTTGGAATTCAATTTTCTATTGAAAAAAATTAAATTAGTTTTTTTAATTTTATGCTGCTAGGTAAAAGTTTAACCCCGTCAAAGTCAGTCAATGAATTCTGTTCAATAATTTTTTTTAATACTACAATGTATTCTTTTCCTGTTTCAGCATATTTATCAAGATATTTGACTAATTCTAAGCTATTTAACTTTCCATCATTATCTCTTTGTATTGCTCTTGCTTCTCTAAATTCCTTATAACTAGAGTGAGTATTTAGGTTTCTCTGATAAGCTCTAACTGATGCTTGAAGTATTTTAAACTTCATAATTTTATGTGTTGCACCACTATCTGCTGATGCAGGTTTTATACCTTCGCCATTCCATGTCCACTGACCAAATAATGCATTGCCTTCTAAAGCAAATCTTGAAGTTCCCCAGCCAGTTTCTTTTGCTGCTTGAGCTATAGCTAAAGATACTGGAATTTCATCCATTCTTATTTTTAAAGTGGTGAAATCTCGATTAACTACCCCGTACTGTTTAAATTTACTTTTTAACCATTTTTTTTCAGATTCTGTGTTGTTATTTTTATTTAATATTACAAATAATCTTTTTCTATCTAATCTAATCAAATAATTTTCTTCTAAAATTAATGGTAAAACAATTTGTATAAAAAATTCTTTTTTTTTCTTGATGCTTTCAATTTGTTTAATTTCTTTAGGCAAAAGATCGATTGAATTGCCTGGATTCACTAATTTAGTTTTTCTAACTTCCTTTAAACTATATTTCGTATCCTTAAATAACTGGTCAAGTGTTGAGGCATTAAATCTTACAAGATCACTTGGAATATCATCAAATTTTTTTTCAATATCAAAATACATATCTTTAAAGGAAAGTTTTGCTTTTTCCTGAGGTTTTAAATCTAATTCTTTTTTTCCATTTAAAGCTCTATCAAAGTTAAATTTAGAGGTATTTTCGAATATTACAGTTTCAGAAAATATTTTATCAGTAAGCAGTGCAGCTTTTGGTGTAAATGAAAAGAAAAATATTAAAAAAATACCTGTAATAGCTGTGTAATAAAAACTTGCAAAATCTTTATGAATTGATTTTTTTTGGTCTTTATAGATTTTATATCCCTTGTTTAAAAGAATTTTTTTAATGCTGGATATATTTATTTTTTTTTTTAGACCCATAATTTAATTATATACGATTCTTTAAAAATACTAGATAGTTATAACTTTTTTAATTTCAGGAATATAATGACATAATAGATTTTGTACACCTTGTTTTAAAGTCATTATTGAGCTAGGACATCCGGAGCAACTTCCCTGTAATTGAACTGTAACAATTCCATTATTATATTTTTTAAATTTAATATCACCACCATCTCTTGCAACTGTTGGGCGAATTTTTGTTTCTAAAATTTTGATTATTTTTTTTTCGATTTCTGGTAATTGAGTTTCTGGAGATGTGATTTTATTACTGTCTATTACTATTTCATTGCCGCTTGCATAATAGTCATTAATAAAAGAAATTATAATATGCTTTAAATCTTCCCAGTTAGTTTTTTCATCTTTATTTACAGATAAAAAATCTTCAGCTAGAAAAATTCCAGTTACACCATTTATAGATAAAATATTTTTGACAAGTTCGTTATCTGATTTATTTTTGTCAGTAATCTCAAAAGGATCATCATTTGAAACTTCCTTGCTTGGCAAGAATTTTAGTGAATTAGGATTTGGTGTATTTTGAGTTTGCACAAACATACTAAATATATAGTATTTATTTTTTCTATTTAAAGATAAAAGTCAATTTTAAAAACCTATAATTTTTTTTAATTCTTTAATCTTTTTTGAAGAAATTTTGTCAGCTTTTTCTGCTCCCTTAGCTAAAATGCTGTCTATGTGATTTTTATCTTTAAGTAATTTATTTATTTCTAATGATATAGGGGAAATTTTTTCAACTACAACCTCTGATAGCTTTTGTTTAAAGTCTGAGAAATTCTTTCCACTAAATTCTTCTATTGATTTTTCTAAATTTTGATTATTTAGGCTGGAATAGATTCCTAATAAATTTTCAACTTCAGGTCTTTTTTCTAAATTACTATTATCACTTGGCATTGGTGAATTATCCGTTTTTGCTTTTTTAATTTTGTTTGAAATTAGATCTTTATCATCTGTTAAATTTATTCTACTTAAGTCAGAAGGATCTGATTTACTCATTTTTATTAAACCATCTTTTAAACTCATAATTCTGGAAAATTTTTTTTGAATTAATGGTTCAGGAGCTTTTAAAAAATTTGCCGCAGCAAAATCCAAATTAAATTTTTGAGCAATATCTCTGCATAATTCTAAATGTTGTTTTTGATCATCGCCAATTGGTACATGTGTTGCATCATAAAGCAATATATCAGCTGCCATTAAAACAGGATAGATATATAAGCCAACGCTGGCTTTTTCCTTATCTTTACCAGCCTTTTCTTTAAACTGTGTCATTCTATTTAACCATCCCATTCTAGATACACAAGCTAATATCCAAGCACCTTCTGAATGCGCTGGAACTAAAGATTGATTAAAAATAATGCTTCTGCTTGGATCAATCCCGCTGGCAATAAAAGTTGCTGTAGTTTCGCGTATATTATTTTTAAGCTCCTTAGGATCTTGTTTAATTGTAATAGCATGAAGATCAACAACACAATAAATACATTCTGTATTTTCTTCATTTTGAAGATCCACAAAATTTTTTATTGCACCTAAATAATTTCCCAAATGTAGATTACCGGACGGCTGAACCCCGGAAAAGATTTTTTTATTCATTTAATTTAATATCACTTAATTTAAAAGCTTTAGTCAAAACTGATGATGCAAGATAAACAAAAAATGTAAATATGACAATAAGAATCAGATATATTAATTTAAATTCATAAGAGTAACTTAACTTATCACTGAAAAAATTTATCAATAAATAGAAAATATAACCCATAAATGTAGTTGATAATATAATTTTTGGAACTGTTGAAAGAAAAATTAAATTAAATTCAAAATAATTTTTATATTTTAAAAATGAAAATAAGATTAAAGCATTAAACCAAGAAGAAATTGTTGTTGCTATAGGAATAATTATAAAACCAATTTTACCGAAAAAATAAATACTTAGTGAGGCATTTAATATTACTGAAAATAAAGAAACATAAAATGGTATTTTAGTATTATGTCTTGCAAATAAAAAACTTGAAAATACTTTTAATAAAGAAAATGCAGGTAAACCTAATGCAAAATAAAATAATGCACGGGCAGAATTATTTACACCTATTTCATCAAAAGAACCATAACCAAACAATGCAGTTGTAATTTCATTTGATGCTATAAGCAAAGCCACTGAAGCTGGAAGGCTTAAAAATAAACTTAGTTCTAAAGATTTGTTCTGTATAAAAACAATTTTTTTAGCGTTTTTATTTTGAATGTATTTGCTTAAATTTGGTAAGAGAACTGTTCCAATTGCAATTCCAGCTATTGCAAGATTAATTTGATAAATTCTGTCTGCATAATAAAGATAAGATACAGCACTTGCTTCAAAGGAAGCTATTATTGTACCTATTAAAATATTTATTTGTGTTACTCCTGATGAAAAAATACTTGGTAATAATTTAGTAAAAAATAATTTTATTTTTTTATCCATTTTAAAACTTAATGATAAATTAGGTAAAAAATATTTTTTTACAAATATCAGTAAAAAAATTAGTTGAACTAATCCTGCAATAGTTACTGCATAAGATAAGTAGTAAACTAGTTGATCTGCTAGATAACTTCCAAATAAAAGGACTGAAATTAAAATAATATTCAAAATAATTGGAGCTGCTGATGCGGCAGCAAACTTATTATGTGAATTTAATATTGCTGAAAAAAAAGATGATAAACTAACAAAAAAAAGAAAGGGGAAAGTTATTCTAGTTAAAGTTATTGCTATATCAAATTTTTCAGAGTTTTCGCTAAAACCTGGAGCAATTAATAAAATAAAAGCTGGCATAAAAATTTCAACAATAAAAACTAAAAACATTAAGTTAAATAGAAGAATATTAAATACCTTGTTGGCAAATAGTTGTGTTTTTCTTTTGCCTTTTGTTAACTCAGAAGAATAACTTGGAACAAATGCAGCATTAAATGTTCCTTCTGAAAATAATCTTCTAAAAGTATTTGGAATTCTAAATGCTACAAAAAAAGCATCAGCTAAAGGTCCTGACCCAAGAAATATTGCGATCAGAACATCTCTTAAATATCCTAATAATCTACTAATCAGAGTATAAAAACTGAATGTACCAGTTGACTTAATTAGGTTCATAAATCATATTAGTCTTAAATTTGCTCTATTTTGTATATCTAATTACATCAAAATGAAAAAAAATAAAATCGAACATTATTCTGATAAAGAAGCTTTAGAATTTCATAGCTCAAAAAAATCAGGAAAGATAGAGATTATCTCTTCAAAACCAATGATAACTAAGAGAGATTTGGCGTTAGCTTATTCTCCTGGTGTCGCTGCACCAGTTAAAGCAATAGCAAAAAATCCTGAGCTTGCTTATGACTATACTACTAAAGGAAATCTAGTAGCTGTAATCAGTAATGGTTCTGCAATTTTAGGACTAGGTAATTTAGGAGCGATAGCTGCTAAACCAGTTATGGAAGGAAAAGCAGTCCTGTTTAAAAGATTTGCTGATATTGATGCTATAGATCTTGAGATAGATTCGTCTAATCCTAATGAAATAGTTAATAGTATAAAAAATTTTGCAAGTAGCTTTGGAGGAATTAACTTAGAAGATATTGCTGCACCTGATTGTTTCATAATTGAAGAAAAGCTTAAAAAAATTTTGAATATTCCAGTATTTCACGATGATCAACATGGAACTGCAATAATAACTTATGCTGCTTTAATTAATGCAATTGATATTGCAAAAAAAAATATAAAAAAAATTAAAGTTGTTATAAATGGTGCTGGAGCTTCTGCAATGGCATGCACAAATTTATTTATAAAAAATGGTGTCTTAAAAAAAAATATTATTATGTTAGACAGAAAAGGAGTTATTCATAAAAAGAGGAGTAATTTGAATAAATGGAAATCTGTTTATGCAATTGAAACAAAACACAGAAATCTTAATGACGCAATAAAAGACGCTGATGTATTTTTAGGTCTATCTTCTGCAAATATCTTAAAAAAAGAGATGGTAAAAAAAATGGCAAAAAATCCAATTATTTTTGCTTGTGCTAATCCTGACCCAGAAATTACACCAGAAGAAGTTGAAGAAGTAAGAAACGATGCAATTGTTGCTACCGGAAGATCAGATTACCCAAATCAAGTAAATAACTTGCTTGGATTTCCATATATTTTTAGAGGAGCTTTAGATGTAAGAGCTAAAACAATTAATGAAGAAATGAAAGTAGCAGCTTCTAATGCAATTGCAGAATTGGCAAGAAGAAGAGTTCCCGATGAAGTTGTGGCGGCAATGGGAGGTGAAAGACCAAAATATGGAAAAGAATATATTATTCCTTCTACATTTGATCCAAGACTAATAAATGTAATTCCAGTAGCGGTTGCAAAAGCAGCAATTAATAGTGGAGTAGCTAGAAAAAAAATTGATAATTTTGAAATCTATGAAGAACAATTAAAGCAAAGGTTAGATCCTTCTTTAACTATAATGCAAGGTATTAATTCTCAAATTAAAAAAAATCAAAAGAAAGTTGTTTTTGCCGATGGTGAAGATGAAAATACACTTAAAGCTGCAATAGCATTTAAAAATAGTGGATTAGGAATTCCAGTGATTATTGCTAAAGAAAAAAAGGTTAAAGAAAGATTAAAAGACATTGGATACAGTGAAAACCTTAATATTGAAATTGTTAATTCTACAATAAAAGAAAAAAGACAAAAATATGTAAATTTTATATTTAAAAAATTACATAGAGAACAAGGTCTTCTAGAAAGAGATTGTGATAGGATGGTCAGAAATGACAGGGTAGTTTGGGGAGCTTGCATGGTCTCATGTGGTGATGCCGATGCTATGGTAACTGGAAATACTAGGAGATATACACAATCATTGGAAAAAATTAATAAAGTTGTTGATGCAAGACCTGGGGAAATAATGTTTGGTCTAAATATGGTTGTAAATAAAGGAAGAACAGTATTTATTGCAGATACAACTGTGCATGAGTACCCAAGCTCAGAACAACTTTCGGAAATAGCCATATCATCAGCAAGAGTAGTAAGATTATTTGGTTTTAATCCAAAAGTTGCTTTTTTATCTCATTCAACTTTTGGTCAACCAATAACTAGTAGAACAAAACATATAAGAGATGCTGTAGAAATATTACAAGATAAAAAAGTCGATTTTCAATTTGATGGTGATATGCAACCCGATGTAGCCTTAAACGAAGAATACAAAGAGCTATACTCTTTTTCAGGAATTGTAGGAAATGCAAATATATTAATTATGCCAGGTCAACATAGTGCTGCCATTTCTTACAAGTTATTGAAAACATTGGGTGGAGCAAAGGTAATTGGACCTTTATTAATTGGTCTTGGACAGGCAATTGAAATTGCACCATTAAGATCATCTACATCGGATATTTTAAATTTGGCTTCAGTTGCTGCTTATTCAGCAGGTGTAATTGATTACAGTAAAAAAAATTAATTCTTTTGTATTCTTAAATCTTTTACCAAAAGAATACTTGCTATTACATCCTCAATATCAAGAATTTGTTTAGCTTCATTGATGACTTCTTTTCTTTCGTCTTCTGAATTAGCAATACCATAAATATATATTTTTTTCTTGTAGGTATCTATATTATAATTTGCTGACTTAATTTGTTTGTTAAACACTAATGCTGTTCTTAATTGAGCGGTAATAAGTAAATCTTTGGCTGATTGCTTAAAATTAAATTCTTCCTTAACTTTTAAATCATTTTTTACTGATCTAACTCCTTCAGTTTCCCAGGCTAATTTTGTTATTTTTAATTTTTCTTCTAGACCATTTATTTTACCAGTAATAAATATTCTTCCATCTAAAACTTTAATTTTAACAGATAAAAAATAGCTTTTATTTAAAAGTAACAATCTTGTTTCTAAGTTTTTGTCCATAATAGAATCATCAATTTGAGTTCCTAAAGATCTTGGATCTAAAGCAACGCTAACACCTGTGCCAAAAATACCTTTTGAGGCAGCTCCAACACAACCACTTAAGATAAATAATATAAGAAATAGATTAATTAATTTAATTTTCATTTTTTAATTTTAAGCAGTAATTATAAATCTCTTTCTTTGAAATTTTTTTTCCTTCACTAATCAAATTGGTAATCTCTTTAATTGTTAATTTTTTAATTAATTTTTCTATATTTTTTTTATCTGATTCGGTTAAATTATTTGAAATATTTTTTTTACGTTTTTTTTCAGAAATTACTATAGTTATTTCACCTTTAAGTGTTTTTTCAAAAAATTCAAGTTCACTAACATTATTACGATAATATTCTTCATAAAATTTAGAAATTTCTTTACAAACAACTATTTTTCTATCAGAAAAATATTTTTTAATAGGTTCTATAACTCTATTAATTTTTTTTGCTGAAACAAAAAAAACTATTGAACAGTATAATTCAGATAAAATTTTTAAGTCTTTATTAATTTCTCCTTTTTTTTCAGGAAAAAAACCATAAAAATAATATTGATCATAAAAACCACTGATAGAAATTGCAGCAGAAACTGCTGACGGTCCGGGGCATGGGTATACATTTATATCTTTTTTTATGCATTCATTTATGAGTATTCTTCCAGGGTCAGAAATTGTTGGGGTACCAGCGTCTGAAATTAATGAAACAATTTTTTCTGTTTTTAATATTTCTATAATTTTTTGAAGATTTTTCTTTTCATTAAATTTATGATTCGAAATTAAATTTGAATTTATTTTAAATTTTGAAAGTAGTTTTTTAGAATATCTTGTATCTTCACATAAAATATAATCTGATTTACTTAATATTTTCAAGGCTCTAAGTGTAATATCTCCAAGATTTCCAATTGGAGTTGATACAACATATAAACCTTTTTTTATGGTATTTATATTTAAGTCTGATTGTAGATTCATTGGTTCAATAGATTATAATAATAACATTAAAATGAAGATAATTATTCAATTTATTCTTTTAATTTTCTTGGGTTTGTTTTTTAACGTTGAAAAAAGCCTATCCCAAGAGAAAATTAAGATTGGTCTAATAGTTCCTCTTTCAGGAGAGTATAAAGAAATTGGAGAGTCAATTATAAACTCTACAAGACTTGCCATTAATAAGATTAATAATTCGCAAATAGAAATTCTTCCTCGTGATACAAAATCTAATCCTGAAATAACTTTAAGGGTTGCAAAAAAACTCCATGAACTTGGAGTGAGAATAATTATAGGTCCAGTTTTTAATAAAAATTTAATTTATTTAGAAGAATTGAATAATGTAATTTTTTTATCTCTGACAAATAAAATAATTAACAATCCAAAAAATGTCATAAGTGCTGGAATAAATGCTATGTCACAGATAAATGCAATTATAAAATTTCAAGAACTATATAAAATTAAAAGAAGTATTTTTCTTATTCCAAATTCTGATTTTAAAAATGAAATAGAAGAAGCAATTTCTAAAACAAAAATTAAATTAAAAGATACTTTTATTTATGATACAGATCCAACACTTTTAACTGCACAAATTGAAAAACTAACAAGATATTCTCAAAGAAAACAAAGGTTAAAAGATGAAATAGAAAGGTTAGAAAATTCAAATGAAGTTAATAAAGAAAAAAAAATATCAGACTTAGAAAAAAAAGATACATTTGGAGGAATTAATTTTGACTCAGTTATAATTGCTGATTTTGATGAAAGCTTAAAAAGTGTTACAACATCACTATTGTACACTGATGTATCCTCAAAAAGGATTCATTATATTTGCCTTAATCAATGGTTTGATAAATCATTATTAAAAGAAAAATCATTACAACCAATCTATTTTCCATCAATCAACAAAGAAAATTATGATGAGTTCGTTTCAAAATATTTTAATATTTATCAAAAATACCCTAATCAAATTTCTTTCCTGAGTTACGATTTAGTTGGTTTAGTTTATTATTTAATTTATCAAAACAACTTTGTTGTTGATGAAAAAATATTTTATAAAAAAAATAAATTTAAAGGTAAAATAGGTGTGTTTGAAATCAATAAAAACAAGATTGGTCACTTGTTAAATTTTTATGTAGCTGAAGAAGAAAAATTTAAAAAAATTTTTTAATTTTCTTAAATGCTTTCATTCTATGATCAATTTTATATTTTTTAGAGAAAGATATTTCTCCAAAAGTTAATCTACTATTTAATGGTATAAATATTGGATCATAACCAAAACCATTATTTCCTCTTTTTGTTTTTGAAATAGTTCCTTTAACTTTTCCAACTACACATACAGAAAAATTATTTGGCCAGTAAATGGTTAATGCACAAATAAATTGTGCTGTAATTTTTTTTTTATACCAATTTTCATCTATCTTATTAAGTTCCCTATAGACTTTGTTAATAGCTAAATTAAAATTATTTTTTTTTCCTCCCCATCTTGCAGAATAAATACCTGGTGCTCCATTTAAAATATCTATTTCAAGCCCTGAATCATCTGCTAAAGTAACCATCTTGGTTTTATTTGAAAAAAACTTAGCTTTAATGAGAGAATTTTCCAAAAAAGACTTACCAATTTCCTTGGGATTTTTTAAATCGAAATTTTTTGGAGTATAAACCAAAATATTTTTTGGTAGTAAGTCCCTAATTTCCTTTATTTTACCTTGATTATTTGACCCAATTAATAATTTTAAAATTTTTTTCTTTAGCATCTGGAAATTATAGCATTCCTTACCATATAGCATGATATGGAAAAAGAAGAAAACTCAAGCCCAAAAATTAAAAAAGAAAATTTAGAGAAAAAATCAGAAAGAGACAATTCTAATTTGAAATCAGAACAAGTGGAAGATAGGCTGCCAGAGCAAACCGAAAATAAAACAGAAGTTTTATCAAAAAAGAACGAATTATCCCCTGAAGATAAGATTAAAGATTTAGAAGATAAATTGACTAGAGCTTATGCTGAAATGGAAAATCAAAGACGTAGATTTGAAAAAGAAAAAGATGATGCCTTTGAGTATGGAGGATTTACATTGGCCAGAGAAGCATTAAATTTAATTGATAATCTTATACATTCAAAAGTATCATTAGAAAATGATGAAAAATTAAAAAATACAGAGGCTCTCAAAAAAACAACTGAACATTTGGAAGTTATATATAAAGATATGATTTCAATATTAAAGAAAAATAATATTGAAGAAATAAAGTCAATCGACCAAAAACTAAATCCGAACTTTCATCAAACAATGATGGAGATTGAAGATGAAAACAAGGAACCAGGAATTATTGTTCAAGAAATACAGAAAGGTTTTGTAATGAAAGATAGGTTGCTGAGACCAGCTCTCGTAGTAGTTTCAAAAAAACCAGCAAAAAAAGATGAAGAATCTGAAGAAGTTAAAAAAGATGAAGAATCTGAAGAAGTTAAAAAAGATGAGAAAAATCAATCAAAAACTGATGAAAATTAGTTTTAAGGATACTTGTAGATTAAAAAATAAGACATATATGAAGTAGGTATTAATAATATGAGCAAAGTAATAGGAATAGATTTAGGAACAACTAACTCTTGTGTAGCAGTTATGGAAGGTACACAAGCAAAGGTTTTAGAAAATGCTGAAGGTGCGAGAACAACTCCTTCGGTTGTAGCTTTCACTGATGGCGACGAAAAATTAATTGGTCAACCCGCAAAAAGACAAGCGGTTACAAATCCTGAAAATACAATATTTGCAGTTAAAAGACTTATGGGAAGAAATTTTGAAGATCCAACAGTAAAAAAAGATATCGAATCAGCTACATTCAAAATTATTAAAGCTGAAAATGCTGATGCTTGGATTGAAGCAAAAGGAAAAAAATATTCACCTTCTCAAATATCTGCTTTTGTTTTACAAAAAATGAAAGAAACTGCAGAAAAATATCTTGGTCAAGAAGTTACAAAAGCTGTAATTACAGTTCCTGCATATTTTAATGATGCTCAAAGACAAGCAACTAAAGATGCTGGTAAAATTGCAGGACTAGAAGTTTTAAGAATTATAAATGAACCAACGGCTGCTTCATTAGCTTATGGTTTAGATAAAAAAGTAAACAAAAAAATTGCTGTTTATGACCTTGGTGGTGGTACATTTGATGTATCAATTTTAGAGTTAGGTGATGGCGTATTTGAAGTAAAATCAACTAATGGTGATACTTTCTTAGGTGGGGAAGATTTTGATAACACAATCGTAGATTATTTATTAAATGAATTTAAAAAAGAAAATGGCATTGATTTAAAATCAGATAAACTTGCTTTACAAAGATTAAAAGAAGCAGCAGAAAAAGCAAAAATTGAATTATCTTCAGCAGCACAGACTGAAATTAATTTACCTTTTATAACTGCAGATAAAACTGGTCCAAAACATATTAATATAAAAATGACTAGAGCAAAATTAGAAGCTTTAGTTGAAGACTTAATTGGAAGAACAATTCCGCCATGCAAAACCGCATTAAAAGATGCAGGATTATCTGCGGCTGAAATTAATGAAGTTATTTTAGTTGGTGGTATGACTAGAATGCCTAAAGTAATTGAGGAAGTAAAAAACTTTTTTGGAAAAGAACCAAATAAAAGTGTAAATCCAGATGAAGTAGTTGCAATGGGTGCTGCAATACAAGCGGGCGTTCTTCAAGGAGATGTAAAAGATGTTTTGTTACTTGATGTAACTCCTTTATCATTAGGAATTGAAACTCTAGGAGGTGTATCTACTAAATTAATTGATAAAAACACAACAATTCCAACTAAAAAAAGTCAGGTTTTCTCAACAGCTGAGGACAATCAACCAGCTGTTTCAATTAGAGTGCTACAAGGCGAAAGAGAAATGGCCACAGATAATAAATTACTTGGAAATTTTGAATTAGTTGGAATGGCTCCAGCTCCTAGAGGTGTTCCTCAAATTGAAGTAGCTTTTGATATAGATGCAAATGGAATAGTTAATGTATCTGCAAAAGACAAGGGAACTGGTAAAGAACAAAAAATACAAATTCAAGCCTCTGGCGGTTTAAGCGAGGAAGAAATTAATAAAATGGTTAAAGAAGCAGAAGCCAATAAAGAAGCAGATAAGAAAAAAAGAGATTCTGTGGATGCAAGAAATCAAGCTGATACTTTATTACATTCAACTGAGAAAAATTTAAAAGAACATGGTAGCAAAGTTTCAGATGCAGATAAAAAAGAAATTGAGACTGCGTCAGCAAACTTAAGAAATGCTTTAAAAGGAACAGATGTCGAAGAAATTAAGAAAAATATTCAAGAATTAGTTCAAAAATCAATGAAATTAGGTGAAGCAATATATAAATCTCAACAAAGTACTAAACCTAATGAAGCTTCAAAAGATAAAGAAGAAGGAAAAAAAGACGACAATGTTGTTGATGCGGACTTTGAGGAAGTAAAAGAAGATAACAAAGAAAAAAGCGCCTAAGGCTAGCAACTATTTGTCTATAATTAGTTATGGCAAAAAGAGATTATTATAATGTCTTAGGTGTGGGTAAAGATTCTGCTCCTGATCAAATCAAAGCAGCCTACAGGAAACTTGCAGTAAAACATCATCCAGATAAAAATAAAGGCGATAAAGCTTCAGAAGATAAATTTAAAGAAGCATCAGAAGCATATCATGTTTTATCAAATACAGAGAGAAAACAAAGTTATGATAACTTTGGTCACGCTGCTTTTGAAAATGGTGGCCGAGGTGGATTTGGAAATTTTGATTTTTCATCATCGTTTTCAGATATTTTTGAAGATTTTTTTAGTGATTTTGGTGAATCCAGTAATAGAAGAGGAAGAAGAAATTCAAACTTAAGAGGATCAGATTTAAGTTATGATTTGTCAATTACACTAGAAGAAGCGTACGCTGGAAAAAAACAAGATATAAAATTTTCAAGTTCTGAAAAATGTAATACTTGTAAGGGTAGTGGATCCAAACCTGGACATAATGTTGTATCATGCTCTATGTGTGGAGGAAATGGTAGTGTAAGATCGAATCAGGGTTTTTTTACGGTCCAACAAACTTGTCCACAGTGTTCAGGAAACGGTGAAGAGATAACTTATCCATGTAGTGATTGCGGAGGGCAAGGTAAAAAACATGCATCAAAAAGATTATCAGTTACGATACCAAAAGGTGTCGATGATGGAACAAGAATAAGACTTGCAGGCAAAGGTGAAGCAGGTTCAAGAGGAGCAAACAACGGTGATTTGTATTTGTTTATAAATGTTTATTCTCACGATTTATTTAAAAGATCAAATGAAAATCTGTTTTTTGAATGCCCAGTATCAATAGCTGATGCTGCTTTAGGTACTTCCTTAGAAATTCCGACTGTTGATGGTGGCAAAGCTAAAATTAAAATTCCAGCTGGAACGCAAGGCGGCAAGCAATTTAGATTGAAAGGCAAGGGAATGCCCTTTATGAGAGGAAGTGGTAATGGAGATCTTTACGTTCAAGTAAATACAGAGGTTCCAGTTTCTTTAAATAGAGAACAAAAAGAATTGCTTGAAAAATTTAGAGAAATTGAAAACGAAAAATCAAATCCAAGTATCAAAAAATTCTTTCAAAAAGCCAAAAGTTTTTGGAAGAATTAAATGAACATAGAACAAATTATTCCAGCAATTTTTTTAATTGCTGTATTAATATTAGTGCTTCCAGCTTTCTTAAAAACTAATTCAAAATTAAAGCAGTTTTTAACTAATTTATCTATTTGGGCTATAATTGTTATAGTTGTTATGATAGTTTTATATTTTATCGTTTAAATGAAAAAAATTAATTTAACAATAACTGGATGCCTTGGAAGAATGGGACAACAGCTTGTTAAATCATCTAAAACTGCAAAAAATTTTAAACTAGTTTCTGTTACAGAAAATAGAGAAATTAGTAAAAAAGTTTCTGGTTTAAAACCTCAATTAAATACTGAAAATGCATTTAAAAAAGCAAATGTAATTATAGATTTTACTGTTCCTAAATGCACTTTTGAAGTTCTTAAAATCGCATCAAAACTAAAAAAAAGAGTTGTGATTGGAACAACTGGTTTTACCAAAAAGGAAGAAAATTTAATTAAAAAGTACTCAAAAAAAATACCAATACTAAAAGCTGGTAATATGAGTTTAGGAATTAATCTGCTTATGTACCTAACTGAAATTGCATCTAAATCCCTTGGAGATAATTTCTTAAGTAAAGTTTTTGAAATACATCATAAACACAAAAAAGATCATCCATCAGGAACCGCTCTTATGCTTGGAAGAGGTATCGCAACAGGAAAAAATAAAGATTTTTATAAATTAATTGGAAAAAAATATTTTAATAAAAAAACTTTTCCTTACAGTAAAAAGATTAATTTTAATTCAATCAGAAAAGGTGAAATTGTAGGAGAGCATGAAGTTTTGTTTTCAAGTGGAAAAGAAGCTATTACTTTAAATCACGAAGCATTTGATAGAGCTCTTTACTCCGAAGGAGCACTAACTGCTGCAAAATGGTTAATGGGTAAAAAACCTGGTCTTTATTCAATGAGAAACGTTTTGAATTTTAAATGAAGTCTGGGGAGATAAATTCTCTATTTAATAATCTAAGTAGAGTAATAAAAAATCCTAAAAGCGATCTTAAATACAAAAGTAAATTTACTCTTTTAGTTTCAGTTGTTCTTTCTGCTCAATGTACTGATGTAAATGTTAATAATGTAACCAAAAATATTTATCCCAAATTTAACAAGCCTGAACATTTTGTTAGATTAGGAAGAAAAAAAATAGAAAAATTAATTAAAAGCATAGGTCTTTTCAGAAACAAAGCAAAAAGTGTTTATTTATTATCAAAACAATTAATAGAAAAACACAATGGTAAAGTTCCCAAAAATTTTGATGCTTTACATGCTTTGCCTGGAGTTGGTAGAAAAACTGCAAATGTAGTTTTAAATGAAGGTTTTGGATTTCCAACAATAGCAGTTGATACACATATATTTAGAGTAAGTAATAGAACTGGACTAGCTCTGGGTAAAAATCCAGATCAAGTCGAACAAGCTCTATATAAAGTGGTTCCCAAAAAATATTTAAAAAAATCTCATCACTATTTACTTTTGCACGGAAGATATACTTGCAAAGCAAGAGTGCCTTCATGTAAGACATGTGTAATTATCAAGTATTGTAAATATAAACACAAGGAACTCTGATGCAAATACTAGGAATTGGAAATGCTATAGTAGATGTGATTTGTAAAGTAGAAGATAGTTTTTTATCCAAAAACAATCTTACTAAAAGTACAATGAAGTTAGTTAATGAAACCGAATTTAGAAATCTACTATCTAATTTAAAAATTGAAGAAACAATTTCTGGAGGATCGGTTGCAAATTCTATTGTGGGTCTTTCACAGCTTGGAAATAAAGTTGGTTTCATTGGTAAAGTTAACGAAGATGAATTAGGAGATAAATATGAAGAGGGTCTAAAAAAAGAAAAAGTGGAGTACTTTTATTCTAAAAAAAAAGAAGATTTACCAACTGGAACTTGTTTAATATTAATCACATCTGATTCTGAAAGAACTATGTGTACTTTTTTAGGAATAGCTGGAAAGATAAACGAAAATGATGTTGATATTAATGCTGTTAAAAATAGCGAAATAACATTTTTAGAGGGATATTTATGGGATGAAGGTGATCCTAAAAAAGCTTTTGATAAAGCAATTCAAAATTCAAATAAAGTTGCAATGTCATTATCAGATCTATTTTGCGTAGAAAGACATAAGCCTCATTTTTTAAATCTGTTTAAAAATAAATTAAATATTACATTTTCTAATGAACAAGAAATTTTATCTTTACTAGATACTAAAAATTTTGATGAAGTAGTTTCTTTTGCAAAAGAACTTGGAAAACTAATAGTGATAACCCGTGGAGAAAAAGGAAGTATAGCAATAAATAAAAATGAAGTAGTTGAATGTGATATTCAAAAAAATATAAAAATTGTAGATCTCACGGGTGCCGGTGATCTTTTTGCTGCAGGTTTCTTGCATGGTCATGTTAATAATTTATCAATAAAAGAAAGTCTCCAAAAAGGAACCGAGATGTCTGCTAGAGTAATTCAAAAAATTGGTGCAAGACTTTAACTTTGTTTTTTCTTTCTTTTAAAACTTCCCTTACCTTTTTTTGGTTTTATAATACGAGGTTTATATTTTGTTGTTCTTAAATCTTTTGCAATTAAATTTCTTTTAGTCATTTAATTTGATAACCTTTTTTTAAACTTAAAATAAATTCTTCATCATTAAATTTATCTTTTAATTTTTTTCTTAACCTATAAATATGAGTCTCAACTGTATGAGTTTCTAATTCAGAACTATAACCCCAAACCTCTTTTTGTAAAATATCAATATTTATAGGTTTTTTGTTTTCATTCAAAAAAAGAATAATATCTATTTCCCTTTCAGTAAGCTTAATCAATTTTTTATTTAATGAAATCTCTCTAGAATTTAGATTTAATTTGTATTTATTTATTCGAATTTCCAATTGATAATTATATTTTTGCTTTAATAATTGAATATTTATTTTTTCAATAAATTGATCAATTTTTATTGGCAAATTTTCAATCAAATATAATTTCTTTTTTTCAATGTCTTTATTTATAAAATTACTTAATGACTTAACTACAATTAAGTAGTTTCCATATGTACTATTGTCTAATTTGGAAATTTCATCATTTTTTTTAAAATTAAATATTTCAAATCTTAAATTTTCTTTAATTTCCTTAAGAATAATAAATAAAATCTCGAAATCATAGATTATTATGCTTTGTTTATTCATGTATAAATAAATTATGCTAATTAAATTAAAAAATAAAGATACGTTAATTATTGATGATTTTAAACTTAAATGCTGTGTCGGAAAAAAAGGTATTAAAATAAAAAAAATAGAGGGAGATAAATCAACTCCTTATGGAACCTTTAAATTAGGAGATGTTTATTATAGAGCTGATAGGCTTCCTAAGCCAGATACAAAATTAAAATGTAAAAAAATTAAAAGATATATGGGTTGGTGTAATGATGTATTAAATAAATTTTATAATAAAGAAATAAAAATTAATAAAAAAATAAAACACGAAAAATTATTTAGAATTGATTATAGGTATGACTATTTTGTAGTAATCCATTACAATTATCCAAATTCTATTTCAGGAATAGGAAGTGCAATTTTTATTCATTTAACTAAAGATTATAAACCTACGGCTGGATGTATAGGGTTAAAAGAAAAAGATCTACTAATCTTATTAAAATTGGTTGATAAAAAAACTAGAATAAAGATAAGTTAACTTCTTGCTCCAAAAATTTTTGAACCTATTCTTAAATAGCTTGATGAATATTTAATTGCTGTTAGATAATCATGCGACATTCCCATGCTCAGTTCATTTAATTTAATGTTATCGTTTAAATTTTTCATTTTAGAGAAATATATATCCGGGTCTTGATTTTCTGGTGGTAAGCACATCGTGCCAATAACATCTAAATCCAATTGAATACAGTTTTGATAAAATTCATCTAATTTTTCAATTGCTATTCCAGATTTTTGTAACTCATTGCCAATGTTAATTTGAATGAATAATTTTGGTTTTTTATTAATTTTTTTTTGTTCATAAGAAATTTTTTCAGCAAGTTTCATGTTATCTAATGAATGAATATAATCAAAAATTTTTAAAGCTTGTTTTACTTTGTTTGTTTGTAGCTTGCCTACCATATGTAATTTAATCTGGTAATTTTTATTTTTTACATCAACCCATTTTTCTAGAGCTTCCTGAACCTTATTTTCACCAAAATTAAGATGTCCATAATCTATAAGAGGTAGAATATGATCTAATTTGAATGTTTTTGTTATAGCAACAATTTTTGGTTTATAATCATTAAGATTTAATTCAATTATCTTTGATTTTATTTCATTTTGTATAAGAATTAGATTTTCTACAGTTTTATGCATAAAGATTTACCAAAAATATATTACTTTATTAATAAGTTTGATCCAAATCATATAAGTAAGCTGGATAAAAAAATCGCACTTATCTATAGAAATTATAATAAAAAAATTAGTTTTGAATTAGTTCGTAAAATTAAAACTTTCTGTAAATTAAATAAAAGAATTTTTATATTGTCAAATAACTACAAATTGGCATTAAAAATGGATCTTGATGGTGTCTATATTCCGTCATTTAATAGTGATTTAAAACATCTTAATTATCCAAAAAAGAAAAATTTCATAGTTTTGGGTTCGGCTCATAATATTAAAGAAATTCGAATAAAAGAAGTGCAAAAAGTTGATGCTATTTTTATTGCATCATTATTTAATAAAAAAAAAAATTTCCTTGGAATTAATAAATTTTTAAATTTAATTAGTTTTACAAAAAAAAGAATTATTGCCCTTGGTGGAATTAACGAGAAAAATTTAAATAAACTTCGTTTATTAAATATCAATGGTTATGCTGGAATAAGTTTTTTTACAGCAAAAAAAACGGCCCCACAATTTCTTGAGGGGCCGTAAATTCTTTTTAAAGTACTACTATATTAGAATGAAATAGATAATGTTATACCTTTTGTTTCTTCATTAGAAGTACTAGCTCCAGCAATGTTTTCTGTTTTGTTTACATAACCTTTAAAGCTCATAGAACCCATTGTGTAAGATGCACTAAATCCAGAGTTAATTTCATCATTTGCCTTAGCTTGGATTTCTACAGTTTGTCTACCATAAGATATTGTTAAATCA
>DTVC01000015.1 GCA_012963775.1 Candidatus Pelagibacter sp. | reverse complement strand
TATCCAAAGGTTCAAGAGTTGGTAATTTTGTTGAAGTTAAAAAAAGTAAAATAGGTAACAATTCAAAAATTAATCATTTATCTTATGTTGGCGATGCAACAATTGGAAAAAATGTTAATATTGGAGCTGGTACTATTACTTGTAACTACGATGGTAAAAAGAAAAATAAAACTAAAATTTTAGATGGAGCATTTATAGGATCAAACACATCGTTAATTGCACCAATAAAAATTGGAAAAAAAGCTGTAGTAGGAGCAGGCTCAGCTTTGAGTAAGAATGTAAAAGATAAATCTTTATCATTAACAAGAGCCAATCAAGTAGAAATCAAAAATTATAAGAGAAAATAATGTGTGGAATAATAGGTATAGCAAGCAATAAATCTGTAACTGCGAGTATAATTCAATCGTTAAAAAAATTAGAGTACAGAGGTTATGACTCATCCGGAATCGCCACGATTGTAGATGGCTATATAGATGAAAAAAAATGCGCAGGAAGAGTAGAAAATTTAGAAAAGATTTTATTTAAAAATCCCTCAAAAGGATCCCTTGGAATTGGTCATGTTAGATGGGCAACCCACGGAATACCAAACCATGTTAATGCACATCCACATTCATCGGAAGAAGTTTCAGTAGTTCACAATGGAATTATTGAAAACTCTAATGAGTTAAAAAAAGATTTAGAAAAAAAAGGATACAAATTTAAATCACAAACCGATACAGAGGTTATAACTTTTCTTCTAACTGATTTTTTAAAGAATTTTGATTTAATAAATACAATTAATAAAACTTTAGAAAAACTTAATGGTAGTTTTGCTCTAGGCATTATTTTCAAAAAATATAACAATATTGTAGTAGGAGCCAGAAGAGGAAGCCCTCTTGCTGTTGGATACGGTCCTGAGGAAAATTATCTTGGTTCAGATTCTTATGCACTAAAATCTATGACAAACAAAATTACTTATTTGGAAGATGGAGATGTGTGTGTTTTGTCAAGTAACAAGATAGAATTTTATAATTCAAAAAACAAAAAGGTAAACAAAGAAGTTTTAACTCTTTCTAATGATAGGCAAACTGCTGATAAGGGAGATTTTAAAGATTTTATGTCTAAAGAAATTAATGAACAAAATATTACTGCTAAAACATGCATTAATGAATACGTTGATCAGTTAAGACATGATATAAACTTATATAATTTTCCTATTAAACCACAAGAAATTAAAAAAGTAGTTTTGATTGGTTGCGGGACGGCATACCATTCGTGTGCTACTGCGAAATATTGGTTTGAAGAATTTACGAATATTCCGACTGAGATTGATATAGCATCAGAATTTCGATACAGAAAAATTAAATTTAATGAAAAAAATTTATATGTGTTTGTATCCCAGTCAGGTGAAACAGCAGATACATTTGCTGCGCTTGATTTGTGTAGAAAAAATAAAGTAAAAACTTGTTCTATTATTAATGTAGTTGAAAGTTCTATAGCTAGATCATCAGATTTTGTTTTACCTATTCATGCTGGACCAGAAATTGGAGTAGCTTCTACTAAAGCATTTATTGGACAAATGTTAGTACTTTATATTTTAGCTATTAAAATTTCTGAGATTAGAAAAGAAATAACTAAATCAGATTATGTGAATAAAATAAATGAACTTAAAAAACTTCCTGATTTAATAAAAAAAACATTGAAATGTCAGGATAAAATTCAAGTTATAGCAAAAGACTTTTTGAAAGCAAAAGGAGCAATGTTTTTGGGTCGTGGTTTGTCTTTTCCAATAGCCTTGGAAGGAGCGTTAAAACTTAAAGAATTATCCTATTTACATGCAGAGGGTTATCCAGCTGGAGAAATGAAACATGGTCCTTTAGCTTTGATAGAAGAAGGTTTACCTGTTGTAATCTTAGCACCAAAAGATAGATATTTTGAAAAAACAATTTCAAATATGCAAGAAGTAATAGCGCGAGGTGGTAAAGTAATTTTGATATCAAATGAAACCAATCATATTATAAGTGAAAATGTAAGATTCACATTAGAGGTTCCAAAAACTGATGACTGTTTAACACCTTTCCTTATGACAGTACCGTTACAACTATTAGCGTATCATGTGGCATCACTAAAAAATTATGATATCGATAAACCTAGAAATTTAGCAAAGTCAGTTACAGTTGAATAAAAAAGGACTCATTTATCTAGTATATTCAAACTTGGTTTTTCGGTCTGTATACTCTATATATACTTTAAGTTGAACATGAAAAAGTGGACATTAAATAGTTGGAGAAATTATCCAGTTAAGCACATCCCAAAATATGAGGATGAAAATAAACTTAACATGGTTTTAAAAAAAGTAAGTTCTTTTCCTCCGCTGGTATTTGCCGGAGAAACTAGATCTTTAAAAAAATCACTTGCACAAGTGGTAGAAGGAAAAGCTTTTCTTTTACAAGCTGGAGATTGTGCTGAAAGTTTTGCTGAGTTTCACCCTGATAATATTAGAGACACTTTTAAAGTTATTTTACAGATGGCTCTAATTTTAACTTTTTCTGCTACTTTGCCAGTAGTTAAAGTAGGAAGAATAGCCGGACAATTTTCTAAACCAAGAAGCTCACCTATAGAAATTAAAGATGGAAAAGAACTTCCATCATATTTAGGAGACAACATAAACGGAATTGAATTTAGTGAAAAAGCTAGAAAGCCTGA
>DTVC01000014.1 GCA_012963775.1 Candidatus Pelagibacter sp. | reverse complement strand
TTGCGTTATGATCACCTATTATTTTTACGCAGACCATTGTTACTGCTTCACATTGTGTAGGGTTAATCTTTCCAGGCATTATTGAAGAGCCCGGTTCATTTTCTGGCAAAATAAGTTCACCATATCCCGCTCTTGGACCCGAGCCTAAAAATCTAATATCATTTGCAATTTTCATTAAACAAACCGCCGTTGTATTCATTGTTCCAGAAAAATTTACAATTGCATCGTGAGCTGCTAGAGCAGCAAATTTATTAATTGCTGGTTTTAATGGAAGTTTTGTAATTTTTCTTAGTTCTGAGATTATTTTTTTATCAAAATTTTTTCTGGTGTTCAAACCTGTTCCAACAGCTGTTCCACCTTGGGCTAAAAAATATATTTCTTCAAGAGACTTTTCAATTCTCTCAATGCATTTTTTTAATTGTGCATGGTATCCTGAAAATTCTTGTCCAAGAGATATTGGTGTTGCATCTTGTAGATGAGTTCGTCCTACTTTTATTATTTTGCTAAATTGTTTTATTTTTTTTTTTAGTTCTGATTCAAGTAATCTTAATGCAGGTAGTAACCTACCTCTTGTTCTAATAGCAATAGCAATATGCATTGCTGTAGGAAATACATCATTTGTAGATTGTGATTTATTTACATGGTCATTGGGATGTACTGGCTTTTTGGTTCCCATTTTTCCACCAAGTATTTGAATTGCTCGATTAGCAATTACTTCATTTACATTCATGTTTGTTTGTGTTCCAGAACCAGTTTGGAAAACTTTTAGGGGAAAATGGTCTTTAAGCTTTCCAGCGATAACTTCATTTGCTGCTTTTATAATGGTCTTTCCAATTTTTGGATCAAGATCTTTGTTTTTAGTGTTTACTATGGCCGCAGCCTTTTTTATCATAGCGATCGATTTAATAAGCATTGGTCCCACAACAACATCGCCGATATTAAAATATTTATTCGATCTTTGAGTAGAGGCACCCCAATATTTATCTTCAGGGACTAAAACTTTTCCCAAACTATCAAATTCTTTTCTAAATTTCATTTGTTAATATATAAAATAATAAGCTAATCTATTAATATACTTATATAAAAGAATCAATCAGGAGTAAAATGACTAATTTTCAAAAAGTAAAAACCTTTATGGAAATGTTTGGCCAAGAAGTTAAGAGTAAAGCTTCTTTTGGATCAAATAAAATTAATCAGCTTAGATATAATTTAATTAAAGAGGAGTTAGATGAGTTAAAAAAAGCAATAGATAATAAAGACCTTTTAGAAGTTGCGGACGCTTTGACAGATATACTATATGTTACATATGGAGCTGGACATGCTTTCGGAATCAATCTTGATAAATGTTTTGATGAAGTACAAAATTCTAATATGAGCAAGTTAGACGATAATGGGAAGCCAATTTATAATGACGCTGGAAAAGTTATGAAAGGGCCAAAGTATTTTAAACCAGATTTAAGTAAATTTTTAAAATAATTATTTTTAAATCCAGTCAGGTTTTTTAATTTTAAAAATAGCATTTTCACTTCTAAATTCAGCCTCATGATTAAAGTGATCGCTAAGATATTTAATTAATCCAAATGGCTGGTCGTTATTAATCAATACTTTTCCAACTTCATTTTTATTGTTAAATATAGAGGCTCCTTCTTCTAAATTACCTTTGATTAATTGAATAGGTAATAATCTCTTAGATAATTTGTTTCTTAATTTGATTCTCGAGGTATTCTCTTGTCCAACATAACATCCTTTTTTAAAATCAATTCCATTTAATTCTTCAAAGTTACATTCAATCCCGAACAATTTATCACTTAATTTATCCATGTCTCTTTGAGGTATTCCTAGTTCATGGCTAAAATTATAGTATTCGTTAGGCTCAGAAGATTTTAAGTCTAGTTTTTTTAATGATAAATAAAGTTTTTCTAAATTAATTATTAGTCTTCCTCCAAGTTTTTTATGTCTTGGATCTAATAATATGGGATCTTCTCTATACTTGAAAGTGTAACCTAGTATGTCTTTTGATTCTTTAAATGACATAAATTTTTCATAACTAAAAGCAGCAATAACAAATTCATTACTTAAGTTCGTAATTTCAACTTTTGATCTGAATTTGTAGATATTAAATTTTTTGAAAAGATTATCAGCTTGTTTTTTTTCACAATCAATGAAGTAACCATTTTTATGTTTTACTATTAAAAAATCGAAAAGAAATTTTCCTTGTGGAGTTAATAATGATGCAAAACAACTGTTAGAATTATCAACTTTATTAATATCATTTGTAACTAGATTTTGTAAAAATTCTTTAGCATCAAATCCATTGACGAACAGAATTCCACGATCTTCTAAAATATATACGTTTTTAATATTCATATTTGATTGATGTTCATTTATAATATAATTACTTTTCTATTAAATGTTAGATTTAATCATTAAAAACGGCTTTTGTTATATAGACAACGATCTTAAAGATAAAGATATTGGAATAAAAGATGGTAAAATTGTAGAAATTGGCAAGATTGAAAATAACTCCAAAGACACTTTTGATGCAAAAGAATTAACAGTTTTACCTGGTTGTATAGATACACAAGTTCATTTTAGAGAACCAGGTTCTACAGATGTAGAAGATTTAGAATCTGGAAGTAAAGCTGCAGTTTTAGGTGGAATAACTTCAGTTTTCGAAATGCCTAATAC
>DTVC01000013.1 GCA_012963775.1 Candidatus Pelagibacter sp. | reverse complement strand
AAACTATCTCTATACGTGTTTCTGGTTTTAGGACTGTTGTGTTTCAATAGATAAATCCTGTAACATTATTCCTTAATCTAGGCCAATAATTTTTGTGCAAAAGTGGGAAATTATCATCCAAGTGCGGATATAGTGCGGACAGAACGCCCTTATTTACTCTTTATAATGATAATGTAAATTGTTAATTACTGAATACTAGCTTGAGATTTATCTTCTTTTTCAGATTTTGAAATGTTTTTAGCTTCTTGCCATTCTACTCTTTTAAGTTCGTTTTTTAAGGCTAGTTTTAAAACTTCATCAACAGTTTCTACTGTAATAATTTTTATATCATCTTTTATTTTTTGCGGAATATCAGCTAAATCTTTTTCATTATCTTTTGGGATTATTAATTTTTTAATTCCCGCTCTATGAGCAGCTAATAATTTTTCTTTTAAACCACCTATAGAAAGAACTTGTCCAGTTATAGTTACTTCCCCAGTCATAGCAATTTCTCTATCAACAGGATTATTTGTAATTGAAGATACTATAGATGTAACCATGCCAATTCCAGCTGATGGTCCATCTTTAGGTGTTGCTCCTTCAGGTACGTGAATATGAAAATCATTCTTTTCAAATAATGGGGGAATTATTCCATATTCTAAACTTTTAGACCTAACATATGATTTTGCAGCTTTAACTGATTCTTGCATCACTTCACCAAGTTTTCCAGTAATTTGCATTCTTCCCTTTCCTGGCATGTGAACAGTTTCTATCTTTAATATTTCTCCTCCAAATTCAGTCCAGGCTAAACCTGTTACTACTCCAACTTTATCTTCTGTTTCAACTTCTCCATACTTGAATTTTTTAATCCCTAAAAAATCTGAAATATTATTATCATTTACTGTTACTGTCTGTTTTTCACCGTTAATTACCTGTTTAACAACTTTTCTTGATATTTTTGATATTTCTCTCTCTAAATTTCTTACTCCAGCTTCTCTAGTATAACTTCTTATAATTTGTTTTATAGTTCCATCTTTAACATCTAACTCGCCCTGTTTAATTCCATTTTCTTTAATCTGTTTTGGAAGCAAAAATTTGTCTGCAATATTAATTTTTTCATCTTCTGTATAACCAGGAATTCTTATAACTTCCATTCTATCTAATAATGGAGGAAGGATATTTAAAGTATTACCTGTAGTTACAAACATTACATCTGATAAATCATAATCAACTTCTAAATAATGATCATTAAATGTAGTATTTTGTTCTGGATCTAAAGCTTCTAATAAAGCTGATGAAGGATCGCCTCTATAATCGTTTCCAACTTTATCTATCTCATCAAATAAAATTAAAGGATTTATTGTTCCAGCTTTTTTCATCATTTGAATAATTTTGCCTGGTAAAGATCCAATATAGGTTCTTCTATGACCTCTAATCTCAGCTTCATCTCTTACACCACCAAGTGACATTCTAACAAACTGCCTGTTAGTAGCTCTTGCAACTGATTTACCAAGCGATGTTTTTCCAACTCCTGGGGGACCAATTAAACATAAAATTGGACCTTTGCTTTTTCCCATTCTTTTTTGAACAGCTAAAAATTCAATAATTCTCTCTTTGACTTTCTCTAAACCATAATGATCTTCATCTAAAACTTTTAAGGCTTTATTTAAATCAATATCAATCTTATCTTTTTTGAACCAAGGAATATCAATCATCCAATCCAGATAATTTCTAACTACAGTAGCTTCAGCAGACATTGGGCTCATATTTTTTAGTTTACTAAGTTCATTCATACATTTTTTCAGAACTTCTTTTGGCATTTTAGATTTTATTATAGCTTTGTTTAAACTTGAAGTTTCGTCTTTACCGTCTTCTATTTCTCCTAATTCTTTTTGAATAGCTTTCAACTGTTCGTTTAAGTAGTACTCTCTTTGAGTTTTTTCCATCTGATTTTTAACTCTTCCTCTAATTTTTCTTTCTACTCCTATAATGCTAGCTTCATTTTCCATTATTTTAATGACACCATTCAATCTTTTCTTAACATCAACAGTTTCAAAAATTTGTTGTTTTTCCGACATGGTAGAATTTAAATAAGACGCAATATTATCAACAATCTTTGTGGGATCTTTTAATTGTTTAATATTATTAATTGTCTCTGTTGAAATTTTTTTATTTACAGAATTTAACTTCTCTAATCTTCTTACAGCGATCATCGCTAGAGGCATTAAATCCTCATCTGGCGCTATTACATCGTTTTGATATTCATATGTACAAGTGATGAATTTTTCATCATTTTTAAAATCGATAATTTTAACTCTTTTAATGCCTTCAACTAAAACTTTAACAGTACCATCTGGTAGTTTTAGAAGTTGAAGAATGTTGCTCTCACAACCATATGTAAACACATCAGTTTTTTTTGGATCATCAACTTCTGAATTTTTTTGTGTAACTAAAATAATTTTTTTGTTATCTTTCATTACTTCATTTAATGAAGAGATAGACTTATCTCTACCAACAAATAAAGGAATCACCATACTGGGAAATATAACTATATCTCTTAAAGGTAATAACGGCAGTGCGTGTTTAACATCCATCACGTCAATATGGATATTATATAGAAATTTGCAATAGATAATTATGTCTGAATTAACGGTTATTTATGCCGCTGAAGTTTTTTCTGCCTTAGATTTATTGTTTTTTGAATGAATAATAATAGGTTCATATTCACCTTTAACTGAGCCAATATCAACAATCACTTCTTCAATATTCTCCTGACCAGGTAAATCAAACATAGTTTTAAGCAATATATTTTCTAAAATTGATCTTAATCCTCTAGCACCAGCTTTTTTATTAATTGCTTTATCTGCTATCTTTCTAATAGCATTTTCTTTAAAAGTTAGTTTTACACCTTCAAATTTAAACAATTCTTGGAATTGTTTAATTAAAGAATTTTTTGGCTCTTGTAATATTTTTATTAAAGATTTTTCATCTAAATCCTCTAAAGTAGCAGTTATTGGCAATCTTCCAATAAACTCGGGTATTAAACCATATTTCAATAAATCTTCAGGCTCTAAACCTTTCATCCATTCTCCAATGTTTTTATCTTCAATGCTCTTAACTTCAGCACCAAAACCAATAGATGAACCTTTGTCTCTTTGAGAGATAATTTTTTCTAATCCAGAAAATGCTCCACCACAAATAAATAAAATATTCGTTGTATCAACTTGTAAGAATTCCTGTTGTGGATGTTTTCTGCCACCTTGTGGTGGAACACTTGCAATTGTTCCTTCCATTATCTTTAATAGAGCTTGTTGTACTCCTTCGCCTGATACATCTCTTGTTATCGAAGGATTTTCTGATTTTCTGCTTATTTTATCTACTTCATCAATATAAACAATTCCTCTTTGTGCTTTTTCAACATTATAATCTGCAGCTTGTAAAAGTTTCAGAATAATATTTTCAACATCTTCACCAACATATCCAGCTTCGGTTAATGTGGTAGCATCTGCCATTGTAAATGGAACATCTAAAATTCTAGCTAATGTTTGAGCTAATAAAGTTTTTCCACATCCTGTAGGTCCAACTAATAAAATGTTTGATTTTGCCAGTTCGACGGATTTACTTGTTTTGTTTTCGTAATTTAATCTTTTATAATGATTGTGTACTGCAACTGATAAAACTTTTTTTGCATGATCCTGGCCAATTACATAATCGTCTAGTACAGAACAAATCTCTCTGGGAGGTGGTAAACCGTCTTGGTTTTTTATAAATGTATCTTTGCTCTCCTCTTTAATAATATCCATGCATAGCTCAACACACTCATCGCAAATAAATACTGTGGGACCAGCTATAAGTTTTCTAACCTCGTGTTGGCTTTTGCCACAAAAAGAACAGTAGAGAATATTTTTATTATTATTGCTCATAAATTTTATAACGAATCAAATTAACACTCTAATACATATACAGGTGACTCTCAGTAATCAAGCTTGGGTTGAGTGAAAAACTATATGTTGTGAATCATTCTCTTTTAAATACTACTTTATCAATTAAACCAAAGTCTTTAGCATTTTCTGGAGTCATAAAATTATCTCTTTCAAGAGCTTTTTTGATTACATCAACAGATTTGTTTGTATGTTTAGAATAAATTTCATTTAATCTTCTTTTTAATGATAAAATTTCGTTGGCATGAATTTCAATATCCGTTACTTGTCCCTGATAACCAGCCGATGGTTGATGAACCATAATTCTAGAATTTGGTAGAGAAAATCTTTTTCCTTTAGCACCAGCTGCTAATAAAAAAGAACCCATACTTGCAGCTTGACCGATACACAAAGTTGAAACATCAGGTTTAATATACTGCATAGTATCATAAATTCCTAAACCAGCTGTAACTAATCCTCCAGGAGCATTAATATAAAGTGAAATTTCCTTTTTTGGATCTTCAGATTCTAGATATAATAATTGAGCTGTTACTAATGATGCTACAGTATCGCTTATAGTTCCAACAATAAAAACTATTCTTTCTTTTAATAATCTTGAATAAATATCATAAGCTCTTTCACCCCTATTTGATTGTTCAACCACCATTGGGATAAGCGTATTTAATTGTTCAGGTATTTTTATGCTCATAAGCTGATTCGTTGTACTTATACAACTTGTGATTACTTTTTGCTAACTTTTTTTGATTTTGTTTTTGTTGATAAACTTTTTTTTGAAGTTTTTTTAGGTTTTTTAGTTTTTAATGAGTTTTTGACTTTTTTGGTATCAGTATCAATATCTTTAAATTCTTGCGACTGTTCTTTTACATTTCTTTCATTTTCTTCTTTTAATAATTTTTGAGCCTGCACTTGAGTAATTTCTATTTTGGTTGCTTTGGTTTTATCTTTGATCGTTTGAATTATTTTTTCTTCATACAAAGATCCTCTAAGACTAGCTAAAGCAGATGGATTTTTTTGATAATATTCCTGAACCATTTTTTCTTGACCCGGCATAGTTCTTAATTGTTTTTGTATTGCAGTTTGCATTTCTTGATCAGATATTTTGATATTATTTTGTTCTCCAAATTGATTTAAAATTAATCCTGTTTTAATTCTTTTCTTAGCTTGATCTTCAAAATTTTTTTTATTTTTTTTAATTTCTTCTTCTTTCATGCCTTGTGATAAAATTTTTACTTCTTGTTCAATTAAATTATCCGGAATTTCATCAACTTTAAATTTTTCAAGTTGATTTAAAATTTGTTTATTAGTTATTGTATCTAATGAATTTTTATATTCTTCGTTAATTTGTTTTGAAATTAATTCTTTTAAATTATTTAAATCTTTGGAACCTAAGTTTTTAGCAAACTCATCGTTGATTTTTGTTTTTTCAGGTTTTTTAACTGTTATAATTTTACAATCAAAAATAGCTTTTTTATTTGCATATTCTTTTTCAGGATAATTTTCAGGCAATACTGCTTCCACTTTTTTCTGATCACTTTTTTTTAAACCAATTAATTGTTTATCAAATCCTTTGATAAATAAATCTTTACCTAAAACTAGTTGTGTATTTTTACCTTCTCCACCTTTGAATTCTTTGTTATCAATAGTTGCTTTGTAATCAAAGATTACCAAGTCTCCTTCAGTAGATTTTGTTCCTTCTACTTCCTTAAAATTATTTTGACTTTGTGCTATTTGCTCTATTCTTTTATCTGTTTCTGTAGGATCTATTTTTACTATATATTGATCGTATTTAATATTTTCTATTGATTTTATTTCAATTTTTGGAAGTTCTGTTACTGAAATAACATATTCTAAATCTTTGTCTTCACCATAAGTTTTTAAATCTATTTTAGGTTGACCTGCAGGTTTAATTTTATTTTCTTCAAGCACTTTGGAGCTGGTATCTTTTAAAACTTTATCCAGAACTTCTCCAAATATAGTCTCGCCGAATTGTCTTTTTAAAATCTCTCTAGGCACCTTCCCTGGTCTAAAACCTTTTAATACAACATTTTTTTTAACCTCTTCATATTTTTCATTTATATATGAAGACATAGTTTTTTTGTCGATAAAAACTCTTAGGTCTTTTGTTAGACCTTTTTTATTTTCAACTGTAACTTTCATAATTTCTTGGTGGGCAAGAAGAGACTCGAACTCTTAAACCTTTCGGTACTAGTTCCTAAGACTAGCGCGTATACCAATTCCGCCACTTGCCCACAATAATGCAGTTTTATATATGATTGATTTCATTTGTCCAACGCCAATAATTATCAATTTATTGAATTATAAAATATAAATATATAAAAGTTAAAAATTATGATCATTTCACCATGTATAAGTATTTGCAAAACTGATCCTGTGACTGGCTTTTGTTATGGTTGTGGAAGAAGTAATGCTGATAAAAAAATGTGGAAAATTGAGGAAACTAGTGATGAATGGAAAAAAGAAAATCTTAAAATAATACAAAAAAGATTAAATGGATGGCAGCTAGAAAGTTTTAAAGAATCTTACAATCATAAAGTAAATAAAGGAATTACGTTATATAAAAAAGCTAATCAAAAATGAGTTAAACCAAATATCTAAGGTCAAATTCTACAGAGATCACCATATTATGAAAGATAAATTTCAAAAATTATCTAATAAAATAATCAAATGTAACAAATGTCCTAGATTAGTTAAATTTAGAAAAAAGATATCAAGAGAAAAGAGAAAACAATACAGAGATCAAACTTATTGGGGAAAACCTATACCAGGATTTGGAGATATAAATGGCAAAATTTTTTTCGTGGGTTTGGCTCCAGCAGCTCATGGTGGAACAAGAACAGGAAGGGTATTTACTGGAGATAAGTCGTCAGATTTTTTATACAAATGCTTATATAAAGCTAAGATTTCCAATCAAAGCAATTCTGATCATATCAATGATGGTTTAAAACTAAATAATGCTTTTATTACAGCAGCACTAAAGTGCGTGCCTCCTGGTGACAAACCTTTAAAAAATGAATTAGATAATTGCTTTAATTATTTTAAACAAGAGATAAATCTTTTAAAAAATCTAAAAGTAATTGTAGCTCTTGGAAAAATTGCTTTTGATGCATGTGTTTATTTTTATAAAACTAATTATGGTTTTTCAGACAAAATTAAGTTTGGTCACAACAACGTTTATCATTTAACCAATAATATTTTATTAGTTGGTTGCTATCATCCAAGTCCAAGAAATGTAAATACTGGTAGGCTTAACGAACAAAAGATGACTTCATTATTTAAAAAAGTCTTAAAATTAATTTAATTAAATGATATCAAAATACTAAATTATTCATGAAAATTTATTTCATTTGGCTAATAGGTGTGATTCTTTGGAATTTTGGTTTTCCTTCTGCGCAACCAATAGAAGATGTGATTGCAGCAATAGTTTTGTCTTTTTTAAGTGTAAGCTTAAAAAAATACACTAAATTGTAATTATTCTGACGAAAAATAAATATTTTGATAATAAGAGATAGCTTTTATTTTTGTTTGATCTGTATCAGTCATAATTGCTACTCCGGATAATTCTTCAACATCTAGATCATGTAATTTCTTAAAATGCTCTTTAACATTTGCTTTAACAGTAACCCATTCATTTATGTTATCTTTTGTTGTAGATAAAACATAATCTACTGAGCTTTTGGTGTAAGGACTTCTCCAAGATTCATTTACTGAATTATTACTAGAGAATACATAATTTACTGCTTTGTTGGATAAAGGAGTTAATCCTGTCTTTTTAACAACAAATACTCTTGCCGCAAAATCATGGCCCTTTTTAGTTTTTTCATCTATTCCTTTAAGATCTTTCTCTATCTTCCATGTAATATTTATAAAAGGAGTTTTATTTAGATCAATTTTAACTTTTTGACCTAGTCCAGACGCTGTTCCTTTTGCTTCAGCTCTAAGAAATTGACCATTTTCATTGCTTCCAAGAGAGTATTTAGTCTCTCCTTTAGCACCTATAACTTTTCTAACTTTTAAAGTGCCAAATTCTTTTTCGGTAAATTCAAAAACGCTAACTGTTTCAGCTTTTAGAGTTAAACACAAAAAAATCCAAAATAGTAAAATGAAATTTATAAGTCTGATCATGTAACACCTATAACTTAAGAAAATTTTTTTTCAATTATTTTTAAAAAATCATAGTTTAGTCACTATTAAGACACGCATTATTCAAAATCATTACCTATTTGAAATTACATGAAAACTTTATCTATATTTATACTTCTAGTTTATTGGTCGCTAATAATTTTTGCACCTGTAATATCTAAAGAATTACATCGAACTAAGATAGAGACTTCGATTTTGCCTTTAAGTAAGCCTAATAAGTAGATCTACCACCGCTAATATCAAAAACAGCAGCTGTGGAAAATGAATTTTCTTCACTGGACAACCAAGTAACTAAAGAGGCAAACTCATTCATTTCTAAAAATCTTTTTCTTGGAATTTTTGAAAACATAAACTGAACATGCTCTTTTGACATTTGATCAAGTATTCTGGTTTTTGCACTTGCTGGTGTAACTACATTAACCGCGATATTTTTATTTGCTAACTCTTTACCTAAAGATTTTGTTAATCCTATAACAGCAGCTTTTGCAGAACTATAAGCGCTAGCATTTGCATTTCCATCTTTTCCAGCTACCGAAGCAACATTTACTATTCTTCCATAATTATTTTTTATCATATGAGGAACTATTGCCTTGCAACAATAAAAAGTTCCATTGAGATTTACATTTAAAACTTTATGCCACTCATCAATTGGATAATCCCATAATCCAGTAGTTAAACCAGTGACTCCGGCATTATTAACAAAAATATCCACTTTTTTGTTAATGATTATTGCATCTATGTTTGTTTTAATATCTTCAAAATCGGTAACATCTACTATTTGTGAAGTTAGTTTATTACTATTTAATTCTTGTTTTGCTTCTTTTATTAATCTCTTATCTATATCCCAAATAATTACTTCTGCTCCAGATTCAATAAATCGCTTCGCTATACCTAGTCCTAATCCTTGAGCTCCACCAGTAATTATTGCTGTTCTATTTCTTAAATCAAATTGATGCATTTAATCACTTGCCAACAAATAATATGTTATCCAAGATACAAATGCTCCAATTAACCATGAAAAAGAATGCAGAAAGCTTAAATCAGTATTCCATATAGTTGCAGCAGAAAATATAAATCCAATAAATAATGCGTAAATACCTTTAATTTGCCAACCATTTGAATAATAATAAGAACTTCCTGATATTGAAGAAAATATATCTTTATTTGATATATGTTTATTTCTTATCAAATAATAGTCTGCAATCATTATTCCAGATATTGGTCCAAAAAAAGATCCAATAGTATCTACAAGTGATAATATTCCTATTTGGCTCAAAACAGGTAGCCAGAATAATCCTGCAAAAAATCCAAATAATACAATTAAATATCCTGAACTTTTTAATGAAAGATTTTTTGGTAAAAAATTTAATAAAGCATTTTGAGAAGGAATATAATTTGCAATTAAATTTGTAGATGCTGTTGCAAATAAAATAAATAACAAAGCCATGATTGACAAATATGTATTGTCAAATTTGCCAATTATATCATTTGGATTAGTTAATAAACTATCAACCTGAACCATGTTTTTTATTAAAATGATATCAACACCTAAAACAATAAAAATTGTTAGAAATGAAAATAAAATCAAATTAATTACTAAACTAATATTGCCTTTATTTAATTCTTCTTCGTTTTTGACATATCTAGAAAAATCACCAAAATTAACAATAACAATTGAAAAATAAGCAAACATCGTTCCAATTACAGTCATCAAAGGCAATACATTGTTTTTTGCTATAGGATTCACAATGTTTAGAGATAATTTAAATGAATTTGATACTTCATAAAAATTCTCAGAAATAACTAATATTAAAAATATAATTAGTCCAAAATAAACAAATAATGCCGAAAAATTTATAAATAATCTATTTGCTGATTGTCCTTTGCTAAACAGTGAATACTGAATTAATAATGTAAATAAAAAAGCAATTCCGTCAATTATATTCATTCCCATATAAAAATATAAAAATATATCTTGGTCTAAAAAACTACTATCTATAGAAAACAATGTTATTCTTATTAGATATCCTATAGATTTAGATATAAAGAATGTTTGAATTCCAAACATAAAAATACCTACCAAGCCTCTTAATAACGCAATATACCTGGCTCCATTAATGCCCATTGAGGTTCTTAAAATTACCGGGAATGGTAATCCATGTTTTTGGGAAGGTTTACCTATTAAGTTGGCAAAAATATAAACTAAAAAAGAAGCTATTAGACAGCCAATTAAAACAATTAAAAAATTTAAATTGTAAACTAGATAAAGTGAAGCTATCAATGAAAAACCAATTACACTTTGTACATTATTTCCCCAAAAACAAAATAAATCTTTCCAATTCCAATTTTTATTATTTGGATTTACAGAAACTATCTCCCAATTTTTTAGCGGAAAATTTTCTTTTTGTTGAATCACAGTTTTATTTTAAACAAAAATATCTCACTGTCCATATAAGACAGTAGGTAGCCACAACACAATTTTGGGGAAACAATGATAATTATTAATCTGATTATCTGTAAAACCATAAACTGCATCATTCCAATATATATCCTTTAAATCCTATTCGGGTATTACCCCTTTTATTTACCAAAAATATAGGTGGGCAACCAAAGAACAATTTCAGGAAAAATTATTATAATAATCAAACCGATTATTTGGAGAACCATAAATTGCATCATGCCGATATAAATATCTT
>DTVC01000012.1 GCA_012963775.1 Candidatus Pelagibacter sp. | reverse complement strand
GGAAAAACTCAAATTAATTTATTTTTTGAACCTTCAACAAGAACTCAAAGTTCATTTGAGTTAGCAGGCAAGAGGCTGGGAGCAGATGTAATGTCTATCAACATAATAAATTCAGCAATTAAAAAAGGAGAAACTTTAATTGATACCGCAATGACTTTAAATGCAATGCACCCAGATATAATTGTTATAAGACATCAAGACTCGGGTGCTTGTAATTTATTGTCTCAGAAAGTTAACTGCGCAGTATTAAACGCAGGTGACGGACGAAGAGAACATCCTACTCAAGCATTGCTTGATGCTCTAACAATAATTGACAGAAAAGAAAAAATAGAAGGATTAAAAATTGCTATATGTGGAGATATTCTTCATTCTAGAGTAGCTAGATCAAATATTTATTTATTAAATATGTTGGGAGCGGAATTAAATATAATTGCACCAACTAATTTAATGCCAAGTAATATTGAAAAATTTGGAGTTAATACTTTTTCAAATATGAAAAATGGATTGAAAAATTGTGACATAGTAATGATGTTAAGACTTCAAAATGAAAGAATGACAAGTTCATTTTTATCTTCAAATCGAGAATATTATGAATATTACGGCCTAACTCCCGACAAATTAGAATGTGCAAAAGAAGATGCGTTAATAATGCATCCTGGGCCTATGAATCGTGGAATAGAAATAGATACAAACTTAGCTGATGATATAAATGTTAGTTTAATCAAAGAACAAGTTGAACTTGGAGTGGCTGTAAGGATGGCTTGTTTAAAAATATTTTGTGAATAATGAAAAAAAAATACTTTTTAAATGGTAATATTCTGGACCCACATAATTCTATTGAAGAAATGGGTGGTTTGATAATTGGTGAAGATGGAAAAATCGAAGCCATAGGAAAAAAAGTAAACAAAAACAATATACCTTCCAGAGAAAAATTTGTTGATTTAAAAGAAAAACATGTGTTTCCAGGTATTGTTGATATGCGTGTTTTTGTTGGTGAACCTGGTTTTGAGTATAAAGAAAATTTTAAAACTTTAAGTAATGCTGCTTTAACTGGTGGTGTTACTTCTGTTGTAACAATGCCAAATACAAGTCCTGTAATTGATAATGTTTCTATTGTGGATTTCTTAAAAAGAAGAGGTCGAGATAAAGCTAAAATAAATATTTTTCCTACAGCTTCCTTAACAAAAAATCTTGAAGGAACTAATATGACTGAATTTGGATTATTGCAAAAAAAAGGAATAATAGGTTTTACTGACGGAATAAAAACAATACAAAATACAAGACTTATGTCGAGAATTATGAAATCTGCTCATGATTTGAATTGTTTGATAATGCAGCATGCAGAAGATTATGAATTAGCTGAAAACGGTATGGTTAATGATGGAATAATTTCAACCAAATTGGGCTTACAAGGCATATCAGAGTTAGCGGAGAAAATTATAATTGAAAGGGATCTAACTTTACTAGATGAATTTAATTGTAGATATCACATTTCACAGTTATCTTCGTCTAAATCTGTTGATTTGGTTGAAAAAAGAAAAAATGAAGTTAGCTTTAGCTGTGGAGTATCTATAAACAATCTATCATTAAATGAAAATGATATAGGTGATTTTAGAACTTTTTTAAAATTATCTCCACCGTTAAGAAAAGAAGAAGATAGATTGGCCTTAGTAAAAGGAATAAACAGAGATTTAATTGATGTCATAGTATCAGATCACAAGCCGGAGGACGAAGAACAAAAAAGATTAACATTTTCTCAAGCTGCTACTGGAGCTTCTGGAATTGAAACATTGTTGCCACTAGCGTTAGAACTTTTTCACAATGATTCTTTAAAACTTAATAAAATAATTAAAGTTTTAACTAGTAATCCTGCTAAGATTTTAAAGATAAATAAAGGAAATCTAACTGTAGGTAATGATGCTGATTTTTGCATTGTTGATATTTACAAGCCATGGATTGTTAAAAAAGAAACACTAATATCAAAATCAAAAAACACTTCTATAGAGGATAAAAAATTACAGGGAAAAGTCACAAATACATTTGTAAAAGGTGAAGAATTATTTAAAATTTAAATATGGAAATAATTCTTACTTCTTTGATTTCTTATTTGATAGGATCTATTCCTTTTGGTTTTATTTTAACAAAAATTTTTCTTAAAAAAGATATAAGAAGCATTGGCTCAGGAAATATAGGTGCAACGAATGTATTAAGAACTGGAAATAAAAGCATAGGTTATTCAACCCTTATTCTCGATATATTAAAAGCTGTTATACCTGTTTTGTTTACAAAATTTTATATTCCAGATTATATATTTATTTCTGCTTTATCAGTATTTATAGGTCATGTATTTCCTATTTGGTTAAAATTTAAAGGTGGAAAAGGAGTGGCTACATATTTAGGAATATTGTTTTGTATAAACTATTTATTTGGATTTATATTTATTTGTTCTTGGTTAATTGTTTTTTTTATTACTAAATTTTCATCACTATCTTCTATTGTAGCAAGTTTAAGTATTCCAGTTTATTTATTTTTTTTTGATAACATTCATTACAAATATTTTTATATAATTATTTTTGTTTTAATATTTTATACTCACAGAGAAAATGTAAAACGACTTATAAATCAAGAGGAATCAAAGACAAAAATTTATTAATTTGACTATCTAGGTCTTTTATGTAATTTCAAATTATGAATTTGGTAATTGTTGAAAGTCCTGCAAAAGCAAAAACTATTAATAAATATTTAGGAAAAGATTTCATTGTACTTGCAAGTTATGGCCACATTAGAGATTTGCCTTCAAAAAATGGATCGGTAGATCCAGAAAATAATTTTAAAATGATATGGGAAATTGATAATTTCTCAAAAAAATATCTAAAAGATATAACTGATGCTGCAAAAGATTCCTCAAAAATAATATTAGCAACTGACCCTGATAGAGAGGGAGAAGCTATTGCGTGGCATGTAAAAGAGTTCTTGAATGAGAAAAAATTACTAAAAGATAAAAAAATTGAAAGAGTTGTTTTTAATGAAATTACCAAAAATGCTGTGACAAACGGGATTGAAAATCCTAGAGAAATCGAGCCT
>DTVC01000011.1:11217-12046 GCA_012963775.1 Candidatus Pelagibacter sp. | reverse complement strand
CGATGATAGTTTAATTAAAGAAGATAATGTGATTATTCTTAAATCTTTAAAAGTTTTTGCTGGAACAGGAGAACCGCAAAGAGCCGAAATGACTTTGGAAGTTTATGGAGAAATTAAAAAAGCATCAGAAACGGGAGATGGACCTGTAGATGCAACATTTAAATGTATCAAAAAGTTGTATCCACATGAAGTTAAGTTACAGCTTTATCAGGTTCATGCAGTAACAGAAGGAACCGATGCACAGGCAACAGTGAGCGTTAGAATTGAAGAAGAGGGAAAAACTACTGTTGGTCAAGCAGCTGATACTGATACTTTGGTTGCTTCAGCAAATGCCTACATTAATGCATTGAATAAAATGATTATAAAAAGAAAGAGAAATTTTGCACCTGATATCAAAGAAACAAAACAAAATTTTAAAAATGAAAAAATGAAAGGAATATAAAATGGGAATATTTGAAAAGATTACTAAAATTTGGTCACAAGATATGGCGATTGATCTTGGAACAGCAAATACACTTATTGTGCTTAAGGGACAAGGAGTAGTTTTAAATGAACCATCTGTAGTTGCAGTTGTTGAAGAAAAAGGAAAAAAATCTGTTCTTGCAATTGGGGACGAAGCAAAAACAATGCTTGGAAGAACCCCAGGAAACATACAGGCAATAAGGCCTTTAAGAGATGGAGTGATTGCAGATTTCATTGTAACCGAAGAAATGATCAAGCATTTCATAAAAAAAGTTCATAAAAGAACATTGGCAAATCCAAGAATTTTAATAAGCGTTCCTACTGGCTCTCGTTAAGATTGCAAAATAAATACTAATTTTAACTCAAA
>DTVC01000011.1:0-11207 GCA_012963775.1 Candidatus Pelagibacter sp. | reverse complement strand
ACTATCTCCGATCAATAGATTATATTCTGATCTCATATAATCCTGTTGAGAGGAAATCAATTCAAGATAGTGCATTAGCGGCAGGAGCAAGAAAAGTTCAATTGATCGAAGAACCAATCGCTGCCGCAATTGGTGCTGGATTACCAATTTCTGAAGCAACAGGTTCAATGGTTGTAGATATCGGTGGTGGCACTACAGAAGTAGCTATTATGTCTTTAGGAGGGGTTGTTTATTCCAATTCTCTTAGAACTGCAGGAAATGCAATGGATCAAGCATTACAGGATTATATGAGATCAGAATATAATCTATTGATCGGAGATAGTACAGCAGAAAAAATTAAAAAAGAAATTGGAACTGCAATTCCAGCCAGCAATAATACTTATGCAGTTAAGGGAAGAGATATTAGATCAGGAACTCCAAAGGAAGTTAATATTTCTGAAAATGATACTGCTGAAGCTTTAAATCCTATTATAAAACAATTAGTTAAAGGTATTAAGGATGCGTTAGAAAATACTCCACCTGAATTGTCTGCCGATCTGGTAGATATGGGTATGACTTTATCTGGTGGCGGAGCACTTTTAAAAAATATAGACAAAAGATTTTCCAAGGAAACAGGACTACCAGTGAATATTGCAGACGATCCTTTAGCTTGTGTTGCAATTGGAACTGGTAAAGCTTTAGAACAAAGAGAAACATTTGCTCATATGTTATCCGAGTATTAATAAAAAATAATGTCTGCGAGTAGAGACGATTTTGTAATTGCTATTCGTTCAGCCTTTTTAAAAAAAGGCAACAGACAAAAGTTTTCACTCTTTACATTATTAGTAATTTCTTGCCTAATACTCTCTTTAGAGTATTTTAAGTCAGGTCCGATTGATAAATTTAGATCAGTTACTAAAGATATAATTTACAGAGGATCCTACGTTGTCTCGCTTCCTTTCAAATTAATGAGTGATGCCTATGTAAAAATTCAAGATCACATGAATATGTTTAACGACTACAAATTATTAAAAGAAAAAGAATATAATATTTCTTCCTTAGAAAATGATTTGAAATTTTATAAATCTGAAAATAAAAAATTAAAAAAATTTATAAATGAAGAACCTTTGTTAGAAGGCGAATATGTAATTACAAAAGTTTTAATTGATAAAGAGAGTCCTTATATAAAATCACTTATTATTAATAAAGGATTTGAGTCAGGTATCGAAAAAGGAATGGCTGCTCTAGATAGATCATATATGATTGGCAAAGTAGTAGAGACGAATTATTTGTCATCACGAATTTTGTTGATCAATGACTTAAATAGTAAAATACCAGTAATTGTTGAACCCGATAATATAAAAGCTATTTTAAATGGCTCAGGATCAGATTATGGCCTACTCGAATATTTGCCAAAAAATGACACGGTTGATAATGGAAACATTGTTTATACTTCTGGATCCGATGGTATTTTTTTGCCAGGTATTCCAATTGGCAAGGTGGAAGTAGTAAATGGTATAAAAAATGTTAAGTTTTTTTCAGACTTAACTCAGCTAGATTTTGTAAAAATTAGATACATAAAGCGAGGCCAAAATTAAATGCCAGATAAAAGTAAAAAATTTTACAAATATATTTTAAATAGTTTTCCAGTCTTTTTGTTGTTTATTTTAGTTTTTACAGGTTTTGATTTATCGATAATTTACTACAATTTAAATATTTCATTTAACTTTGTTTATATATTGATTTTTTTCTGGGTTTTAAAAAAACCAGAAATAATAGGTTTTGGTTTAATTTTTCTATCAGGAATAATTAATGACGTTATTTTGAATTTTCCTATTGGTTTATCATCTATTAGCTATTTAATATTGTGTGTAATGGCCTCATTGTTAAGAAATAGAACCTTAATACCCAATTTGCTATATGATTGGGTATTTTTTTTCTTATCAATTTTAATAGTAAATTCTACAAATTATATTCTGCAAACTCTAATTTTTAGCTCAGATATTAGTTATGAATCTTTAATGTCCAATACTATTTATACCTCTTTAGTTTACCCAATTTTTGCAAAAATATTTAATAAAATTAACATTTACAACTTAAGAGAAGAAAATGCTTAGTCAAAAAGAGATTCGTTCATCCGTTAACAAGAATCAAATAATTAATCGAAGAGTATTTTTACTTGCTGCTGCTAAAATTGTTTTATTTGGAGGAATGACTTACAGATTATTCAATTTACAAATTTCTGATAGAGAAAAGTATCTCCTCTTATCTGATAAAAATAGATTACGAGAATGGAAAACTCCTCCTCAAAGAGGAATAATTACGGATTATTTTAATAATGTGATTGCAGAAAATGATCGGGTTTTTCAATTACATGTCAATTTAGAAGAAGTAAAAGATTTTAATAACTTGATTGTAAGATTAAAAACTATTTTAAACTTAAATAATAATAATTTACGCTATATTTATAAAAAAGTAAGCAAACTTAAACCGTGGGATACTCTTGTTGTTTCAGATAATTTAACATGGGAACAATTTTCAAGATTAAACTTGTATTTACATGAGCTTCAAGGAGCTGAACCAGTTTTATCGAGCGCTCGAAATTATCCATATGATAAAGATTTAGTTCATGTTGTTGGATACGTTGGGGAAGCAAGCGCAAAAGACATTATGTCAAATGAAAAAATTCAATCAAATTATGTTCCTGGCTTAAAGGTAGGAAAATCAGGACTTGAAAAATCTTTAGAAGGAGATCTAATTGGTCGCTATGGCATCAAAAGATATGAAGTTAATGCTTATGGAAAAAGGATAAGTCAGATAAATCAAGTTGAGAGTATTAAAGGAAAAAAAGTAACAACTACTATTGATGTTGAGTGTCAACAACTTGCCCAAAATCTTTTAAAAGGTCAAAGTGGATCAATTTGTGCAATGGATATTTATACAGGAGAAATCATAGCAATGGCATCATCACCAACATATGACCCAAACAAATTCACTCATGGAATAAATATCAAAGATTGGAACGAAATAAAAAATAATCCTCTAAAACCATTAATAAATAAATCTTTGGCTGGGTTATATTCTCCAGGATCTATCATAAAACCATTAGTTGCTCTCGCAGCTTTAGAGTTCGATATTATAAAACCTAATATGACAGTTAAATGTGAAGAAGTTATCGAGTTATATGGTCAAAAATATCATTGTTGGAAAAAAAAAGGACATGGATTTATGCGTCTTAGAAATGCAATTAAGCAGTCTTGTGACATATATTTTTATGAAGTTGCAAGACTACTTGGAGTAGATCGACTTTCTATTTTAGCTAAGAGATATGGTCTTGGGTCAAAAGTATTAGGGGATTTATATATTGATGAAAAGATCGGAATTGTTCCATCCACAAAATGGAAATTAGAAAACTTAGAGCTTCCTTGGTACTTAGGAGAAACTATTATTACTGGTATTGGGCAAGGCTATATTCAGTCTACACCTCTACAACTGTGTTTAATGACAGCTCAACTTGCAAATGGTGGTTATAAAATAAAACCTCAAATTATATTAGATGATGAATTAAATTATGAAGATATTCGATCAATGATAAAACTAGATCTTGAAAAGTATAATCTTTCTTCAAATCCAAAAAAATTAATTGAGTTGAATAAAGATATTTTACAAGAACAAAATATTGAACTTTACAAACCTATGTACAGAAATCCTGAAAATGTGAAATTTGTTCTAGAAGCAATGTTTGCTTCTACGAATGAGCTTTATGGTACATCCTTTAACTCAAGGCATGAAGATGAAAAATATCAATTTGCTGGAAAAACAGGAACTTCGCAAGTAAGAAGAATTACCGAAGCTGAAAGGGAAGCTGATTTAAAAATAAGTGAAATTGAATACAAAAATCGAGATCATGCTTTATATGTTGCTTTTGCTCCATATAAAGATCCAAGATATGCCATAAGCGTTTTAATTGAACACGGTGGTTCAGGAAGTAAAGTGGCAGCTCCTATTGCAAACAAATTTATTAAAAAAATAATTGATCGTCATAAATTTAGAGAATTTAAAAGAATAAAGGTTAATGATTTAGCATAATGCTTAGACAAAGGTTATATACTTCTCAATATTCATTTTTTGATAAATTAAAATCAATAGATTACTTTCTTGTATTTTTAATTTTAATTCTTGCCGCAATCAGTTTTATGGTCATGTATTCTATTGATGGTGGAAAAATTGCTTATTACACAAAAAATCATTTCATAAGATTTTCAGTTTTTTTTGTATTATTTTTATTTCTATCTTTCGTACGCATAAGATTTTGGTTTATATCTTCCTACATTTTTTATTTAATAATTTTAGCCATGTTGGTCATAGTCTTTTATTTTGGAGTAACTGCATCAGGATCTCAAAGATGGATAAACCTTTACTTTATAAATATTCAACCTTCAGAGTTAATGAAAATTGCAATTATAATTTGTTTTGCTCGATACTATCATCGTATGCAAAGTGCCGATCTTCAAAATTTCAAGAATATTTTTCTACCCTTGGTACTATTAACTATTCCTTGCATTTTTGTTGTTGCACAGCCTGATCTTGGGACCGCAATATTAATTGCAATCAGCGGAATTTTTGTAATGTGGATTGCAGGCCTGAATATAAAATATTTTGTTTACACTGGCATAATGCTTCTAGTATCAACTCCTTTCATAATATCACTTTTAAAACCTTATCAAAAACTTAGAATATTAACTTTTTTTAATCCAGAAAGAGATCCACTAGGCGCAGGGTATCAAATAATCCAATCTAAAATAGCTATAGGCTCAGGAGGTTTTTTTGGAAAAGGATTTTTAAAAGGAACTCAAAGCTATCTTGAGTTTTTACCAGAAAAGCATACAGATTTTATATTCACCCTTTATGCAGAGGAGTTTGGTTTTATAGGATGTTTATTTTTACTCTTAATATATATTCTTTTAATTTATAGAATTGTTAGAATTGGTTTTTTATCTAGAAGTTTTTTTGCAAAGCTTTACTGTTTTGGATTTTCTGCTGCAATATTTGCATACATTTTTGTGAATATGTCTATGGTGCTTGGAATAGTTCCAATTGTAGGCTCTCCACTTCCAATTTTATCTTATGGAGGCTCATCAATGTTGACAATCATGATCGGTTTCGCGATTGTTATGAGTTGCAAAATCTACAACACGGATCAAATATCTTAATTAAATGAGAAAAATAGTATTTAATTTTTAATATATACCGCGCCTATATATCTCATATTATAAAATTCACTTAATCCTATATTTGCTATGTGGAAAATAATAAGGTTAAAATTGCTGTCATAGGAGCTGGTATTCAAGGTGTATGTAATGCTTTGTTTCTGCAAAAAAAAGGTTTTAAGGTTACATTATTTGATAGAGATGAACCTGGAAATTCAGCAACTTATGGAAATGCTGGACATTTTTCTCCTTATGCATCGGTACCATTAAATCGTCCAGATGTGATTGCAGATATACCAGCAATGCTCGCAAGCTCAAGAGGTCCACTCGCACTAAAATGGAATTATGTTCACAAAATGATTCCGTGGTTCTTAAGATTTTTATTAAATTGTTCAGAACGAAAAATGATGCATACGGCAAAAAATATGCATCAAATTTTAGATTTAGCTCTCCCAGCTTTTGATGAGCTGTTTGAAGAAATAGAACTTAATGGATTGGTAGAAAATAAAGGAATAATTTACGTTTGGAATGATCAAAATCTAAAAAGTAGAGAACTTGAAATAAAAATAAGAAAAGAACTAGGAGTAAAACAACAATTATTATCACCAAAAGATATCCATGACTTAGAACCAAATATAAAACCTTTTTACCATGGTGGAGTTTTTTATGATTATGCAAGACATACAAGAAATCCAAAAAAAATATTATTAAAATTATTTGATAACTTTTTAAAAAAAGGTGGAAAGTTTTTAAAATTAAATATTAAGGATATAAATTTTGATGATGACAAACCAGTAATTAGATCTGAAACACAAAGATTTATATTTGATAAATTAGTAATTTCTTGTGGAGTATTTTCAAAAAGATTAACCGACAAACTTCATGAAAATATTCCTATGGATACAGAAAGAGGATATCATGTTCATTTTAAAGGATTTGATCATTTAATTTCAAGACCAGTAGTGTATGCGAACAGAGGATTTGGAATGACTCCTATGGAACAAGGATTAAGAGTTGTAGGAACAGTAGAGTTTGGTGGTTTGGATAACCCATTATCAAAATCAAGAATAAAAAATTTAATTATGAATGCTAAAGATATGTTGGATGGACTTCCAGAACACGAAGATGAATGGTTAGGCTTTAGACCTACATTACCTGATTATTTACCAGTTTTAGGGCCTTCTAAAAATTATAAAAATGTTTTTTATTCTTTTGGACATCATCATTTAGGATGGACTTTAGGAGCTATATCTGGGAAAATTATATCGAAAATGATTTCAAATGAAAATACAAACTTAAATTTAAGCGCTTATAGTTCTTCTCGATTTGGAACTTAAATTGTTATAGCAATTACTTTTAATCTAAAATATTAAAAAAAACTTAAAATATATTATCATGATTGGAATTTTAGGAGGCATGGGAACACAAGCAGGTCTTGATTTTTGTAATAAACTTGCATTAATAAATAGAGGTAAAACTGATCAAAATTATCCCCTTTTTATTTTATATAACAAGTCAAATATTCCAAAAAGACCTGAGAATATTAAAAAATATTATAATGTTCTTAAAAGTTTAATTAAAGGTTGTCTTTTACTTCAAAAAAATAATTGTAAGTTTATTGTTATGCCATGTAATACTGCTCATTATTGGTATGATGATTTACAAAAAAAAATCAATATTCCAATTCTAAGTATGCCAAAAGAGGTTTACCTGCATACCAAGAAAAATTACAAAAAAAATTCAAAAATAGGAATACTATGTACAGAAGCAACTTTAAAAACGCAGGTTTACAATAAATATTTTGATAAAAATTATAAATTAGTTAGTCCAGGAAAACCTTTACAGAAACTAAATGTAAATAAAGCAATTAAATATGTAAAAATGGGAAAAATTAAATTAGCAGAAAAAGCAATTAAGCCTGCGGTTAATGAATTAATTAAAATGAAGTGTAAAAAAATAATACTTGGTTGTACTGAATTGCCTATAGCAATTTTTGCTTATAAATCTTTTAAAAAAATTAAAGAATCAAAAGTTTTTATTGATCCAAATTTATTATTAGCTAACGTTTCTATGAAAAAATATAGAAAGAATTAAATAAGTGGCAAATAAAAATAATCTTGCATATTTACTATTAATTTTAACAACTCTTTTCTGGTCAGGAAATTTTATTGTAGGCAAGGCAGCAAGCATTTATCAAATCCCACCTTTTTCACTAAACTTTTATAGATGGTTATTTGCTTTTCTAATTTTATTACCATTTACCTTTAAAGAGATTTTAAGTCATAAAAAATATATTTTAGACAATATTAGTTTTTTTATAATTTTAGGGATAACGAGTATTACTATTTTTAATTCGATTGTTTACTATTCTTTATATTATACACAAGTGATCAGCGGTGTTTTGATGATTTCAACAATACCTGTTTGGATCATGTTTATTGCTTCCATACTTAAAATTGAAAAAACAAATTTATTTCAAATAATTGGAGTAATTTTGTCTTTAATAGGAGTGGTGTTTATAATTACCAAAGCAGACATCGAATTAATCAAAAGTTTAGACTTTAATAAAGGAGATTTATCGATGGTTGTTGCTATGTTTGCCTGGGCAACTTACTCAGCTTTACTTAGAAAAAAAACTTACGAAATATCTCAAATTGCATTGCTAGAAATAATAATTATATGTGGATTAGTTTTCTTAATTCCAATTTATTTTATTGAAATGAGTTTTGGTAATCTAATTATACTTGGTAAACCATTTATTTTAACATTAACTTATGTAGTGTTATTCCCAGGAATTCTTGCTTTTCTTTTTTGGATAAAAGGAATTGCAATTATTGGCGCAAATAGAGCAGGTGTGTTTTTACATTTAATGCCAATTTTTGGAGCATTAATGGCAATGGTGATATTTAAAGAGAAATTTATGTTTTATCATTCTCTAGGAGCAATATTTATAATTGCAGGCATAACACTTTCGAACAAAAATAAAAAAAATGCTTAAAGTTGCAATCTTAGACGATTATCAAAACGTAGCCCAAGAGTTTGTTGATATAAAAAAAATGTCGGGAAAATACGAAACAAAAGTATTCAGTGAGCCATTTGAAAATGAAGATGATGCAATTAAACAATTAAAAGATTTTGAAGCTTTATTAATTATGAGAGAGAGAACAAAAATCACAGAAAATTTAATTAATAATCTTAAAAAACTTAAGTATTTGATTACTAGTGGCATGCGCAATAAAGCAATAGATCTTGAAGCGGCTAAAAAAAGAAAAATTATTGTTACTGGTACAGAAATTAATGTTAATCCTACGAGCGAATTAACATGGGCATTAATTTTAGGATTGGCTCGGAATATTAAGCCCGAAATAGATAATATGTTTCAAGGTTATTGGCAAACAACAGTTGGTGTAGAGTTAAAAGGAAAAATTCTTGGATTAATTGGATTAGGAAGAGTTGGCTCACAAGTGGCAAAAATTGCTAAAGCATTTGGCATGGAAGTTATAGCATGGAGTGAAAATTTAAATTTGGATAGATGTAAAGAATTAGATGTTTTGCCGTCTAACAAAGAAGATTTATTACAAAATTCTGATTTTATATCCATTCACGTTCAAGGAGGAGAAAGATACAAAAATTTAATTCAATTAAAAGAATTTGATATGATGAAAAAAACAGCTTTTTTAATTAATACTTCAAGAGGATCAATAATTAATGAAGATGATTTAATTATTGCTCTTTCAACGAATGTTATTGCGGGTGCTGGAATTGATGTTTATGAAAAAGAACCTTTGCCAGTAAGTCATAAATTAAGATTTATTCCAAACGCACTTTTATTACCACATATTGGCTATGTAACTGCTGAAAATTATTCTATTTTTTATACTCAAATGATAGAAAATTTGGAAGCTTGTGTAGCAGGGAAACCAATTCGAATTATTGAATAATTTTATGAAAAAAAATAATCCAAATTTAACAAATGAACAAAAATCAGTTTTATTTGAAGAAGGAACTGAACCATCTGGTTCAAGTGAGTTAAATAATGAAAAGCGCGAAGGTAGCTATCACTGTGCAAATTGTGGCATAAAACTATTTGAGTCCAATACAAAATACGAAAGTGGTTCTGGATGGCCTTCTTTTTTTAAATCCTTACCAGACGTGTTTGAAACTAAAACAGATTATTTGTTAGGATATGCAAGGACTGAGTATCATTGTAAAAATTGCGGAGGTCATCATGGACATATCTTTGATGATGGTCCTGAGCCAACAGGCAAAAGATATTGTAATAACGGTGTTTGTTTAGTTTTTAAAGAAAAAGCCTGAGCTTTTTTATTTTAGTAAATTTTCTAATTTATTTTCTTTTTCTAATGCTCTCAATTCCTCATAACCACCAACATGATGATTATCGAAAAAAATTTGTGGAATTGTTCTTTTACCGTTAGACTTGCTTAACATTTCATGCATTTTGCCTTCTTCAATTGCAATGTTTATTTCTTTGTATGGAATATTATTTCTATTTAATAATCTTTTTGCTGCATCACAAAAGCTACACATTGGACCCATATAAACGGTAACATTTTTCATACTCTATATATAATCACTTTTTCTAATTTTTCTTCTTAATTTTTTTTCCTATATAATTTTTAACTCCAAGCCCTGAATTTCGTTTTTTTGATATCCTCGAAAATTACCTTATTTACCCAAACCACATAAATGACCCATTTTGGACTATTGGACAGACTAGGAGTTTTTGTCGCGGTTAAAGAAACTAATGCTTTTTTCATTATAATTTCAGTAAATTCTAAAAAAATGATTAATGCAATTTTTTTAGGGCATGATAATATGTAGTTTGGATAGTCCTATCTAGCCATCTTTAGCTCCCGGTTTTTTAGGGCTATCTCCAAAAAATGTTTCCCTTAGAATATTTTCTGATTTTGCTTGTTTTGTTCATTTCACCAGGCACACCAAGAATTTTAATTATTTCATATTCAATGAACTATGGTGTTAAAAATTGTATTTGGACATCACTCGGAGATATTTCAGCAAATTTTATTCAGGGGACTCTTGTTATTTTTGTTATAGGAAGTTTCTTTTCTGACAATTCAACTTATTTAAATGTATTTAAATGGATTGGAATAATTTATTTAGTGTACCTAGCCTATGATATTTATAAAAGCAGACCAGAAAATATTAATTCAAACGAACATTATGGAAAAAGTATCTTTTCTTTTGTTAAAGATGGTTTTTTGGTAGCAGGAACAAGCCCTAAAGCATGGTTATTTTTTACAACAATCTTTCCAACATTTATTGATTTTAATTCAAACTACGTAGTTCAATTTATTATTTTAATTATAACTTATATGGTCTTGGATTTTGCAACGTTAATTGGTTATGCAATTCTTGCAAATAAAGCAATCGTTTGGATAAAAGCAAATCCAAAAATAATTAATACAATTTCTGCGTGTGCATTAATTGCAATTGCAGTTTATATTGCTGTCACTCAGACATATTAATTATTGATCTACATCAATAGTTTTTCATTAGAAACAAAAAACATCATTTATGTAATTTCATAATATTGTTTTTGCTGACAATAAGTAGTTTAATATGACTTTAATTAATTAATTAATAGAAGGAGAAATAAATGAAAGTAAAAAATTTGATCATTACATTTGTTTCTGCAATTGCACTTTTTTTATCAACTTCGACAATCTCATTAGCAAAAGTTGTTGGAGACAAGATTATTTTAGGTGCGGCTGTTTCATTAACTGGAAAGTATTCAACTAACGGTAAACATACCCAAAATGGATATAACTTAGCTGTAGATAGAATTAACAGCATGGGCGGTGTTAAAGTTGGTGGAAAAACTTACAAATTTGACATTATTTATTACGATGATGAATCAAATTCCGGAAGAGCAGCTCAACTTGCAGAAAGATTAATTAAACAAGATGGTGTACATTATATGCTTGGACCGTACAGTTCAGGATTAACAAAAGCGATCGCTCCAATAACTGAGGAAAA
>DTVC01000010.1 GCA_012963775.1 Candidatus Pelagibacter sp. | reverse complement strand
GAAAAAGCTAGAGAACGTATTTACAGTTCGAGACCACCTTTACTATTAGATAAATTAAAAATAAATAATATTAATATAGGAAATATTAATGATAATTTTGGTGTTGTAAAAGATGCAGATTGGGTGGTTGAAGCAGTTGTTGAGAAAATTGACATCAAACACAATTTATATGAAAAAATCTTTAAAACTCGTAAAGCTGGTTCAATAGTTTCATCAAATACATCTTCTATACCTATAAAAGTATTATCTGAAAATTTATCAGAGGAAGATAAAAAAGATTTTTGCATTACTCACTTTTTTAACCCAGTTAGATATATGGGGCTTTTAGAAATTGTTAAAAATGAAAATAATGATTTAGAAAAAATAAATTTTTTAAAAGATTTTTGTGAAACATTGTTGGGCAAAGGCGTTATTGTTTGTAATGATACTCCAGGTTTTCTTGGTAACAGAGTTGGAGTTTATGCAATGCAAGTTGCTATGACCGAGGCTTTTAAAATGAAACTATCTGTTGAAGAAGCGGATGCTGTTTTTGGAAGGCCAATGGGTATTCCAAAAACGGGAATATTTGGTTTATACGATTTAATTGGAATTGATTTAATGGCAGATGTTTTAAAAAGTTTTATAAAAGAACTTCCAGAAATTGATAAATTCCATAAAGTTGCAAAAGAAGTTCCATTAGTAACTAAATTAATTGAAACAGGATATACAGGGCGAAAAGGAAAAGGTGGATTTTATAGAGTTAATAAAGAAAGTGGGAAAAAAGTTCTTGAGGCATTAAATTTAGAAACCGGGGAGTATGCTTCATCTAAAAAAATAAATATTAAATCTGATAAAGTTGATTTAAAAAATTTAATTAACCGTAAAGATAAATATGGTAATTATGCTTGGTCAGTTATTTCTGAAATAATTAAGTATGCGTCTTCTTTAGTACCAAATGTAACTAAAGAATTTAATGATATCGATGAAGCAATGAGATTAGGTTTTAACTGGGCCAAAGGTCCTTTTGAAATGTTAGAAGAAATTGGAGTTAAAAATTTTTTTGAAAAAGTTGACAGTTTTGAAAATAATGAATTTTTAGAAAAGCTTTCAAAAAGTAAAAATGAAAATTTTTATGGAGAAAGACAAAAATATACCAATATAGAAACTCTTGGAAAAATTAAGAGGAAAGCAATTAAAATTGATAAAAATGATTCAGCCGAAATATTTAGGTTTAAAGATTTCAATATTGTTGAATTCACTACTAAAGCTAATGCTTTAGATTATGACTCAATGGATTGTTTAAAAAAAGCAACTGATAAACCTTTAATCATTATTAACGAAAGTATGCAATTTTCTGCAGGGGTTAATTTGAATTACGTTATGGATTTTGCGAAACAAAAAGATTTTAAATCAATTGAAAAATTTATTAAATACTTTCAAGAAACTTGTAAGCATCTTAAGTATTGTAAAAATCCAGTTGTATCAGCGCCATCTGGTTTGACTTTAGGTGGAGGATTTGAAGTTTTAGTACAAAGTAATTTCGTTGTTACTCACACAAATATAGTAATGGGATTAGTAGAAACAATTGTTGGATTAGTACCAGCAGGAGGCGGATGTAAAGAAATGTTGTGGCGATGGTCACAAACAGATGAGGCTAAAAAAGATCCTAATTTCGCTCCATTAAAAGTTTTTGATATTATTGGTTATGCTAAAACAGCAACATCTCCTGTTGAAGCAGAGCCATTAAAATACTTAAAGCCAGAAGATAAAAAAATAATGAATAGAAATAGCTTACTTCCTATTTCTAGAAAAATTTTGGAAGAAAATAAAAATTTTAAATCACCAATAGAATGTAAGTTTAATCTTTCAGGGAAAGTGGTTAAAGAAAAAATGATTCAAGTGTTAGAAAAACTTTATAATGAAAAAATAATTTTAGATCATGGAATGGAAGTTGGAAAAGAATTAGCAAATATTCTAAGTGGTGGAGAAACTTCACTAGACAAAACTTTGTCAGAAGATGATCTTTTTAAACTTGAGCTAGATTCATTTATGAGATTAATTGAGACTACTAAAACACAAGAAAGAATTAAACATACATTAGCCACAGGAAAGCCTTTGGTTAACTAGAGTTAAAATGAAAAGTCTTTCATCTACTCAAATCAAACAATATCAAGACAAAGGTTTTGTTGCACCAATTGAAGCTTTATCTCAAGATGAAGCAAACGAAGTTAAAGATGAAATAGAGTTTATTGAAAAAAAATGGCCTAAAGAATTAGAAGGGCTAGGTAGAAATAATGTTCATTATATTTCACCAATATTTGACAAAGTTGTTCATAATTCAAAAATTTTAGATGCCGTTGAAGATGTTATTGGAACAAATATTTTAGTTGGTGGTACAACTTTATTTATTAAAGATCCTGATCAAAAAGGTTTTGTAAGCTTTCATCAAGATGCAAAGTATATTGGTTTTGAACCTTATAATTGGGTTACTGCCTGGTTAGCTATAACAGATTCAAATGAAGAAAATGGCTGTATGAGAATGTGGCCAGGTACTCACAAAGATGACCTTAAAATTCATGAAGAAAAATTTAATAATGATCAAGGAAATTTATTAACTAGAGGTCAAACCATTGAGAACGTCCCGATAGAAAAAACAGAACCGGTCATTTTACAAGCGGGACAAATGTCGTTACATCACCCAAGAATAGCTCATGGCTCAGGAATTAATAAAAGCAATAAAAGGAGAATAGGATTTGTAATTCAAAGTTATATTGGAACTAATGTAGAGCAAGTAATTGGCAAGGTTTATGTTCAACAAGCAAGAGGAGAAGATTTGTTCAACTACCATGAACATACTAAAAGACCAGTAAACACTATGGAAAAAGAAGACATTGATATTAGGAATAAAGCTAATGAAGCATTATCAAAAATATTCTACAGTGGTCTTAGGCAAAAAGGGAAATTTTAATTATGAAATATCCATTGCTTGTTGTAATAGCTGCAGTATTAATATTTATGTTTTCTTGCCAAAATATGGATTATGCAAATTGTATGGAAGCCACAAAATTAGATTATATATCTAAGAAAGGTGCCGACCATATATCCGCACAATGCAATGCTTTTATTAAACAAAAAATAATGGTTAAATAATTTTTTTAGTGAAAAAAGAAAAAAATAAAAACCCAATTCAACCTGTTAGTGGAACTAAAGTTCC
>DTVC01000009.1 GCA_012963775.1 Candidatus Pelagibacter sp. | reverse complement strand
CCACCAGCTATAATAAGTTTAGGTTTGCTTTCTAAAGCTAATTTTTCAACATCATCATAATTAATTAAACCCGTTTCTTTATCAATGTCATATGCAATTGAATTAAACCATTTCCCAGAAACAGAAGCTTTAGAACCGTGAGTAAGATGACCGCCTGAATTTAAACTCATACCCATTATGGTATCGCCTGGCTTTAATAATGCTAAATACACAGCTCCATTTGCTTGTGCTCCAGAATGAGGTTGGACATTAACAAACCTGCAATCAAATAATTTTTTTAATCTTTCTATAGCTAAAGTTTCAGCTACATCTACATGTTCACACCCATCATAATACCTTTTTCCAGGGTATCCTTCTGCATACTTATTTGTTAATACTGAACCTTGTGCTTCTAATACAGCCTTAGATACAATATTTTCAGAAGCTATTAACTCTATGTGTTGTTGTTGTCTTTTTAATTCATCTTGAATAGATTTGAATAATTCCGGATCAGTTTCAGACAAACTTTTCTCAAAAAAATTCTGATAACTTGAATTTAAATATTTACCTTCACTAGACATCTTAAAATCTTTTATAGTATTAAATTTTTTTAACTCTTTTAGTGTGTCTACCACCTTCAAACTTCGTGTTTAAAAAAGCATTAATGCATTTAAAGGCAGTATCTTTTTCAATTAATCTAGCGCCCAATGTAATGATATTCGCATTGTTATGCAATCTAGATAATTTGGTATTTTTTATTGAATAACAAAGTGCTGCTCTGATATTTTTGTGTTTGTTAGCTGACATTGCCATGCCCGTTCCAGACCCACATACTAGGATCCCTATATTTTTTGTATTAGATGAAACTTTTTTACATAATTTATGAGCGTAATCAGGGTAATTAACAGATTTCTTTGAATTAAATGTTCCTAAATCTTTAAAATTATTTTTTTTTAAAAAATGATTAATTATATTTTTTTTAAGATTGTATCCGGCGTGATCTGATGCAATAAAAATTTTTTTCAAATTAATTAAACTTATAATCTAATATACAAGCAACTAAATGCACTCTATTTTCTTCTCCACCATTAAAAGCATTGTGATATTTTAAGTTATTTGTTACCCAGACAGAACCATCAGCAGGCATATGATGAGCCGTTTTATCTATTACCATGATAGCGCCTGGATTAGTATAAATTGGAATATGTAGTCTTGGTTCAGGATCTCTGTGCCAACTAAGAGTAGATCTAGGCTCTTTTAAAAGCAATCTTACTCTGCCTAATTTATATTTTTTTTTAAGAACATTATACACTTCTTCAAAATAAGTATTTTTGTAATCTTCAACAAATTCAGTATATTTGCTCTCGTCAATTCCAACATCTCTTGAAACCTCTTTTCCAGTAGAATCTGGTTTTGTCCAATAAACTCCTCTTGTTTTATTTCCTTTTATAGACTCATGGTCACCAGGTATTTGGGTGAGAGATATACTTGCAAAATGAGGTATACCAAGACTTGTATCAAATCCCTTGACTTTTAAAACTTGATCACAAGCTTCTCTAAGCTTGTTAACATCAAACTTTATGTTTTGTTTATGAAAATCATTTAATTGTAGCGACATAAAAAATTTATTAATAACCTATAGATTATTATATTATATATAACTATTGTTGCACATATAAAATTTAGTTGAGAATGATTATCACTGGAAATTATCCAAATTTGAGGCTTAGAAGAAATAGGAAAACTGATTGGTCAAGGAGGTTAACTCAAGAAAATAACTTATCAGTAAATGATTTAATTCTACCTATATTTGTTGTTGAGGGAAAAAAAAAGAAACAAGTAATAAAAAACATGCCAGGAGTTTATAGATATAGCATTGATAATATACCATTGATTCTCGACAAAGCTGTAAACTACAAAATTCCAATGGTTGCAATTTTTCCATACATTAATCAAAAATTGAAAAATAATTTTGGTTCTGAAGCGTTAAATGAAAATAATTTAGTGTGTAGAGCTATAAGATATATTAAAAAAAGATATAAAAATAAAATTGGTATAATGTGTGATGTAGCACTTGATCCTTATACATCCCATGGACATGATGGTTTAATTAAAAAAGATGAAATTTTAAATGATGAAACTATTGAAGTTTTAATAAATCAATCTTTACTGCAGGCAGAAATGGGATGTGACGTAATAGCACCTTCAGACATGATGGATGGAAGAATTGGTAAAATTAGAAAAGCTCTGGACAAAAAAAATTATAAAAATGTGCAAATTTTATCTTATGCTGCTAAATATGCATCCAGTTTTTATGGACCATTTAGAGAAGCGGTTGGTTCAAAAAGTATGCTTAAAGGTGACAAAAAAACTTATCAAATGGATTACAGAAACAGTATTGAAGCTCTAAGGGAAGTGTCTTTAGATATTAAAGAAGGTGCCGATATGGTAATGGTCAAGCCGGGCCTGCCCTATCTTGATGTAATCAAAATGATTAAAGAAAATTTTAAGATTCCAGTATTAGCTTATCAAGTATCTGGTGAATATAGCTTAATTATGAATGGAATAAACAGAGGTATTATTGATAAAAATAGCATAATTGAATCACTTACTTCATTTAAAAGAGCTGGCGCTAATGCTGTAATAACTTACTTTGCTGAAAAAATTGCTAAAGATTTAATTTAACTTTTATAATTTTATTAGATTCACAAATTCCAATCTAGAACTAGGATATGTTATGTTATTCGGTTTTAAAATAGACTTATCGATAAAGTCGCCTACTAATTTCAATCCTTTCAATAAAGTTTTATCATCATATACATGATCATCAATATCGATTAAAAAATTTGGAATTAATTTTTTTTCATTATTTGATTTCACAAAATAAATTTTTTCTCCATTAACAATTTCTTTATCTACTAAGTTCTTTAATTCCAAATCATAACCAATAACTTTTAAAAACTGAAGTTCCCATAACACAAATTGTTTAAGCCAATTTTCACTTTTTAATAATTCAAAAAAATTATTAATTAATTTAAAAATGTTTGTATTTTCTTGAAGTTCTACTGTTAATAATTTAATTAAGTTCATGGCAGAAATAATACATGCTAATTTTTTTTTATTTTCAAAATATATTGGCGTTAAAACTTTATCTATTTCGACTTTAAAATAACCAGACTGAGAGTCATTTTTGGAGTTAAAATTTATATGGAATTTGTTACCAATTTGTAAATAATTCTTTAACTTCTTTGAAGTAGCTCCAAAAATAATACCGGAAATCTTGCCATGATTTTTGGTAAAGATTTCAGCTATTACTGAATTTTCATTATAGCGACTTTTTGATAATAAATATCCTTTATCTTCCAATTGCATTATCGATTCAAATTTTTTAAATATAGTTTAGCGGCTGCTTGTTCTGCATTTTTTTTGGAATTGCCTATGCCTGCAACAAATTTAGTGTCTTTCAATCGAACACCAATTTTAAATAACGGTTTGTGTTTTGGACCAGAACTACTAATTAATTTATAAATTGGAAGACTTTTATATTTTTTTAAAGAATATTCTTGAAGTTTAGTTTTTGAATCTACCATTGTTATATTTGAAGAATCAATTAAACTTTGCCACATATTTAAAACAAACTTTTCTGCAATAGCAAATCCTTTTTCGTAGAAAACTGCTCCTATTAATGCTTCGGCACTATCTGAAATAATTTTATTTTCAATTTTTATTTTTTTTTTACTCGAATTACCAACCAATATACATTGTTGAAGTTTAAGTGATTGACCAATTTCATAACATCTATTTTTATTTACCAATGAAGCCAATTTTTTATCTAAAACACCTTCTTTTTCTTTTGGATACATCTTTAGTAATTTCATAGAAATTATTAATCCTAAAACTCTATCACCTAAAAATTCTAACTTTTCATAATTATTTATTGGATCATGACTTTTATGAGTAATAGCTCTTTTTAATAAATTAATATTTTTAAATTTTAAATTAATTGTATTTTGCAAATTAGACAAGTTTTTATCCATTAATTTATTTTTTTAAAAAATCTATTAAATCTTAAAATCTGAGGCCATTGCCAAAATTTTAAAATACTTCCTATTCTATAATCAGAAGAAAAAAATAAGATTCTTGCTTTTCCTACAATATTATTTTTATGTACGTAACCAACTTCGGATAAGAATCTACTATCTTTTGAACAGTCTCTATTATCACCTAAAAAAAAATAATGATTTTCTGGAATATTAAACTTATCTGAATTTTGAAAACTATAGTCCTGTCTATATGATGCTATATAAGATTTTCCATTAGGAAGTTTTTCTTTAAATGTATTTACTTTTATAATGTTGTTACCACAGTAAATTTTATCAACTGATGACAAAAAAGTTTTTAAAATTTGATTATTATTCAAATATAAATCACCATCTATGAATTGTATTTCGTCTCCAGGCAATCCTATTAATCTTTTAATATAATCAGTTCTATTATCAACTGGTGTTTTAAATACAATTACATCTCCTCTTTTGGGTTCTGAGAATAATATACGTCCTTTGAAAATGGGTGGGCTAAAAGGAAAAGAATGTCTACTATATCCATATGTATATTTTGTTACGAATAATCTATCACCAACAAGCAAATTTGGCTCCATTGATGAAGATGGAATATAGAAAGGTTGAATAAAAATTGATCTAATAAATATAGCTATTAATAATGCATAAATTAGAGTTTTTAAATTATCGATAAAAAATTTTTTACTAAACATTATTTTTTTTGAATTACGACAAATGCAATAGAGTAATTTTTTTCATCAGACAAAGATAGAAATATATCAAAATTTCTAGTTTTAAGTTTTTTAACAATAAGGTTATTAACTTTATTGCTAAATTTAATATTCGGTTTCCCAAATTTATCATTAATTACATATATATCTTTAAAATTAATACCTTTTCTAATGCCAATACCTATTGACTTAATAAAGGCTTCTTTTGCAGCAAATCTCTTAGCAAAATAGTTAGTTTTATTATTTTTTTTTTTTGAATTTGTAATTTCTGACTTTGAAAAAATTCTACTTACAAAAGATTTATTTTTTATTGCTTTTTTTATTCTAGAATTTTGAATAATATCAACCCCTATACCTAAAATTTTCATTATTTATTTTGATATTTGTTTAAATTTTTTTATAATTTTATTCAAGCCAGCAAATATAGATTCTCCAATAATAAAATGACCTATATTGAACTCTTCTATGTCTTTGATTTTAGATAATAAAGAAGTAGTTTTATAGTCCATACCATGACCTGCGTGAACTTCTAAACCAATAGATTTTGCATATTTTGCACATTTTTTAATTTTTATATATTCTTTGGAATAATTTTTTTTTAATTTGATTAAATCAGATAATTTTCCTGTATGTAATTCTACACATTTTGAGTTAACTTGCTTTGAAAGTTTAATGTCATTTAAATTTGGATTTATAAAAAGACTTGTTCTTATTTTATTTTGATTAATTTTTTTTATAATTTTTTTAATTTTACCGAGATTTTTTAAAATATTAATTCCTCCCTCAGTAGTTATTTCTTTTCTTTTTTCTGGAACTAGACAAATAAAATTAGGTTTATACCTTAAAGCAATTTTTAACATTTGATCATTAGCAGCCATTTCTAAATTTAAAGGAATTTTTGATTTGGCTATATTTTTTAAATCTTTATCTTTTATATGACGTCTATCTTCTCTAAGATGAATAGTAATAGAGTCTGCACCATTAGCCATTGCTTGCTTTGCTGCTAAGAATGGGTCTGGATGAAATCCACCCCTAGCATTTCTTAGAGTGGCCACATGATCAATATTTACACCCAATCTTTTCATTTAAGACGTCTGCTACCTGGAACAGTTATTGGAATTTTTTTTAAATAATCTGGTAGATTATTCTTTGTGAATGTTGGAACATCTATTTTTACTTGAGAAACAATTTTATTTTTAATTTTAAAAGTTTTCTTATTTGACCTATCAATAATACAAGCAAAACCAATTAACTTTGCTTTTGATTTTTTAATCAATTTAATACATTCTAAACTAGATTTACCTGTTGTTATAACGTCTTCAACTATTAATACTCTAGTATTCTTTTTAATTAAAAATCCTCGTCTTAAAATAAAGTTACCTGAATCTCTTTCGCAAAATATTGTTTCTTTTTTTAATAGTTTGCCAATTTCATACCCAATAATTACACCTCCCATTGCAGGAGATAGAATTAAATCTATTTTTTTAAAATTTTTTTTAATTTTTTTGCTAAGTGATATACAAATTTCATTAGCCAAATGCGGAAAACTTAAAAGTTTAGCGCACTGAACATATTTAGAAGAATGTAGTCCAGATGATAATACGAAGTGTCCTTCGAGAAGTGCATTAGTTCTTTTTAAAACCGCCAAAGAGTCTTTTAAAGAAAGCATATCTTTTATTTTTGTGCCTAATTATTTTGAAATTATATTCTTTTTGTTTTAGCTCACTGATTAGTTTTGTAAAGTTCTTCAAATCACTAATAATAAGATTAAATCTGAAATTTATGGTATTTTTTGTTTTTTCCACCATTTCAACACTTGATATGTTAACATTATTTGTACCAATTACTGTAGTAACATCCCCTAACCTTCCAGGCTGATCAGGCAAAGATATCCATAGTGTTGTGTTATATTGTTTACGCTTCAAAGGTTTCTGATCTTCTCTGTAATGCCAATGTCTTCTAATTGCAGCTCTTGCTTTTCCAGTTTTTGCAGTAGTCAACCAATGAAGAGATGGTGATACATTTTTTGAGGTTATAATTTTAACTTCATCTCCATTGTATAAAATACTTTGCAAAGGGCTGTCTTTACCATTAATTGCGCAAGCAATAGTAGTGTCTCCAATTTTAGTATGTACAGCATAAGCAAAGTCAATAGGCGTTGCCTCCTTGGGTAATTTTATGATTGATCCTTTTGGTGTAAAACAGAAAACGTTGTCTTGAAACATTTGTAATTTTGTATATTCAAAATAATGTTCGGGATTTTCTTTCCTATCAATAATTTCTACCAAATCTTTGAGCCAATCGTATTCCTTCCAAGTCATTGAACTAAATTTTTCTGATGATTTATATTTCCAATGAGAAGCTATACCTCTTTCTGCAAATTCATGCATAGACATTGTTCTAATTTGAATTTCGATTGGTCTCTTATTGGGTCCTATTATAGCTGTATGCAAAGATTGATAGTTATTAATTTTTGGCGAAGAAATATAATCTTTAAATCTTCCTGGAATACAATTCCATTTGTTATGAAAAACTCCTAAAGCTTTGTAACAATCTTCAACACTATCTAAAATTATTCTGAAGCCCATAATATCTGTAATTCGTTCTAATGATACTCTTTGCTTTTGTACTTTTCTCCAAATTGAAAATGGAGTTTTTTCACGTCCAAAGATTTGTGCATTTAAATTATTTTGATTTAATAAATCACTAAACTTAAAAGATATAGTTTTGAAGTTACTAGTTTTGTCTTCTTTAATTTCATCTAATCTTTTTTTTATTAATTCTCTTGCGTCATTGTTTAAAACCTGAAAAGAAAGATCTTCTAATTCATCTCTAATTCTATTCATTCCCATTCTGTCAGTTAATGGTGCGTAAATTTCCATAGTTTCTTTTGCTTTTCTTATTTGTTTATCTGTGTCCTTAACAAATTTAATAGTCCTCATATTATGTAGACGATCTGCAATCTTAACAAGAAGAACTCTTATATCTTTTGATGTAGCTATAATTAATTTTCTAAAATTTTCAGCTTTAGAGTTGTCTACAGCCTGGTTTTCAAATGCAGAAATTTTAGTTACACCGTCAACTAAGTCTGCTACTTCTTGGCCAAATTCTTCTTTAATAGTATTATATGTAGCATGAGTATCTTCTATAGTGTCGTGCAATAAACCTGTGGCTATTGTTGCACTATCTAATTTTAAATCAGTAAGTATATCAGCAACTGCCACTGGATGAATAATGTAAGGAACGCCTTCATCTCTTTTTTGAGTTTTATGTGCCCTTAAAGCAAAATCATATGCTTTGCTTAATGTTTTAGGGTTTAAAAACTTATTATATGATTTAACCTTATTAATTAATTCTTCAGATTTAAGCATTATTTATTATATCACTAAATTAAATTAGTTTAATAGTTCTTAAGTCTTTACTGTTCAACGAATTAAGCAATTTTTTGATTCCTTTTTTTTTTACAGGATGAATCCATGATTTTGCTATTTCAAATAAAGGTAATAAAACAAAGTTTCTTTTGTGCATTTCTGAATGGGGTATATTAAGACTAAAACTTTTATTCATTTTTATTACTTTTTGATCATAATCAACAATATCGATATCACACGTTCTAGGTTCATTTTTCTTATTTCTTTTTCTTCCCAATTCTTTTTCAATATCAAGACACCTTTGCATAAGTTTTATTGGGGATAAATTTGTTTTTATTTTTATTACAACATTGATAAATTTAGGTTTTTTTTTATTAGGCCAGGACAAAGTTTCATAATTATTTGATGATTTAATTATTTTAATATTATTGCTTTCTAATTTAAATTTAGCTAATTCAATATTTCTTTTTTTATTACCTAAATTTGAGCCTATTGCTAGAAATGCTATTTTAGCTTGATTTTCTAAAATATCTTGCTTTATCACGATTCCAATCTTTAGTTTTTTTTGTATGTCTCTTATCGTATTGCTTTTTACCTTTTGCAACAGCAATTTGTATTTTAACTTTTCCTTTTTTAAAATACATTTTTGTTGGCACCAATGTAAATCCTTCTATATTAATTTTTCCCAATAACTTATTAATTTCTCTTTTAGTAAATAATAATTTTCTTTCACCAGTCGGATTATGATTTGAATAGCTTGCTTCTTTATAAGTGGGTATATGTGAATTTATTAAAAAAATTTCACCATTTTTTTCTACAGCATAAGATTCTGCTATATTAACTTTCCCAGCTCTAATAGATTTTATTTCTGAACCTTTCAAAACAATTCCTGCTTCAATTAAATCGTTAAAAAAATAATTAAAACCAGCTTTTCTGTTAAGACAAATAATTTTTAAACCTTTATTGGTTTTAAGTTTCATTAATTAGATTAATTGAGCTGAAGATAATGCTTTTTTAATTTCATCTTGTGTTGATTTCATAACTTTAACTAGTGGCAATCTAACATCATCATTACATAAGTTTAGTAATTTTGCAGCATATTTAACTGGACCGGGGTTACTCTCTATAAACAATGATTTATGAACTGGTTGTAAAACTTGATCAATTCTTTCAGCTTCTTTTATTTCATTATCTGACTTAGAAACCGAAAATCTTTGAAAATTCGAACAAAGTTTAGGAGCTATATTTGCTGTAACACTTATACACCCAACTCCACCTCTTCTATTAAACTCTAAAGCATTTCCATCTTCACCGGTCAGTTGGATAAAATCTGCTCCCATTTTTTTCTTTTGTTGATCAACTCTTTCTAAATTTCCTGTTGCATCTTTTACACCTACAATATTTTTTAATTCAAACAATCTTGCCATGGTGTCAACAGACATATCGACTACAGACCTAGAAGGAATATTATAAATTATTATTGGAATTCCGCATGCATCATTGATTGCTTTATAATGTTGATAAAGACCTTCTTGTGTTGGTTTATTATAATAAGGTGTTACAATTAAAGCTCCATCAGCACCAGCTTTTTCAGCATGAACAGTTAAAGATATAGCTTCTTCTGTGGAATTTGAGCCTGTACCAGCAATAACTGGTACTTTGCCATTACTTTCTTTAATACAAAGATCTATTACTTTTTGATGTTCGTTATGATTTAATGTTGGTGACTCTCCCGTAGTTCCTGCAGGAACTAATCCATTAGTATTATTTTTTAAGTGAAAATTAATTATTTTAATATAATTTTCCTCATCAAATTTATTATTTTTAAATGGGGTGACTAAAGCAACATTTGATCCTTTAAACATAAGTACTTATAACATAAATTGCAGATTAATTTTAAAATATATGAGCATGAAAGCTATAAAAATTGTTATACTAAATATATTTTTTCTGTGTGCTGTTCAATTAGCTTTTTCACAAGAAAATTTACTTCCCATAAAGAAACCCGTTTTGTCAGCAGAAATAATTGAAAAGAAAATTTCTAAAAATATTCTAATACCACTAAAAAAACCCATTTTAGAGCAAAAAGAAAAAATAACAGAAATAAAGAAAAAAAAAGAAGAGAAAAAAATATCTAAAATACAGGGTGTTATATTGCCAGAAAGTAAACCTCTTATCGTAAAAAAAGGAAGAGCAAAAGTTTCAAAAAAATCAAAATATTATAGTGAAAGAGATTTCAATTATGCAAAACAAGCTATTCAATTCATGGAAAAAAGTAATTGGAAAGATGCTTTAAAAGTTGCAAAAAAAGCTAGAGCAAAATCTATTTATAATTTTATTCAATGGCAGCACCTTTTAACAACAGGAAATAGAGCCAGTTTTTATGATTACAAAGAATTTATTGAAAGAAATAAAAACTATCCAAGAATTGGACGAATTAAATATTTGGCAGAACATAAAATGTCCACTCAAATTCTATCACCTAAAGATATTATTAATTGGTTTGAGAATAGAAAACCATTAAGTGGTTTTGGTAAAATGGTTCTTGGCGAAAGTTTAATTCTTACAGGTAATAATTCTGAAGGAATAAAGTTAATTAAAGAAGGATGGATTACTGCAGATTTATCCAAATCAGATTTAAAATTTTTTAGAAAAAAATATAAAAAATACTTGAGTTCTGATGATTATATAAAAAGAGCAGATTACTTAGCGTGGGAAAATAAATATTGGGATCTAAGAAGAATGTTAAGATATTTACCAAAAGATTACCGGCTGCTCTATACTGCTAGACAACTTTTAATGAGAAAATCTTACGGTGTTGATTCAGCTATCAGTAAAGTTCCTCAAAAATTAAAAAATGATCCCGGTCTTAATTATGATCGATTAAAATGGAGGAGAAAAAGAGGTAGGCTTGAAAGTTCTTTAGAAATTTTACTCAATATAGATAATACCAAAGAATATATGGTCAGACCTGAAAAATGGTGGACCGAAAGATCGATCATTGCAAGGTCTCTGATATATAAAAAAAAATACGAAACTGCTTATAAAATAGCTAGTCAACATGCTATGTCTCAAGGACCAGAATTTGCTGAAGCGGAATGGATTAGTGGGTGGATAGCTTTCAGTTTTTTAAAAGATCCACTATTGGCAGAAGAACATTTTAAACGCTTTTATGAGAATGTTGGTTATCCGATTAGTTTAACTAGAGGAGCTTATTGGTTGGGAAGAACTTATGAAAAAATGGGTAATAAAGAACTTTCAGAAAAATGGTACAAAGAAGGTGCTAAATATCTAACAACCTATTATGGTCAATTGTCTCATCTAAAAGTTTATCCATATCAAAAATTTGCGTTATATAATCCAATGCAAGTAGATATAAAAATTTCAGAAAATTTTTATAGAAAAAAATTAGTTGCAATTGTTCATTTATTAGATGATTTGAAAAAAGAAAAATACGCTAAATATATACTAAGATTTCTAGCAAACGAAAATATAAATGAAGGAAGTGAAATTTTAGCAGCCAAATTAGCAACTGACATATCTAGATTTGATTTTGCTATTCAGATTTCAAAAATTGCTTCTTATGAAAAAAGATTTCATCATAAGTATAATTATCCAATTATTGGTGTACCAAAAAATGTAAAGGGAAGAAAAATACCTGATTCCGCGTTCATTTTATCAATCATAAGACAAGAAAGTGAATTTGATACTAGCGCAAATAGTAGTGCTGGTGCTAAAGGATTGATGCAATTAATGACCTACACAGCTAGGATTGTGGCAAAACAAGCTAAAATCCCTTATTCAAAAAAGAAACTAACAAAAAACCCTAAATATAATATTAATCTTGGATCATTTTACTTAGCTGGTCTTCTCTTGGAGTATGATGGTTCTTATCCATTTTCAATAGCTGCATATAATGCTGGACCTAAAAGAGTTAAGTATTGGAATAAAATAAATAAAAATCCTCAAAAAGGAAACATTGATTATGTAGATTGGATTGAACTAATTAAATTTAAAGAAACTAGAAATTATGTTCAAAGAGTATTGGAAAATTTTAATGTTTATAGATTCATACTAGAACAAAAACCCATAAAACTTAAAAATTTCTTTAAAAACGACCCATTATATTAATGGCGGAGAGTGTGGGATTCGAACCCACGATACCTGTAAAGGTATGCGAATTTAGCAAAC
>DTVC01000008.1 GCA_012963775.1 Candidatus Pelagibacter sp. | reverse complement strand
CAAATCCAGATTTAATAGTTCATAGAGGCAGCAAAAAAGAATATTGTGCCGGATCCATTGCTAAAATTTTTGAAGAAATGAAAGGAAAAGTAATTTACTATGGAAAACCTTATCCTGAAATTTATAAAGATTGCATTCATGATGAAAAAAAAGTGTTGGTAATCGGAGATAATTTAAATACAGATATAAAAGGCGCAAATAATATGCATTATGATTCTTTGTTTATAAAAAACGGAATTCATCAAGATGAATTCAATAGTTTAACATCTGACAATTTTGATGAAGTTTTTGATAAATATCAAGTTAAAATTAATTATTATCAAAATCATTTATCATGGTAGAAAACGATGTTTAAAATTTATAATAATTTCATTATTCCAAGAAAATTAAAAAAATCTATTTTATTAATAGGAAACTTTGACGGTTTACATTTGGGCCATCAAAAAGTGTGCAATGAAGCAAAAAAATACAAAAAAAAACATAAGTTAAAGTTGGGAGTCTTAACATTCAATCCTTTGCCGGTTATGTTTTTTAATAATAAAATGAAAAACTATAGACTTACAAACGATTCGCAAAAATTTATTTTATTAAAAAAAATGGGGGTAGATTTTGTCATTAATAAAAGATTTAATTTAAAGTTTTCTAAGATTAAATCTGAGAAATTTATTAAAAATATAATAGTAAAAAAAATTGATCCAAAATTTATCTTTGTTAGCAACAATTTTAGATATGGAAATAAGAGAAAAGGTGATGTCAAAGAATTAATTACTGAAAGCAAAAAATATGGATTTAATGTTATAAAACCTGAACCATTAAGAATTAAAAAAAAGGTTGTTTCTTCCACATCAATTAGAGATTTGTTAAAAAAAGGAAAAATAAAGAAGGCAAATAAATTATTATCAAGAAATTGGGTAATTAATGGAGATGTTCAGAGAGGAAGGCAATTGGGCAAAAAGCTAGGATTTCCAACATGTAATATAGATATTAATAATTATATTTTAGCAAAACCTGGAGTTTATTCTATTAAAGTTACCATAGATGAATCAAAAAAAATTTTAAATGGCATAGCTTATCTAGGTTATCGGCCAACTTTTGAAGGGAAAAAACTATTACTCGAGGTAAATTTATTTGGTTTCAATGGAAATTTATATAAAAAAACATTAAATGTTTATTTTTTCAACTTTATTAGAAGAGATAAAAAATTTAAAAATAAAATAAGTTTAATTACTCAAATGAAAAAAGATTTAACAAAAGCAAAATTTGATTTGAAAAAAAAAATAATTTTATGACAAAAGAAAATTTGAATTTACCCAAAACATCTTTTTCAATGAGGGCCAACCTACCTCAAAAAGAACCAGATATCGTAAATTTTTGGGACAAAATCGATTTATATAAAAAACATAGAAATGCGAGCAAAGGAAAAGAAAAGTTTATTCTACATGATGGTCCACCTTATGCAAATGGACACATTCATATGGGTACGGCATTAAATAAGATACTTAAAGATATAGTAACAAGATTTCACCAAATGGATAACAAAGACTCAAATTATGTTCCGGGATGGGATTGTCATGGTTTACCAATTGAGTGGAAAATAGAAGAACAATATAAAAAAAATAAAAAAAATAAAGATGATGTTCCAGTTGGAGAATTTAGAAAAGAATGCCGAGAATTTGCAAATAAATGGATAGGCGTTCACATCAATGAATTTAAACGACTTGGAGTAATTGGTGATTGGAAAAATTATTACTCTACAATGAGTTTTGAAGCAGAAGCTGGAATTGTAAGAGAACTTGGAAAATTTTTATTAGAAGGAAGTCTTTATAAGGGGTTTAAACCAGTTTTATGGTCAACAGTCGAAAAAACAGCTCTTGCTGATGCGGAAGTAGAATATAAAGATCATGTTTCAAATACTATTTATGCAGGGTTTAAAGTTGAGCATTCCAAAATTGATTCAATAAAAGATAGTAGTGTCATTATATGGACTACAACGCCTTGGACAATTCCAGCAAACAGAGCATTAGCCTATAATAAGGACTTAGATTATTCTTTGGTAAAAATTGATGACTCTTCTTCTGATTTTAAAAATCAGAAAATATTGATTGCGTCAAAATTATTAGAAACGGCAGTAAAAGAAAATGGATTAAAAAAATATAAAATAATTGATACATTTAAAGGTAGTAATTTTGAGGGAACAATTTGTTCTCATCCACTAAAAAAACTTGGTTATAATTTTAAAGTTCCAATGTTCGAAGCTCAATTTATAACAATTGAACAAGGTACTGGAATTGTGCATACCGCACCAAGTCATGGACCTGATGATTTTAATCTTTGTCTCAAACATGGAATAAAGGCTATTGATACAATTGATGATAGTGGACGTTACACAAACAATATACCTTTTTTTGAAGGCATGCATATTTTTAAGGCTGATCAGCTAATCATTGACAAATTAAAAGAAGAAAAAAAATTATTAGGAAATGGAAAACTTACTCATAGTTACCCGCATTCTTGGAGATCAAAAGCTCCATTAGTCCATAGAGCTACCCAGCAATGGTTTATCTCAATGGAAAGTCATGGACTTAGAAAAAAAGCCCTTAAAGCTATTGATGAAACAGATTTTTATCCAAAAAAAGGAAAAGAAAGAATCAGATCAATGATCGAATTACGCCCTGATTGGTGCATATCAAGGCAAAGAACATGGGGTGTCCCTTTACCTATATTTGTTTCGAAAAAAACAAACGAGGTACTAAAAGATCCTGAAGTTATTGAAAATATTGCAAAAATTTATGAAAAAGAGGGATCGGATTGCTGGTTTACAGATGATTCTCAAAAATTTTTAGGCAATAAATATAATAAAAAAGATTTCATTAAATCTACCGATATCTGCGAAGTTTGGTTTGATAGTGGATCAACACACTCCTTTGTTTTAGAAAAAAGAGATGATTTGAAATGGCCAGCATCAATGTATTTAGAAGGATCAGACCAACATCGTGGTTGGTTTCATTCTTCATTATTAGAGTCATGCGGTACAAGAGGTAGGGCCCCTTATGAAAGTATTTTGTCCCACGGATTTGTAGTTGATGGAAAAGGGTTTAAAATGTCAAAATCTACAGGAAACATAATTTCACCTGCAGATATATTAAAAAAATATGGTGCAGACATACTAAGAGTTTGGGTAGCTGCATCCGATTATGCGGAAGATCTAAGACTTGATTTTTCAATATTAGATCAACATGCTGAGTCATATCGAAAAATAAGAAATAC
>DTVC01000007.1 GCA_012963775.1 Candidatus Pelagibacter sp. | reverse complement strand
TGGAATTAGGTCAAAAGCTATAACGTGTCTTGTCTCTTTTAATCTAAATGGAATAGTTCTATGAAAAAGAGAAGAGGGAAACAATATTAGATCAAAGTCTTTTGGAGAATGTACTAGACTTGGTAGTCTTTTATTTACTGGATAATCATAACCGTCGATTGTGAGCTTTATTGATCCGTCTTGCTTATTAATAAATTTTGGAACTTTTAAATAAAATACGCCACTAATCCATCCGTCAGGATGAATATGTGAATTTTGATAACCTTGCTGAATTAATTTCACATACCAGGCATTCAAGTTTGATTTGCTTGGCCATTTTTTTATTATTAAATCTTTAGAATTACTAAATCTCTTTTTATAAAGAATAATTGTTTTTTTAATAATTTTGATCAAACTTTTAATTTCAAATTTATCTTTTTCAAATAAGTTTCCTGTTGTCTGAAAGCCTTTTCTTGTTGTCTGTGAGGATGGTTCCCAAACAGAGTCGATATTTTCAAGATAAATTAATAAATCTTTTTGAAATTTATTTTTATCAACAAGATCATTTTCAATATTAGTTTTATAAAAATATTCAATTGGATTTTTACAAAATGGATATATATTTTGTAAAGACTGTGTCGCAGATACGTATGCAGAAATAGTTGCAACACGTCTATTTAAAAAATCTTTTTCAGTATACATTTCAAGTTTTTCTCTAAATTTTTTTAATCCATATTGAAAATAAATGCATTCTAATAATTGTGCTTTTGAATTTTCTGAGTTTGATTTTTTAAAATATTCGATAGCTTTTTTGAAGTCTTTTTTAATTCTGAACACATTTCCAAGATTTTCATAAACTTGTTGAATATTTGGATTAATTTCAATTGCCTTATTATATGCTTCAATGGACTTTTTGTACTCACCCAATTCTTTATATCTGTTTCCAATATTATTATAAGCTAATGCATTTTTAGGATTTACCTCTATAGCTTTTTTAAAAAGATTAATTGCCTCCTTAGTTTTTCCAAAAATGCTAAATATATGTCCAAGGTTATTATAAACATGTATATGATTTGGGTTTACCTGAATTGTTTTTTGGTAATACTTTTTTGCATTTTTATAATCTTCCAAATCTTTAAAAAGTATACCAAGGTTATAATACGCGTCGGCATAATCTTTATTTAGTTTAATAGCTTTATCAAAATATTCTTTTGCTTTATCAAAAATTTTTAACTCTTTATGAATTATACCAAGATAATTATATGCATTAAAATGATTTGGATTAATTAAAACTACCTTTAAAAATTTTTTTTTTGCGAAATAAAAATTTTTCCTCTGAATAAATAAAGTTCCAAGGAAGAAATTAGTCTCTAGATGGTTAGGTTTTAATTGTAATATTTTTTTATACAATGCTTCTGCATTTTTAAGATTACCTCTTTGATGATTTTGAAAAGCTTGGTCGAAAATTTTTTTTAATCCTAGATCTATTTTATCCATGGTCTTAATCTAACATTTTTTTTTGCAAATTTTCGGCTTACTTACATAGGATTTTTTGGTTTAGTTTCGTTTCACGTGAATTTTTCATAGATGTAGATTAAAAAAATAGTTTTAGGTGTGATTTAGTTATGATCAGAAATTTTTTGTGATTTTCTTTACAAGTCTTTAGCTGACCATTTTTCCTACTTTTTCCCCACCAAATAAATGAAAATGTAAATGAGGTACTTCTTGCCCACCATGTTCACCAATATTGACTAATGATCTATACCCTTTGCCATTATCATTTAAAGCAATACCCAATTTTTTTGCAACAAAACTAATGCCTTTGATTAATTCACTTATTTCTTTTTCTGAAGCTCTTGAAGAAAAATCATCTAAATCAGTGTACGCACCCTTTGTAATTACAAGTGCATGTACTTTTTTTTGTGGATTAATGTCATAAAAAGATAAGATATATTCGTTTTCATAAATTTTTTTACAAGGAATTTCACCCCTTAAAATCTTAGCAAATATATTATTTTTATCGTAACTCATAATTTATTTTTTTGGTTTAGATCCAAACCTATTTTTATCTTTTGACCCATCATATAAATAAAACCACCAAAATTCTGATTTTGATGCTCTATCTTTAAAATTAAAAGTTTTTTTATAACAGGTTTGTATAGACTCTATAAAATTCATAAATTATCTATTTTTTTTTTCTTCGAATCCTGAAGTGCCCTCTCGTTTTTGAATCTCTTTAATTATATCATCGAAATTTATCCCGGCAGATTCTAAAGTAACCAGTAAATGATAAATAACATCGGCCGATTCATGTACTTTGTTTTTCTTATTTTTAATAGCATCTTCAAGTTCAGCTACTTCCTCTTTGAGTTTATTTAAACAATGTTCATTTCCCTTGGAAAGTAAATGAGCTGTATATGAAGATTTAATATCACTTCCTTTTCTTGATCTAATTGTTTTTACGAGTTTCTCTATGGTTTCCGACATAATTAAATTCTAACAGGTATGCCTTTTGAGTCCAAATATTGCTTGGCCTCTAATATTGTATGTTCTCCAAAGTGAAAAATTGATGCCGCAAGGACAGCGCTTGCTTTGCCAATCTTAATCCCTTGATGCAAGTGTTCTAAATTACCAACTCCTCCTGATGCAATTACTGGTATGTTAACAAGCTTAGATACTTTTTTAGTTAAATCTAAATCATAACCTTTTTTGGTCCCATCTCTATCCATTGAAGTAAGAAGTATTTCTCCAGCACCTAGAGATTCCATTTTTTCTACAAATTTTAAAGCATCAATACCTGTAGATTTTCTTCCACCATGGGTAAATATTTCCCATTTATTATTACTTACTTTTTTTGCATCAACCGCAACAACAATGCACTGGGAGCCAAATTTTTCAGAACTTTCCATAACTAAATTTTTATTATTTACCGCAGCTGTATTTATTGAAACTTTGTCAGCACCAGCTAATAGTAAATTTCTTATATCTTCCAATGTTCGAACTCCACCTCCAACTGTTAGTGGCATAAAGCATTTTTCTGCAGTCTTTTTAACTGTATCCAATATAATATTCCTATTTTCATTTGAGGCTGTAATATCTAAAAAACATAGTTCATCTGCGCCTTGTTCATCATATATTTTTGCTTGTTCTACTGGATCTCCGGCGTCAACTAAATCTACAAAGTTAATCCCTTTAACTACTCTTCCATTTTTTACATCTAAACAAGGTATAATTCTATTTTTCAACATTTTAAATTAACTCCGCTAGATCACTAATTTTTATATCACCATC
>DTVC01000006.1 GCA_012963775.1 Candidatus Pelagibacter sp. | reverse complement strand
CTTTAAAGGTTGTCGCAACAGATACTGAATCAAAAATAGCATCCACAGCTACCCCGCTTAGTTTTTCTTGCTCTTTTAAAGAAATACCTAATTTTGCATAAGTTTCTAATAATTTAGGATCGACCTCATTAAGACTTTTTGGTTTGTCTTTAGCACTTTTAGGTGCAGAATAATAATATAAGTTTTGATAGTCAATTTTAGGGTATTTTGGTTTTTGCCAATTTGGTTCTTTGATGTTTTGAAGTCTGCTGTAAGCCTTAAGTCTCCAGCTTAACATCCATTCAGGTTCTTTTTTTATTTTTGATATAAATCGAATAACACCCTCATTAAGACCTTTGGGTGCCCTAACGCTTTCTATATCGGTTGTAAAACCGTATTTATATTCTTTACTTTTTGCTAGGTCTTGTTGTTTCATTGTTTTAGTTCTTCTGAATTATTCTTAACCTCCTTAAAAAGAATATCGTTAAGAGTGTTATTTTCAAAAAATTTATTAATATAAATTTCAAGATCATCCCACAAGTTGTGAGTAATACATTTGATTGATTTGTGATTGCATCCTCTTTTTGATTCTTTTCTACATTTAAGAGTTTTTATTTTTTCATCAACCGCGTTAATAATACTTAACAATTTTATTTCTTCTGGAGGTTTTGTTAATACATATCCGCCTAAAGGACCTCTTTCACTTTGAACTAAATTATTTTTTCTTAGTTTTAAAAAAAGTTGTTCCAAATAAGATATAGATATTCCCTGTCGCAATGAAATTTCCGCAAGGCTGGTTGGCTTTTTAACATTGTATTTTGCTAAATCAGCCATTGCCATTACAGCATATCTTCCTTTAGTACTTAACTTCATAATCCTTGATTTTATGCGCTATATATATATACCCGACTATTTTAGTCAAGTATTTATTGTGTTTAAAGTACTAGCAAATTGTCACTCAATTGTGATAAATGTATTTTTTTTTGCGAGTAATAATCAGTATCGCTTATGGAAAACAAAATTATTGAAATCTTTATCCCAGGTCCTGCTGGTAGACTTGAAGCAAAATATTATAAAAGCAAAAAAAATACTTCACCAATTGCATTGGTTTTACATCCACATCCTCAATATGGGGGAACAATGAATAATAAAGTAGTTGTCGATATCTTTCATTCATTTATGGATAATGATTTTTCAGTTTGTAGAGTGAATTTTAGAGGTGTTGGAAAAAGTGATGGAGAGTTTGATAACGGCCAAGGAGAATTAGCAGATGCTGCAGCAGCGCTTGATTGGTTAGAGAGAGAAAATTTTGATAATTCACAATGTTGGATCGCTGGATTTTCTTTTGGTTCTCTAATTGCAATGCAACTTCTAATGAGAAGACCCGAAATAAATAGATTTGTAGCAATATCTCCTCAGCCAAATGTTTATGATTTTTCTTTTTTATCTCCTTGTCCAACGTCTGGTATAGTGATTTATGGAAAAAAAGATGAACTTGTTCCAGTAGAACATTTAAATGAATTAAATAGAAGATTAAGTTCTCAAAAAGGTATTAAAGTTGAATTTGAAACTATACCTGATGCGAATCATTTTTTTTCTAAAGCAGATGAAGGTATAGAAAAATCTCTAAATAAATATATAAAAAAAGAGTCAGCTCTTTATTAGAAATTTTTAACTATTACTCCACCAGTACATGGTTCTTTGCATCCGGTTGTTTCAGGATATGATATTGGCAAACCTAAAAAGGATCTAACTGCAAGATAAGCAAAAGCTTGGGACTCAACAAAATCTCCGTCTATTCCAAAATCGTCTACTAGCTTTATTGGAATATTAATTTTTTCTTCAATACTTTTTACTAAAAAATTATTTTTTCTTCCTCCGCCAGTTATTAGTATATTTTGGTTTGAACCATCAAAAGAAATTTTAAGATAATCTTGTAAAATTTCTGATGTGTATTTAGTTAAAGTTGCAGCTCCATCTTCTAACGACAAACCTCTAACAAAAGATGTATCAAAGTCTTTTACGTCATAAGATTTAAGACTATTGTTGTAACTAAAATTTTCTAGCGCTTGATTTAAAATTATTTTATTTATTTTTCCTGACTTCGCTATCTCACCTTTGTCATCATACTTTTTTTCTGAATTTTGTCTTATCCATTGATCAATTAAACAATTCCCTGGACCTACATCTTGACTATACATATGGCCTTCTAAATCAATACCAGTCACATTAGCAATGCCGCCTATATTTAGAATAACCAATGGTAGCTTTAATTTGTATTTATTTTTTAGCAGCATATGAAAAACTGGCGATAAAGGAGCTCCTTGTCCACCGTTATTTAAATCATTTTGTCTAAAATCATAAACAACAGCTTTTTTTGTTAGCTTGGATAGTAATTTTCCGTCACCTAATTGTTTTGAAATTTTCTCATCTGGATTGTGAAAAATGGTTTGACCATGAAAACCTATAAAATCAATTTTAACACTAGATTCTTTGATCATTTCGTGTACAGCTTTAGCATGAAAAGTTGTTATTTCTTTTTCAACAGATTCTAGATCATTTGATAGTGTTTTTATGTCTTTAGAACTGTTAATTTTATCCCTTAAGCTCGTTAATTCACCATAAAGATCTTCATTATATTGAAAATATTTATTCGAAATTACTTTATATTTTAACTCTCCATCAGTATTGATAATTGATGCATCAACACCATCCATTGATGTACCGCTCATTAAACCCAGGCTGTAATAGCTTTTACTCATATGTATTTTTTAATTAAATTAAATAAAGTATATTGATTCTATACTGTTTTTTAAAAAAATATGGAAAATTCATTCTTATCTGAATTCAAGAAAAGAGACTATTTTAATCAATGCACCAATTCTGATGAATTGGAACAATTGATGAATAAGAATAAAATTAGAGCTTATATTGGTTTTGATTGCACTGCTCCAAGTCTTCATGTTGGAAGTTTATTACAAATAATGTGTTTAAGACTATTGCAAAAATACGGTCATCAACCAATTGTTTTGCTAGGAGGAGGAACAACACGTATCGGTGATCCTTCAGGAAAAGAAGAAACAAGAAAAATTTTATCTGAAAAAGAAATTGAACAAAATATAAAAAATATTGAGAAAGTTTTTAAAATTTTTTTAAAAACAAAAAATTCTAAAATAAAACCAATATTTATAAATAATTACAAATGGCTTGGTAAATTAAATTACATAAAATTTTTAAGAGAAATAGGAAAACATTTTACAATTAATAAAATGTTAAGTTTTGATAGTGTTAAATTACGATTAGAAAGAGAACAATC
>DTVC01000005.1 GCA_012963775.1 Candidatus Pelagibacter sp. | reverse complement strand
AGTTAATTAAAGAGGAATCTGAGAAGGCAAAAATATCCGACAAAATTGAAGAAATAATTGTTCCAACTCATGATATTACTGAAGTTAAAAGAGGAAAAAGAGTGCAAAGAAAAAAAAAATACTTTCCTGGATATGTTTTAATTAAAAGTGAGATGGATAATAATATTTATCACATGATCAAGAATATAAAAAAAGTAAGTGGATTTTTAGGCTCCAAAGGAACACCGGTGCCTGTATCTGATAAAGAAATAGAAAAAATTTTAGGTCAAATAAAAGATGGCATAGCTCAACCAGCATCTAGTGTAGAGTATTCTATTGGAGAAAAAGTTCAGGTTATAGACGGACCATTTGCATCTTTTAACGGACTTGTAGAGGATGTAGATGAAGATAAAGGTAGACTTAAAGTTTCTGTTTCTATATTCGGCAGACCTACGCCTGTGGATTTAGAATATAATCAAGTGGAGAAAAGTAGCTAATGGCAAAAAAAGAAATTAGTGGATACGTAAAATTACAAATTAAAGGTGGTCAAGCAAACCCAGCTCCTCCTGTTGGTCCTGCTCTTGGACAAAGAGGAATTAATATAATGGAATTTTGTAAAGCATTTAATGAAAAAACAAAAAACTTTATGGGAAAACCTGTGCCAGTAGTTATTACAGTTTATAAGGATAAAAAATTTGATTTTATTATAAAATCTCCTCCAGCTTCACATTTTATAAAAGAGGCAATTAAATTAAAAAGAGGCTCAAAAGAACCAGGAAGAAATATAATTGCATCAATAACTAAGAAGCAATTAGAAGAAATTGCGAAGAAAAAAATGGATGATTTAAATGCTAATGATCTAGAAGAGGCTTCAAAAATTATAGCTGGCTCTGCAAGATCGATGGGAATTGAGGTAAAAGAATAATGGCTTCAAAGAGATATAAAAAATTACCTAAAAAAACAAATGAACTGGCTCCTAGCTTAGTTGAAAAATTAATTCCAGAAATTAAAAAAAATTGTACTACAAAGTTTGATGAGTCAATTGACTTAAGTCTACAAATTTACAACAAACAAAAGAAAAACGAAGTTAATTTAAGAACCGTTGTTAATATGCCATCAGGAACGGGAAAAAAAATAAAAATAGCAGTAGTTTGTGAGGAAACAAAATCTCAAATAGCCAAAGATGCGGGTGCCGACATAGTTGGTGGCGATGATCTTATTGAAAAAATTAGAGATGGAGATTTAAATTTTGAAAAATTAATTTGTACTTCATCAATGATGGTTAAACTTTCTAAATTAGGAAAAGTACTGGGACCCAAGGGTTTAATGCCAAATCCAAAACTTGGCACAGTAACAGATGAGTTAAAAAAAGCCGTAGCAGATGCTAAATTGGGACAAGTAGAAATTAAGAATGATAAAGATGGAAATATAGGTTTAAGCTTAGGAAAAAAATCGTTTTCTGATAATAAATTAATTCAAAACTTTAATGCAGTTTTAGATGTGCTTGAAAAAGAAAAATCTAAAAACATTTTAAAAGGTAATTTAATTAAAAATATTTATATTACTTCTACAATGGGAGCTGCTTACAAAATAAAATTACCTAAAAATATTTAGTTATGATGAATAAAGAAAAAAAAATGAATTATATTAAAACAATGACAACTCAGTTTGATAAATCTGAAGCAGTTATTGTAACTCATTATCAAGGACTAACAGTAAAACAACTTGATGAATTAAGAAAAATAATGAGAAAACATGGAATTATATTTAAGATCACTAAAAACAGAATTACTAAACTTGCTTTGGAGAAAACAAAATGTAAGAAATTATCTGATTTATTTAGTGGACCAACCGCTGTAGCACTTTCAAATGATGTAATCGCTTCAGCTAAAATATTAACGAATTTTTCTAAAGATAATAAAAACTTAAAAATCTTAGGTGGAATCATGGGGAACGACATTTTGGACGTTGCCGGAGTGAAAAATTTTGCTACCTTACCATCTTTAGAGGAAGCAAGGGCTAAAATTGTAGGTATTTTGAGATCACCAGCGCAAAAAATTGCAAGTATTTTACTTGCACCAGCCTCAAAAATTGCTATTTTAGCGCTCGAAAAATCAAAAAAATAACCTAGGGACTAAAATTTATGGCTGATCTAAATAAAATTATAGATGACTTGTCAAGTTTAACTGTTGTAGAAGCAGCAGAACTTTCAAAACAACTTGAGGAAAAATGGGGTGTTACAGCAGCAGCGGCCGTTGTAGCAGCACCAGCAGCAGGAGCAGTTGCAACACCAGCTGAAGAAAAAGATGAATTCACCGTTGTGTTAGCTGCATCGGGTGACAAAAAAATTAATGTAATTAAAGAAGTAAGAGCCCTTACTTCTTTAGGTTTAAAAGAAGCAAAAGACTTAGTTGAAGAAGCTCCTAAAGAAATTAAATCAGGTGTAAACAAAAAAGAGGCTGAAGAAATTAAGCAAAAGCTAGAAGCAGCTGGCGCAAAAGTAGAACTTAAATAACAATTAACTGAATTAACTACTGATTAATAAAAATCAGTGTTACGAATGCAATTATCTTTTACTGAAAAGAAAAATATAAGAAAAAATTTTGGTAAACTTAAAGAAAGTTTATCAATACCAAATCTTATTGAGGTTCAAAAAAATTCATATAAAGAACTTACAGAGTATAAACCAGATGCGGAACAACATCTTATAAAAGGATTTAACAGAGTATTTAAAAGTATTTTTCCAATCGAAGATTTAAATGACAAAGCCACTCTAGAATATATTTCTTATAGATTAGAGAAACCAAAGTTTGATGTAGAAGAATGTATCTCTAGAGGTTTAACTTATTCAGCAGCTTTAAAATGTATTTTAAGACTGGTAGTTTATGAAATAGATCAAGAGAATAACACTAAAGATATTTTATCTGCAAAAGAACAAGAAGTTTACATGGGAGAAGTTCCTATGATGACTAATAGTGGTACATTTATTACAAATGGTGTCCAAAGAGTCGTTGTTAATCAAATGCATAGGAGCCCAGGCGTGTTCTTTGATCATGATAAAGGAAAATCTCATGCTAGTGGTAAATTACTTTTTAATTGTAGAGTAATTCCAAACAGAGGTTCCTGGTTAGATTTTGAATTTGATGTAAAAGATTTTTTATATTTTAAAATAGATAGAAAAAAGAAAATATTAGTTACTACATTGCTGCAAGCTTTAGGTTATTCTAAAAATGATATTGTAAATGAATTTTATAAAAAAGAAAATTATGTTTACGATACTAAAATACAAAAATGGAAAACTAAATTTGATCCAGAAAATTATAAAGCAAAAAATTTTTCTGAAGAAATTATTAACGCAAAAAATAATAAAGTTGTAGTTAAAATTGGCGAAAAAATAAATTTTTTAACTGCAAAAAAATTAGCTAATGAAGGTTTAAAAGAAATATATGTTTCAAATGAATCAATTTATGGCATGTATTTACACAAAGACATTGTAATTGGAGAAGAAAAATTTAAAATTGGTACTGAGCTAAATGAATCCATCTTACAGAAATTTATAGAATCAAATATCTTAACATTAGAAATTTCAATTACAAATTCAATCAGTAAAGGGCCATATCTTCTTCAAACTTTATTAAATGATAGGAATGAAAATAAAAGTGATGCGATTACCGAAATATATAAAGTATTAAGACCAGGCGAACCACCAACAATGGAAATTGCTTCTCTAATTTTCAATAACTTATTTTTTACCTCAGATAGATACGATCTTTCAGATGTTGGGAGAGTAAAAATGAATTCAAGACTAAATTTAAACTGCTCTGACAAAATTACTATTCTTAGAAATGATGATATTATAGCTATTGTTAAGAAAATGTTGGAATTAAGAGATGGAAAAGATGAAGTTGATGACATTGATCATTTAGGAAATAGAAGAGTTAGATCTGTTGGAGAATTGGTTGAAAATCAAGCTCGTATTGGCGTTTATAGAATGGAAAGAGCGATCAAAGAAAAAATGACCACATTAGATGTTGAATCAGCAATGCCACAAGATTTAATTAATGCTAAACCTTTAACTGTTGCTTTGAAAGATTTTTTCGCCACTTCTCAATTATCTCAATTTATGGATCAAACAAATCCATTGTCAGAAATTACACACAAAAGAAGAGTTTCAGCATTAGGCCCTGGTGGTTTAACAAGAGAAAGAGCTGGATTTGAGGTTAGAGACGTTCATCCAACTCATTATGGAAGAATTTGTCCAATAGAAACTCCTGAAGGACCAAACATTGGGTTAATAAATAGTTTAGCAACATATTCAAAAATTAATAAATATGGATTTATCGAGAGTCCATATAAGAAAGTTAAAGATGCTGTTGTCCAAGATATAATTGAATATTTGTCAGCAATGGAAGAAACAAAATATACAATTGCACAAGCTAACTCTGTTATAGATAAAAATGGGAAATTTGAAGAAGAACTAGTTTCTTGTAGACAAAATTTAAACTTTATTTTATCTAAACCTGAAAATATTGATTATATAGACGTTTCACCAAAACAATTGGTATCGGTTGCTGCTTCATTAATTCCATTCTTAGAAAACGATGATGCCAATAGAGCTTTAATGGGTTCAAATATGATGAGACAAGCAGTTCCACTATTAAAACCTGAAGCGCCATTAGTTGGAACTGGAATTGAAAGCGATGTTGCTTTAGATTCCGGAGTTACTATCGTTGCGAAAAGAGCTGGTATTGTAGATAAAATTGATGGAAAAAGAATTGTTATAAAAGCAACAGATGAAAAAGATTTTACAAGATCAGGTGTAGATATTTACAATTTACAAAAATTTAAAAGATCAAATCAAAATACTTGCATTAATCAAAAGCCACTAGTTAGAGTAGGTGATAATGTTAAAACTGGAGATATTATAGCTGATGGACCTGCTACGAAAATTGGAGAATTGGCTTTAGGCAAGAATGTAACTGTAGCGTTTATGCCCTGGCAAGGTTATAATTTTGAAGATTCAATATTGATATCTGAAAGATGTGTTACAGATGATGTTTTTACTTCTATTCATATAGTGGAATATGAGGTAATGGCAAGAGATACCAAACTTGGTGAAGAAGATATAACTAGAGATATACCCAATGTTAATGAAGAAGCTTTAAGAAATTTAGATGAGTCAGGCGTTGTTTATATAGGGGCAGAAGTTAAACCAGGAGATATTTTAGTTGGAAAAGTAACACCAAAAGGCGACTCAGCTTCAGGACCAGAGGAAAAATTATTAAGATCAATTTTTGGAGAAAAAGCTATTGATGTAACTGATACATCTTTAAAAATGCCAAGTGGTAGTAGAGGTATAGTTGTTGATGTAAGAGTATTTAATAGACACGGAATTGAAAAAGACGAAAGATCAATCACTATTGAAAGATCTGAAATAGAAAGTGTACAAGAAGACAAAAATGTTGAAGAAGAAATACTAGAAAGAAATATAAAACAAAGAGCATCATTAATACTCAAAGGAAGTTCTATAAATAATAAATTAAAAGATTTAAATATAGGTGAAAAATTAGAAGAAGAAAAAATAAGTAAATTAATTATATCTGATTTATTTAAAATATCAGTAAACGATAACAAAAAACTAGAAGCGCTTTCACAATTAAAAGATCAATATAATTCAGCCAAAAAAGATATCCAAGAAAGATTTGAGGATAAAGTATTAAAAATTAGACAAGGTGACGATTTATTACCAAGTGTAATGAAAATGGTAAAAGTCTTTGTTGCTATTAAGAGAAGACTAAGACCTGGAGATAAAATGTCAGGCAGACATGGAAATAAGGGGGTTGTGAGTAAAATTGTACCCGTTGAAGATATGCCTTATCAAGAAAATGGCAAGCCGGTTGATATTGTATTAAATCCTTTAGGAGTGCCAAGTCGTATGAATGTAGGTCAAATTTTAGAAACTCATTTAGGATGGTCATGTACTGAGTTAGGTGAAACATTGAAGAAATTAATTAATGAAAATCAAAAAATAATAAATAAAACAGAAAAAATTTCTTCGTTTTTAAAATCAGTATACGGAAAAGAAGTATTTGAGGAAAAAATAGAAAAACTTTCTTCATCAGAATTTGTAGATTTATGTGAAAATATTAAAAATGGAATTCCAATTGCCACTCCTGTTTTTGATGGGGCGAAAGAGCAGAATGTAACTAAAATGTTAGACCTAGCAAACTTACCAAATTCTGGGCAAACCTTTTTATGGGATGGAACATCAGGTAAAAAATTTGACAGACCTGTTACAATAGGAACTATTTATATGTTGAAATTACATCACTTAGTAGAAGACAAAATTCATGCTAGATCTACTGGTCCTTACAGTTTGGTTACTCAGCAGCCTCTTGGTGGAAAAGCTCAATTAGGTGGTCAAAGATTTGGCGAAATGGAAGTTTGGGCTCTTGAAGCTTATGGAGCATCATACACTCTTCAAGAAATACTTACTGTAAAATCTGATGATGTAGCGGGTAGAGTTAAAGTTTATGAAACTATTGTTAAAGGTGAAGAAAATTTTGAGTCTGGAATACCAGAGTCATTCAACGTATTAGTTAAAGAAATTAAATCATTAGCACTGAATATAGAGCTAAATTAAATATGAAAAAAGAATTAACAGATTTGTTTAAAAGTTCTGAGATTTCAGAAGCTCAAAATTTTGATAGTATTAAAATAACATTGGCTAGTCCTGAAAAAATTAAATCTTGGACCTATGGAGAGATAAAAAAACCAGAAACAATTAATTACAGAACTTTTAGACCAGAAAAAGACGGTTTATTTTGCGCTAGAATTTTTGGCCCAATTAAAGATTATGAATGTTTATGCGGGAAATATAAACGAATGAAATTTAGAGGAATTATTTGTGAAAAATGTGGTGTTGAAATTACAAAATCAAATGTTCGTAGAGAAAGAATGGGACATATTAACCTAGCTACACCAGTTGCTCATATTTGGTTTTTAAAATCTTTACCAAGCAGAATTTCTTTAGCAATAGATATGAAATTAAAGGAGGTAGAAAGAATCTTATATTTTGAAAGTTTTATAGTTATAGAACCTGGTTTAACTGGACTTAAGAAAAATCAAACATTAACGGAAGAAGAATTAATTAAATATCAAAACGAATACGGCGAAGAAGCATTTACTGTTGGCATAGGTGCTGAGGCAGTTCTAGAAATTTTAAAATCAATGAATTTAAAAGAAGAAAGAGCAATTTTAATTAGAACAATAAATGAAACTAAGTCTAAAGTTGCTGAAGAAAGAGCTATTAAAAGATTAAAGTTAATAGAGTCATTTATTGAAAGTGGAAATAAACCTGAATGGATGATTTTGACAACTATACCAGTTATTCCACCCGAACTAAGACCTTTAGTACCACTTGATGGAGGAAGATTTGCAACATCAGATCTTAATGATTTATATCGAAGAGTGATTAATAGAAATAACCGATTAAGAAGATTAATTGATTTAAAAGCTCCGGATATTATTGTTCGTAATGAAAAAAGAATGTTACAGGAGTCCGTTGATGCACTATTTGATAACGGACGAAGAGGAAGAGTAATTACTGGAACAGGGAAAAGACCACTAAAATCTTTAGCTGAAATGCTTAAAGGTAAACAAGGAAGATTTAGACAAAACTTATTAGGAAAACGTGTCGATTATTCTGGAAGATCTGTAATAGTTGTGGGGCCTGATCTAAAGTTACATGAGTGTGGTTTACCAAAAAAGATGGCCTTAGAATTATTTAAACCATTTTTATATGCAAGATTAAATAAATTAGGATTAGCGACTACAATTAAGCAAGCAAAAAAATTAGTTGAAATGGAAAGAGATGAGGTTTGGGAAGCTTTAGAATTAATTGTTAGGGAACATCCAGTACTATTAAATAGAGCTCCAACACTACATAGATTAGGTGTCCAAGCATTTGAACCAAAATTAATTGAAGGAGATGCAATTGAACTTCATCCTTTAACGTGTGCTGCATTTAATGCAGATTTTGATGGAGATCAAATGGCAGTACATATTCCATTAAGTTTAGAAGCTCAATTAGAAGCTAGAGTTTTAATGATGTCAACAAATAATATTTTAAGTCCATCAAATGGAAAACCAATAATAGTTCCAAGTCAGGATATGATTCTTGGCATTTATTATCTCTCTCAAGCACCTTACCAAACAGATAAAGTAGAAGGATACTTTGTAAATAATTCTGAAATTGAATCCGCTCTTGAAATTGATCAAATTAAAGTTCATTCGAGAATTGTTTCAAGATTTGAAACAGTAGATGAAAAAGGAAATATTAAATTTGAAAAATATACAAGTACAGCAGGAAGATTTATTTTAGCAAATCTTTTGCCAAAAAATGTTAACAACAAATTTTTTTTAGTTGATAGACTTTTACCAAAAAAAATAGTTTCAGAGATTATTGACCATGTGTTTAGATTTAGCGGACAAAAAGCTACTGTTATTTTTTGCGATAAATTGAAAGATCTAGGATTTAAACATGCTTTTAAAGCTGGAATTTCTTTTGGTAAAGATGATCTAGTTATTCCTGAAAACAAACAACAACTAATTGATGAAACTAAAAAATTGATATCTGGCTATGAAGATCAATATGCAGAAGGTCTTATTACAAGAGGTGAAAAATATAATAAAGTTGTAGACGCATGGTCAAAATGTACTGATCGAGTAGCTACAGAAATGATGAAAGGAATTTCTGCAACTGAAGTTACTAAAGATGGGTTAAAAATTAACTCTGTATTTATGATGGCTGATAGTGGCGCAAGAGGATCTGCTGCCCAAATGAAACAATTAGCAGGAATGAGAGGTTTAATAGCTAAACCTTCTGGTGAAATTATAGAGTCACCAATCACATCAAATTTCAAAGAAGGTCTAACAGCCTTGGAATATTTTAATTCAACACATGGAGCAAGAAAAGGTTTGGCTGATACTGCTTTAAAAACAGCTAATTCAGGATATTTAACAAGACGACTTTGTGATGTTGCTCAAGATTTAACAATTGCTAAGCAAAAATGTGACAAACCAGGTAACATCAAACTATCGGAAATTATTGAAGGAGGGAATGTTATTGTTAGTCTATCAGAAAGAGTATTAGGCAGAGTTACAGCTACAGATATTAAAAATCCTATAACAGGCGAATCAATTCTAAATAAAGATGAAATCATAGACGAAGCAGTATGTGAAAAAATTGATGCTGCAGGAGTTAAATTAATAAATGTGTATTCAGTAATTACATGTAGCTTGAAAGAAGGAGTGTGCGCGACATGTTATGGTAGAGATTTATCAAGAGGTAATATGGTACATGTTGGGGAAGCAATAGGAATGATTTCAGCGCAGTCTATAGGTGAACCTGGAACACAGTTAACAATGAGAACATTCCACATTGGAGGAACTGCCTCAATTAAACAAGAATCTCAAATTGTTACAAAATCTGAGGGAACTTTAAAAATTATTAATACAAATTTATTAGAAGACTCTAAGAAAAATTTGGTTGTTATGGGAAGGAATACACAGCTATCAATAGAAGATGATAATGGTTTACAAATAGCAGTGTATAAAATTCCATATGGTTCAAAATTAATTTTCCAAAATGGAGACAAAATTAAAAAGAATACTAAAATTTGTGAATGGGATCCTTATACAACACCTGTGATTGCAGAAAAAAGTGGGATTGTAAATTATGTTGATTTAATCAATGGTGTTTCTTTAGCTGAAACTTTAGATGATGCTACAGGAATATCAACAAAAGCAGTTGTTGATTGGAAAACACAATCTAAAAATACAGATCTAAAACCAAGAATAACATTACGTGATGAAAAAGGTAATGTAATTAAAAAAGCTGATGATAACGAAGCTAGATATTATTTAGTTCCTGATTCTATTTTATCTGTTCAAGATGGACAAAAAATATTTGCTGGCGATGTTATAGCAAGATTACCTAAAGAAACTTCTAAAACAAAAGATATTACTGGAGGGCTACCAAGAGTTGCTGAATTATTTGAAGCTAGAAAAGCAAAAGATAGCGCTATCATCGCCGAAAATGATGGAAAAGTAGTTTTCGGTAAAGAAGTAAGAGGCAAACAAAGAATTTCAATTGTTTCTGAGAATGACGTGTCATCAAATTATTTAATACCTAAAGGCAAACATATTAATTTTAACCAAGGTGAAAAAATTAAAAAAGGTGAATATCTATTAGATGGTCAACCTTTACCTCATGATATTTTAAGAATTTTAGGTATCAAAGAATTAACAGATTATTTTGTTAATCAAGTGCAAGAAGTTTATAGATTACAAGGAGTAATTATTAATGATAAGCATATTGAGGTAATTTTAAGACAAATGTTGAAAAAAATTGAAGTTAAAGAATCGGGAGACTCAAGTTTGTTGCCAGGAGAAATTATAGATAGAATAAAATTTGAAAATATAAATGAAAAATTAAAATCTGAGAGTAAAAAACCAGCAAAAGGCGAGAGAGTTTTAATGGGTATAACTAAAGCTTCTTTACAAACAGAGTCCTTTATATCAGCTGCCTCTTTCCAAGAAACTACAAGAGTGTTAACAGATGCTGCAATAAAAGGTAAAGTAGATAAATTAGTAGGTTTAAAAGAGAACGTTATAGTGGGAAGATTAGTTCCTGCTGGCACAGGTGCAGTTAAGATCAATTGGAATAAAAAAGCCTTAGAAGATGACAATAAATTTATAACTGAGCAGGAAAAATTAGAGTCTCCGGAAACTCAAGTAAATCAATAAAAAAAAGCTTTTTTTTAAGGTCTTTTAATTTGACAAAATAGATTTCTATAGTATTTTGGCGATGTTTTTGGTTGGAATGTAGTACTTGAGTACTAAACGCTGCCACACGTCATTACTGTCAGTTATTTTCATCAAAAATAAAATTAATTAAATAAAATTATGCCAACAATTAACCAGTTAGTAAAAAAAAAGAGAATTAGACCCAAATCAAGAGACAAAGTACCTGCTCTTGAAAAATCTCCTCAAAAAAGAGGGGTTTGTATTAAAGTTTATACAACTACACCAAAAAAACCAAACTCAGCGCTAAGAAAAGTTGCAAGGGTAAGATTGTCAAATGGTCACGAAGTTACTTCATATATTCCAGGTGAGGGACATAACTTACAAGAACACTCTGTAGTATTAATTCGAGGAGGAAGAGTAAAAGATCTTCCTGGTGTAAGATATCATATTTTAAGAGGGAATCTTGATGCTCAAGCTGTTACAGCGCGTAAACAACGGCGTTCAAAATATGGGGCAAAAAAAGGTAAATAAGCATGTCCAGAAAAAGAAGAGCTCCAAAAAAAATTCCTCTAGTTGACCAAAAATATAAATCAACAATAATTACGAAATTAATTAATTCAATCATGTTTGATGGTAAAAAAACAATTGCTGAGAAAATTGTATATGATGCAATTGAAAAAATTAAATCAAAAGCCAAAGAAGAACCACTGACTATTTTTAATGAAGCAATAAATAATATAAGACCAACTGTAGAAGTAAGATCTAGACGAGTAGGTGGAGCAACTTATCAGGTGCCAGTAGAAGTAAAATCAAAAAGATCACAAGCGCTTGCTTTAAGATGGTTAATTGATGCTTCAAGAAAAAGAAAAGACAAAAAAATGTCGGATAAAATTTTTAATGAAATTTATGATGCTTATCAACGTAGAGGATCAGCAGTTAAAAAAAAAGAAGATACTCACAAAATGGCAGAGTCTAATAAAGCTTTTGCACATTTTAGGTGGTAATATTTATGCCAAGAACACATCAATTAGATAAATATAGAAACATTGGTATCATGGCGCATATTGATGCTGGCAAGACCACAACAACAGAAAGAATTTTGTATTACACTGGTAAGAGTCATAAAATTGGTGAAGTTCATGATGGTGCCGCAACAATGGATTGGATGGAGCAAGAACAAGAAAGGGGCATAACAATAACTTCTGCAGCAACCACTTGTTTTTGGAGGGATCATCGAATTAACATCATAGATACACCAGGCCACGTAGATTTTACAATTGAGGTTGAAAGATCTTTAAAAGTTCTTGATGGAGCTGTAGCTATTTTTGATGGAGTAGCTGGAGTTGAGCCACAATCAGAAACAGTTTGGAGACAAGCTGATAAATACAAAGTTCCAAGAATTTGTTTTGTGAACAAGTTAGATAGAACAGGTGCTAATTTCTTAATGTGTGTAGATATGATCAAAGATAGATTAGGGTCTAAGCCTTTAGTAACGCAAATTCCAGTAGGCATTGAAGCTTCATTTAAAGGAGTTGTTGATTTAATAAAAATGAAAGCAATTATATGGAAAGATGAAACTTTAGGTGCAGAGTTTGAAACTAAAGATATTCCAGAAGATTTAAAAGAAAGTGCGAATAAATATCGTAAAGAATTATTAGAATTAGCAGTTGAACAAGATGAAAAACTAATGGAAGACTATTTAAATGGCAAAGAGATTTCTGAAAAAAACATAATAAAATGTATCAGAAAAGGATGTTTAAAATTTGATTTTGTTCCAGTTTTAACCGGATCTGCTTTTAAAAATAAAGGTGTACAACCACTTCTTGATGCTGTTGTAGATTATTTACCAAGTCCTATAGATATTG
>DTVC01000004.1 GCA_012963775.1 Candidatus Pelagibacter sp. | reverse complement strand
GCAAGAAGTTGTTTTAGTTTAGAATTTGATTGTAAAAAACTAGGCAGTACTAATATCAACACTCCAATTAAGTAGATTATAGGAATTATTTGATCAAAATTCATTCTGGCGTTTTTTTTATTTCTTCCTAACAATGTTCTTAGGAAAATTTTTTATTTACCAAATATAACCCTAATGCAACGGTAGGCCCAACTCCAAAAGCAAATAACAACGTTCCAATTCCTACATTTCCGCCCAAATACCAACCAATAGTTACAACTGATATCTCCAGTGAAGCTCTGATTAAAGCAATTGGTAAATTTGTTTTTCTTTGAAGTCCTATCATTAAACCGTCTCTTGGCCCGGGGCCTAAATTAGCAATTAAATAAAATCCACTGCCAAGTCCCACCAGTAATACTGCTATAATAGCCATAATTAACTGACTTAAAAAATTTGAAGGTGTTTCTACAAAAAAAATTGAAATATCAATCATTACTGCAATTATTAAAATATTTAGCATTGTCCCAATACCTGGTTTTTCATCTAGAAATACCCAAAATGATAATGCCCCAAGACTTACAAAAAATGTAACAACACCTATAGAAAAATCTATATTTAATGAAATACCTTGAGCAAGAACGCTCCAAGGCGAGGCACCAGTTGAAGATACCAATAATAATCCTTCTCCCAGTCCAAAAAACGTCAATCCCAAGCATAGGAATAAAAAAGTGGAAATCTTTGGCTTAAAATTGAGCGGTTTTTCTGAACTCCAATAAGTTTTTGGAATTTTTTTAATAGTTAAAAACATTTTTTTTAAATAGTATTTATATATTGCATAACCTAAATTCCAATTAAATGAATAAATATATTTACATTTTATTATTAATAATTTTTGCATTTCAAGCTCATTCTCATACCGAACACTTGAAAGGTATAAAAAAAATTGAGATGGAAGTTTTAAGAAATGGCGAAGTAATTGGTTACAGCAATTACTTTTTTGATCATGGCAATGATAAAATGACAGTAAAAAATTACACTAAATTTAAAGTTGAACTATTTGGAGTTAGTGTATTTTCAGTTTCCAGTGAAACTATAGAAGGGTACGAGAATAATGAATTAATTTATTTTAAATCAAACACTTTTCAAAATGATAAAGAAAAGTATGTAAATTTAAATTATAATCTATCATCAAAAAAATTAATTATAGATGGATCTTCATATAAAGGAGATGCTAGTGCAGATTGTGTTATAGGAAGTTGGTGGAATCATAAAATTTTAAAGACAAACTGCCAAATTAGTCCTCTTTCTGGAAGCATAAAAGATCAAGTAGTAACTTTTATTGGAAAAGAAAATATCACTCTTTATGGAAAAAATTATTCAGTGGATCATTTTAAATTAAAATCTAAAGATGAAAGTCTACCAAATGATAAAAAATTAGATTTTGATATATGGTTTAATTCGGAAAATAATTTAATATTAAGAGTTGCCTATTTAAAAATGGGCAAATGGGAATATAGGTTAAAAAATTTTGAATAATTAATTTATGTCTATTTGGGGAAGTTTAATTGGTGGTATGATTGGTTTCTCATTGGGAGGGCCTTTGGGTCTGCTCCTGGGGTCACTAATTGGAGGAAAAATTTCAAGAGCAAGATCTAGAGGATTCCAATCATTTGCACATCCACAACAAATGTTTGTAATTTCGTTAATTGTATTAACCGCAAAACTTGCTAAGGCAGATGGTCAAGTATCTAAAGAGGAATTAGTGGCCATTAAAGATAAATTAAAAATTCCTGATAGTGAAATTGACCAGGTTGGTAAAATATTTAACAAAGCTAAAGATGAAAGTACTGGTTATGAACCATATGCTCAGCAGATAGGACAAATTTATAAAAAAAATCCAGCAGTATTAGATGAGGTAATTAATATTCTTTTTTATATTGCAGAATCTGACGGAAATGTCAGTGCATCAGAACTCAATATGATCCAACATATTGCTCAAATATTTGGTTTATCAGATCAACAGTTTCAATCAATACAGGAAAGTAGAAAAGGATCAGATAAATTAAATCCGTATATAATGTTAAATAGTAAACCAGATGATGATATACAAACTATTAGAAAACGTTACCTTAAATTAAGTAAAGAACATCACCCTGATTTATTGATAAGTAAAGGTATACCTATAGAAGTAATAGATGAAAGTAAAAAAAAAATGAGAGCAATTAATTCAGCATGGAGTCAAATCCAAAAATTAAAAGCTTAAAACTGTTCGTCTTCTGTTGAACCTTTCATAGCAGTCGTAGAACTTTTTCCAGAACTTATTGTATTAGAAACTGCATCAAAGTAAGATGTTCCAACTTCTCTTTGATGTTTAACACTTGTATATCCATCTTTTTCTCTTGCAAATTCTTGCTCTTGTATTTTTGAGTAGGCTGTCATTCCTTTTAATTTATATTCTTCTGCTAGTTCAAATATTGCAATATTCTGAGCATGAAAACCAGCAAGAGTTATAAATTGAAACTTATAACCCATTTCTGCAATTTTTACTTGAAAAGAAGCAATTTCTTCATCTGATAAATGTTTTTTCCAATTAAATGATGGTGAACAATTGTAAGCAAGAATTTTTCCTGGAAATTTTTTATGAATTGCATCAGCAAATTTTTTAGCTTCTGCAAGATTAGGTGTGGCAGTTTCACACCATATCAAATCTGAATATGGTGCATAAGCTAAACCCCTTGAGATTGCCTGCTCAATTCCATGTTTAACATAAAAGAATCCTTCTGGAGATCTTTCTCCTGTTAAAAATGGTTTATCATTTTCATCATGATCATTTGTAATTAATTTTGCAGCATTAGCATCTGTTCTTGCTAAAATTATTAGAGGTATGTCCGCTATATCAGCAGCTAAACGTGCGGCTTTTAAATTTTTTATCATCGTTCCTGTTGGAACTAGAACTTTTCCTCCCATATGACCACATTTTTTTTCACTTGCTAATTGGTCTTCAAAATGAACGCCGCCAGCACCTGCTTTAATAAACTTTTTTGTAAGTTCAAACACATTTAGTGGTCCTCCAAATCCTGCTTCTCCGTCAGCAACTATTGGCAACATATAATCTACTATATCTTTTTTTTTTATTTTACCATCCATAAGTTCCATATGTTGAATTTGATCTGCTCTAATTAATGCATTATTCATAGCTTCAACTAATTTTGGAGCACTATCATATGGATATAAGCTTTGGTCAGGATACATTTCTCCTGCACTATTAGCATCGGCTGCAACCTGCCAGCCACTTAGATAAATTGCTTTTAATCCGGCTTTAGCATGCTGAACTGCATGATTTCCTGATAAAGATCCTAATGTATTTATATAAGGTTCAGAAT
>DTVC01000003.1 GCA_012963775.1 Candidatus Pelagibacter sp. | reverse complement strand
CTAAAAAATGGAAATAGATAAAAAGATAATAAGAAAACTAATAGAGGTTTTAGAAGATCTAAAAAAATCATTAAAAGATAATGACTTTGTTAATATTGATGATCCGGTCGCAGAAGAAATTGATGTCTCTAAAATAGTTATAAAAAGTCCTATAGTTGGAACTGTATATCTTGCTCGAGAACCGGGAGCAAAAAAATTTGTTGAGGTTGGTAAAAAAATTAAAAAAGGTGACAGTGTAATGATAGTTGAGGCTATGAAAACAATGAATCATGTTACTTCTACATCAGATGGTGTTGTTAAAGAAATTTGTGTTGAAGATGGTCAACCAGTCGAGTTTGGTCAAAAACTTATCGTTCTCGAGTAATGTTTAAAAAAATATTAATTGCCAATCGCGGAGAAATTGCGGTTAGAATAATTAGAGCATGTAAAGAATGGGGCATATCGACTGTTGCTATACATTCTGATGTAGATAGAGATAGCATGCATGTAAGATTAGCAGATGAAAGTGTTTGCATTGGTTCTCACAATCCAGCAAGTAGTTATCTAAATATTCCAGCTATTATGTCAACAATTGAACTAACTAATGCTGAAGCAGTTCATCCTGGATATGGTTTTTTATCTGAAAACTCTAATTTCGCAAAAATTTTAGAAGATAATAATATTAAATTTATAGGACCGTCTTCAAAATTAATCAAAATGATGGGAGATAAAATACAAGCAAAAAAAATTGCAAAAGAACATGGATTACCTGTAATTGAAGGATCAGAAAATGGAGTAGCAAGCCAAAAAGATGCTGAAGAAATTTGTAATAAAATTGGCTTTCCTGTTTTAATAAAAGCTGCTGGCGGTGGAGGTGGTAAAGGAATAAAAATAGTTCATAAAGAAACTGAGTTTGAAGAATTATTTGCAATGGCTAAATCTGAAGCAAAAAAATATTTTGGAAATGATGAGATATATATTGAAAAATTTTTTCAAAACCCTAGACATATAGAAATTCAAGTTCTATCAGGAAAAAATAGAACTGTGCATTTACATGAAAGAGATTGCTCGGTTCAGAGAAGGCATCAAAAGTTAATAGAGGAAACTCCAAGTCCAATTTTAAATGATGAAATAAGAAAAGATTTGTTTGAAAAAACAGTAAATATGGTAACTAAAATTGGATACGAAGGAGCTGGTACAGTAGAATTTATTTATGAAGACGGTAAATTTTATTTCCTTGAAATGAATACTAGAGTTCAAGTGGAACATCCTGTAACTGAAGTCGTCACCGGCATAGATATTATAAAAGAACAGATTTATATTGCCTTTACTGGAGAAACTGCTCTTAAACAGGAAGATATTAGTCCACGAGGTCATGCAATAGAATGTAGAATAAATGCCGAAGATCCAAGTAAAAATTTTCAACCTTCTCCTGGAACAATTGAAATGTGTCATCTACCTTCTGGTTTTAGAACCAGAGTTGATGGTGCAGTTTATCAAGGATATAAAGTAACACCTTATTATGACAGTATGATTTGCAAATTAATATGTCATGGCAGGAATAGAACTGAAGCAATTCAAAGAATGAGAAGATCTTTAGATGAATTCGTTATTGAAGGAATTACAACAACTATTGATTTACATAAAAAATTATTAAATCATAAAAAATTTATAGACTCGAATTTTAATGTTACTTGGCTTGATCAAGAAAAAATAATTTAAATTTAGTAACATCTAGTTAACCAAATATCATATACAGGATGGTCAAAAGGTCTTAATGAAGGACTTGAGGAAAATGCCCAACCATTAAAAACAAAAACTTTATCATTGTCCGTTGATGTTATATCTATAACTTGTAGATAAGCTGTTACTTCTGGATTATCATCAAATTCTGAATTTTTACACTTAAGTGATTTTATTAGTAAATTTTCAAATTTTGTCTCCTCACCAATTTTTAAAGTCAACTCGCTATTTTTTGAACTGACTTTGTCTAAAATTTTAATTTCAACAAAATTACCTTTAAGATTTTTATTATTTTGAGAAGCATATGTATTTAAAGTAAAATAAAAAAAAATAAGAAGATAAAATAATATTTTAGTTAATTTAATTTTTCCAAGTGTTGTATTTTTTTTTAACAGCATTATTATTTTGTTTGGGATGATAACCTTTTTTTGTTCCTGTTAGATTGGGTTGATGAGGTTTTTGCCAATCAAATTTTCTTAGTTCATGCAAGTTTTCAATTTTATTGTTTGTAAAATGTATCCAGGAATACCATTCGTTAGGAATTTTTGATGCATCAACTTCATCTTTGTAGATTATCCATCTCTTGCCATTCTTACTTTGATAATATTTATTGCCAAAATTATCTTGTCCAACAAGTTTTCCAAATAACAAAGTTTGAAGTCTTGTGCCAAATGTCTGACGATTCCACCATGTGAAAATTTCTTTAATTAATGTCAACATAAATATTTAATAAATATTCAATTTAAAATTGTAAAAAATAGATTAGACTAAAATTTTTATTTATATATACAATATTTATTTAAAGACTCAAAAAACAATATTTAAGGTAAACTATGGCAAAATACTTAGTAGAAACTTATTACAACTGCACTTTCAAGGTAAGTCATTATTTAGATGACATAAATGAAGCTGAGCTAAAAAATTTAGAGAAAAGAGATGACGGAAAGTTTGAAATATTGGATATTAAATTAGATAATAGAAAAACAAAGAATCTTGAAGCTAAAGTTTTAGATGCAAACGCTGACAAAGAGTTAAAAAAAATAGATATAATTCCTCAAAACAATTCAAAAACAGTTTCAAAAAACAATCAATATTTTGTAAAAAACTTAAATGACAGTGCCAGTAAAAGATTTAGCATGCCCGACAGACGTAAGGGTTATATCCAAAAAGCTACCATTGGAAATCATAAAGTATATTTGCACACTGGCGAATATGAGGATGGTAAAATAGGAGAGATTTTCATAGATACTAGTAAAGAAGGAGAGTTAGTAAAAGCTCTAATGAACAATTTCGCTATCGCAATTTCACTTGGACTACAATATGGAGTACCATTAGATGAATTTGTTAACGCTTATGTTAGTACTAAATTTGAGCCATCTGGCAAAGTGCATGGTAATGATAGAATTTTAAGTGCAACATCGATTCTAGATTATATTTTTAGAGAATTGGCAATTTCTTATTTAAATAGAGAAGATCTAGCTCACACACCTTCAATTGGAGGTTCAGATAAACTCGTAGATGAAAAATCTGATGAAATTTCCGATGATCAAAACCAATTTTTGAAAATGGTAAAAAACATAACTAGTAAAGGGTTCATAAGAAATAATTACAAAAAAAAGCTAGTTGATTTATCTGATATTAGAATAAACTTAAAGGGAAAAAAATAAATCTCTACTTTTTTTTTATAGCTAAATTCAATTCTTTAAGTTGCTCATCACTAACATCAGATGGTGCATTCATCAATAAATCTTGGGCGTTTTGATTCATAGGAAACATTATTACTTCCCTAATATTCTTTTCTTCGGCTAACAACATCACTATACGATCAATTCCTGGTGCTATGCCTCCATGTGGAGGTGCTCCATAACTTAACGCACTAATTATTCCTTTGAATTTTTCATTAACTATTTTTTTATTGTATCCTGCTATAGCAAATAATTTATACATTAATTCTGGAATATGGTTTCTAATTGCACCAGATGATAATTCTACACCATTACATACAATATCATATTGGTAGGCTTTTAATTCTAATGGTTTTGATAAGTCTAGATTATTAACATTTCCTTGAGGCATAGAAAAAGGGTTGTGACTAAATTTTATTTTTTTTGTTAATTCATCTTTCTCAAACATTGGATAATCAACAACCCAACAAAATGCAAAGGAGTTTTTATCAATTAAATTTAAATCACTAGCTATTTTATGTCTTGCCTGGGAAAGTATTTTTTGAACATCAAGTATATTTCCACAAGATAGAAAAATACTATCCCCTACTTCTGCAGAAGTTAATTTCATAATTTCTTTGATAGCGCCGCTTGCAAAAAATTTTCCTACTGGTCCTTTTCCAATTATTTCTTTATCTTTTTCTATAGTAAAATAAGCAAGGCCAGATGCTCCTTGTTCTTTGGCCCAATTATCAATGTTGTCAAAAAAACTTCTTGGCTTTCCTTTGGTATTTTTTACAACTATAGCTCTAACTATTGATCCAGATTTTATTAATTTTTTAAATATTTCAAACTTAACATCGCTTCTCTTGAATATATCAGTTATATCATTTATCAAAAGAGGGTTTCTTAAATCAGGTTTATCTGTTCCATATTTCATCATAGCGTCTGAAAATTTTATCCTTGGAAACTTTTCATAAATCTTTTTTTTAGTTGAAAATTTTTTAAAAAGGTTAATCATTAATTTCTCCACAACTTCAAAAACATCTTCTTGTTCTACGAAAGACATCTCAAGATCAAGCTGGTAAAATTCACCTGGACTTCTATCAGCTCTTGCATCTTCATCTCTAAAACATGGTGCTATTTGAAAATATTTGTCAAATCCCGCAGTCATTATTAGTTGCTTAAATTGTTGGGGCGCTTGAGGAAGAGCATAAAATTTTCCTGGGTTTAGCCTACTAGGTACTAAAAAATCTCGAGCTCCTTCAGGACTTGATGAAGTTAAAATAGGTGTTTGAAATTCAAGAAAACCTAATTTCTCCATTTCAGATCTAATAAAAGAAATTACTTTAGATCTTAAAATAATGTTTTGATGAATTTTTTTTCTTCTCAGATCTAAAAATCTATATTTAAGTCTAATCTCTTCTGAATATTCTTGATCACTAAAAACTGGAAGAGGTAGTTCTTTTGTAAAACCCAATACTTCAAAAGATGATATAGATATTTCAATTTCTCCAGTTTTTATTTCTAGATTTATAGTATCTGTACTTCTTGCAACTACTTTTCCATTAATTTTAACAACTGTTTCTAAAGGTAATTTTTCTAATTGACTAAAATTAGAATTACTTTTTTGAATAACACATTGTGTGATCCCATAATTATCTCTTAAATCTACAAATAAAAGATTTCCATGATCACGTTTTTTATTTATCCAGCCTGATAATGATATTTCTTTATTTTTGTGATCCTTTGTTAGTTCACCACATGTATGTGTTCTGTATTTGTTCAAATTATACCTTTAAAATTTCCTTTATTGTTTTAAAATCTATTGGTTTCTTTTTTCTTAAACTTAATTCATCAATCTTATATATAAAATCAGATATTTTACCATACGATCTATCAATTCTTTTGATTATAAAATCAATAAGTTTTTTATCTATAGCAATCTGTCTATCAGAAAAACTTTTCAAAATAATTGCAAACATTAATTCATCATCTGGATTTTCGATTTTGGCAAAAAGACAATTCTTAGATCTGGATTTTAGATCATCTAAATTAAAATTCATTTCATTGATTGGATTTAAAGAATTAATTAATAAATATTTGTTATTATTATCTACGAGATTGAACAACGAGTATAACAATCTTTCATTTGTTTTATTATTAAAATCATCTAATATAATGTTTTCATGCAGTCTTAATTCTTTAAAAATTTCATCGTTTAACTGATTTTCTGATATTTTTTTACCTTTATTTTTTTTATAAAAAATATTTGCAAGGTGTGATTTTCCGCTAAATTTTTCTCCGTATATATTTAAAATATTTTTTTCCCAATAAGGCCATTTTTCAATTAACTCAAAGGCAAAATAATTGCTTTTACTAACAAAAAAATCATCATAGTTAAAATTTTGATTGTAATTAAAATTAAGTAGTAATTGATTTAAATCTTTCATCGAATTCTCCAAATTCTGAAAGAAGTATCTAATTTTAAGCCATTGTTTTCAATTTCTTGAATAAATTTATCTGGGGTACCATTATAAATTATTTTATAAATTGTCATTTGACTAGAAAAGTTATCAATATAATAATTTGAAACTAAATCTAAATTTGATAGCTCTTTTTCGAATTTTTTAATTAAATCATAATTTTGCGAATTTAAAGAAAGTGTTAAAGATAATTTAATAGAAGTATTTATTTGGTTTATTTTTTTCCATTGATTTTCATAATCTGTTTTTAAAGTTTTAATTATTTTTTCCAAAGATTCTTTTTTATCAAAACTTACCTTTAAAAAAATTTGGTTTGTAAAAATTAAGTTTTTGTTTAAATTCAACTTTGAAAGTGTTCTTAACTGATTTTCATTTTTAAAAAAAATAATAATTATATAATCTTTGAGATCATATTTTGATATAATTTCACTAAAATCATAATCTTCAATATTATTAATATTTTTTTTTAAAATATTAATGTCCTCTAAATCTTCATTGGGTAAAATATATTTTAACAGATAATGTTTTTCATTTTTATTGTTCCAATTTAAATAAAATGGATTTTCACTAAAAAGTTTAATTTGTTTTTTTTCAATATCAATTAAAATTGGCATTAAAAATAAATTTTTTTCTTTCGGAATTGATGGAAAAATATTTTCTCTTTCTAAAAAATTTAGAACTTTTTTTTTATTAAAATCTACATCAAATTTAGCAAAATATTTGTTTTCTATAAATTTTTCATCAACAATTGTAAAAGAATCAACCAAGCTTTTTATTAGTTTTAAATTTGTGCTGTTTAAATTTTTTTTATCTTCAGAAATTGTTATTTTTGCTATTAATTCTTTAAATGCCATCTGAAATGCACTATCAATAACATTTTGTTTATTAAAATTTAGGTCGTAAGATTCAGATATTTCTAAATCAATTATTTTATAGGTATTCGCATAAACAGAAGTTGTGGAAAACTTAATAAAAAATAGAACGAATAACAGAAAAAATATATACAGTCTAAATCGTGTAATTTTTTTTTTTTGGAACATAAGTAAAAACAATGAAAATGAATAGGAGTAGTCTAACATACAAAAAAAGTGGAGTTAACATTAAAGAGGCCGATAAATTTGTCAAATTCATATCTTTAAACTCTAAAAAAACGAAACAAAATAGCAAATATAATAATATTGGTAGTTTTGGTTCGGTAACAAATATTCCTAAAACATTTCAGAGCCCACAAATAGTTGCAAGTACAGATGGTGTGGGTACAAAAATTGAAATCGCTAACATTTTAAAAAAATATGACACAATTGGAATTGATCTAGTTGCAATGTGTGTAAATGATCTGATAGTCCAAGGAGCAAAGCCAATGATATTCTTGGATTATATTTCTATAAACAAAATTGATTTAAAAAAATTAAAGTCGCTTTTAAAAGGCGTTGTTAAAGGATGTAAGATTTCAGATTGTGAGCTAGTTGGAGGAGAAACGGCAGAAATGCCTAGTACATATTCAAAAGGTAAATTTGATATTGCTGGTTTCTCTGCTGGCATAGTAGAGAAAAAAAAAATTTTATATAAACATAAAATAAAAAAGAATAATTTAATTCTTGCTGTGCCTTCAAGCGGTCTGCACTCTAATGGCTTTTCTTTAGTAAGGCATATTTTAAAAAAAAAAAAAATAAATATACTTAAAAATAAATTTTTAAAAAAAGAAATTTTAAAGCCAACAAAAATTTATGTAAAAGAAGTGTTAAATTTAATAAAAAATAATTTACTGAATGGATGCGCGAATATAACTGGTGGTGGTTTAGAAGATAATATTAAAAGAGTAATACCAAAAGGTTTATGTGCATATATTAATTTAAATAATATAAAAACTCGATCAATATTTAATTGGATAAAAAATCAAGGCGTGGATGATTATGAAATGATAAAAACATTTAATTGTGGTGTAGGTTTTTGTTTAATAATAAATTATAAAAATTTAAATAAAGTCAAAAAGTTTTTTTCCAAAGAGTATCAACCTTATATAATTGGAAAAATCATTCCTGGTGAAAAAAAAATTAAAATTGATGGCAAAATTCATTGGCAAAAGTAAGTTAAATGCTGCAGTATTTATTTCTGGAAGAGGAAGTAATTTAAAATCTTTAATAAATTTTACAAAAAAAAAATTATCTCCAATTAAAATTGTTTTAGTTGTATCTAACAATAAAGAAGCCCAAGGTCTAAATTATGCTAAAATCAATAATATAAAAAATATAGTTGTAATATACAAAAATAAATTAAAAGCAGAAAAAAAACTTTTAGGTGCTTTATTAAAATATAAGATTCGATTAATTTGTTTAGCTGGATTTATGAAAATACTTTCAAAAAAATTTATACTAAAATTTGAAGGAAAAATTTTGAATATTCATCCTTCTCTACTTCCAAACTATAAAGGATTGAATACTCATAGGAGAGTGATTGAAAATAAAGAAAAATTTACTGGTTGTACAGTACATTTGGTAAATAGTCGTTTAGATTCAGGAAAAATTATCCTTCAAAAAAAAATTAAAATATTAAGGAAAGATAATGAAAATAGTTTAGCAAAAAAGGTTTTAAAGCTTGAACATCAACTCTATCCTAGGGCTATTGTAAAATTTTTATCTAGTCGTTAAAGAAAAAATTAATCTCTATTTTAGCATTTTCAACACTATCTGAGCCATGAACAGAATTTTTATCAATGGAAATACCATATTTTTCCCTTAATGTTCCTGATTCTGCATTCTTCGGATCAGTCGCTCCCATTAATTTTCTATTATCTGCAACAGCATTTTCTTTTTCAAGAGCCATTACTACTATAGGACCTGATGAAAGATAATCACATAAATCGTTATAAAATGGTTTAGTTTGGTGTACTTTATAAAATTTTTCCGCATCAGATTTTTCGAGTTTAATTTTTTTTTCTTTCAAAATGTTAAATCCACTTTTTTCAAATTCACTTTTAATTTCTTCAGATAAATTTCTCTCTACTGCATCAGGTTTAATTATTGATAATGTTTGTTCCAGATTATTCATAATTTTCTTCTACTAATTTATTTAAAAGCCTTACTCCAAAGCCTGTTGCACCTCCAGGATTAATGTTTGCTGCTTTTTTTGAAAAAGCCATACCGGCAATATCTAAATGTGCCCATTGAGTTTTGTGAATTATAAATCTTTGTAAAAATTGAGCTGCTGTTATTGACCCCGCTCCTCCCGAATAGTTTATATTTTGAACATCGGCAATTTTTGAGTCCATTAACTTGTCATAATTTTTATGCAATGGCATCCTCCATACTTTTTCATCTACTTTATTACCTGCATCAATTATTTTTTTTGAAAGATTGTCGTTATTTGAAAATAATCCTGCATATTCTCCTCCTAAACAAACAATTATTGCTCCGGTTAGAGTTGCTAAATCTACGATAAAATTAGGTTTAAATTTTTTTTCAGTAAATGTTAAAGCATCTGCTAAAACTAATCTGCCTTCTGCATCAGTATTTAAAATTTCAATTGTTTTACCACTATAAGATTTTACAATATCGCCGGGCCTTTGCGCATTTCCTCCTGGCATATTTTCAACTAGCCCCACAACCCCTACAGCATTTATTTTTGCTTTTCTTAGTGCAAAATTTTTCATCAATCCTGCTACAACAGCTGATCCTGCCATATCATATGTCATTTCTTCCATGAATTTTGCTGGCTTTAATGAAATTCCACCTGTATCAAAACAAACTCCTTTTCCAACAAATGCTAATGGTTTTGAATTATTTTTTAATCCATTCCATTCAATTGCAACTAAATACGAACCACATACACTACCTTGCCCAACACCTAATAGTGCATTCATTCCGAGCTTTTTTAATTTTTTCTCATCATAGACTGTAATTTTTAATCCATGTTTTTTTAATTTAAGTAATCTTTTTACATATTCATCTGGTGTTAAGATATTTCCTGGTTCAGAAACTAAATCTCTAGAAAAATTTATTCCTTCTAAAAGTGCGTTTAGGTTAATTTGTAAATTCTTTTCAATTTTATTTTGAAAAACATTTAATATAAATTCTTTATCTTTTTTATTTTTATTATTAGAAGTTTTATATATATCAAACTTATATGACTTAAGCTGCGCTCCATGAACAAACTCTTCTATGTTGAATTTTTTACTACCATTAATAAGAGATGGCCCGTGCAAAATTACATCTTTAATCATATTATTTTTTAAGAAATCAAAAAACTTTGCACCTAGCTCTACTACTTGATTTGAAGATATTTTATTATCTACCCAGATTACTATTATCTTTTTTTCTATACCTATATCAATAGAGGTAATAACCTTCTTTTTTGTAAAATTTTCTTTTTTTTTTAGTTTTTCGATAGAAGTAACGATATGTTTGTCTTTTCCAAAAATTTTAAACAAATCATTGCTTTTTGTTTCACTTTTTAAAAAAACAGCAATATTATTTGACTTATTTTCATTAAATTTCGAAAGGTAGTTTATTTTTAAGTTCATTTAAAATTATTATATTATAAGTTGAAAATATATATGTATCAAAAAAGCAAATTTCAATGAAAAAATTGATATTTAGAAATATTTATGGAGATATAACTTCATTTTTTTTAATCACTGCCCTTAGTATTACATTGGTTGTTTGGGTAATACAGGCAGTAAATTTTTTAGATTTTGTTTCTGAGGATGGCCATAGTTTCAAGGTATACTTTATGTATTCTTTGTTAAATTTGCCCAAAATATTTAGCAGATTAATAATTTTTGTATTTTTTATATCGCTATTTTATATTTTTTCCAAATATGAGGATAATAAAGAAATTTTAATTTTTTGGACAAATGGAATTAAAAAAATAGAATTTATAAATCATTTAATTAAATTTTCTTTTTTATTTTTAATTTTACAATTAGTGTTAAATTTTCTAGTAGTTCCTAAAACACAAGATTTAGCTAGATCATATATTAGGGACTCGAATATTGATTATTTACCATCTCTCATAAAATCTAAACAATTCATTGATACTGTATCTGATCTTACTATATTTGTAGAAAAAAAAGAAGATAATGGAATACTAAAAAATATTTTTTTAAAAGAATACGATAGAGGCAAAAATGAATCACAAATAATTTCAGCAAAAAGTGGAATAATTTTAAGAAAAAATAATAAATATTCTCTTTTACTATTCAATGGTAAAGTTATTGATTTAAAAGAAAATAGAACAACCATTTTTTCTTTTGGAAAGTTTGAAATAGATTTATCTAAGTACTCTACTAAATCAACTACTTTTCCAAAAATACAAGAATTAAATAGTTATGAATTATTACAATGTATAAATTCAATTATTAAATATAGGCAATCTTATACAAAAACTAATTATACTTGCGATTTGAATTCTATAAATGAATTTTTAAATGAAACTTTTAAAAGAATGTTTAGTCCAATATATATATTAATAATTGCACTGATAACTAGCTGTTTGATATTTAAACCAAGTGAAGAAACTAAATACAATAAATTTAGACTTGCAATTTTCATCTTAGGGATAATAACAATAATTTTGGCTGAAGTTTCTCCTCAATTAATAAAGTATTCTAATGTAAGTAGTTATTTATTTTTAATTTCTCCATTTATATTGAGTTTAGTTTTCTACTTTTTTTTAATTATAAAATTTAAATTTAATTTCAAAAAAAATTATGATTATTAAAACTTATCAACAGTACCTGATAAAATCTTTATTAAAAAATATTTTTTTAATTAGTTGCCTCTTTCTTATTTTATCTTTTTTACTTAATATACTAGAAGAAATAAAATTTTTTAAAAATTTAGATCTTGGCATTTCATACTCTTTTTTACTTACATTTCTAAATGTTCCTTCAATACTTTATGAAATATTTCCATTTATTTTTTTGATTTCAACTCAAATGTTTTTTGTTAATTTATTTGAAAAAGAAGAATTAATAGTTCTTAAAAAACATGGGGTAGATAATTTAGTTTTAATTAAAATTTTAATTATAACTTCATTGGTTTGTGGAATTTTAATTGTCTCTTTGTTCTATACAATTTCAGCTCAAATGAAACATTCTTATTTAAGTTTTAAAAATAAGTTTACAGATGACAAAAAATATCTTGCTGTAGTAAATGAAAATGGACTTTGGATAAAAGATGAAGTTGATAATTCAATAAATATAATTAACGCAGAAATATTCGAAAACGATACTTTAAAAAAATTAATAATAACTCAAATGGATAAAGATTTTAATATAGTTAAAACAATCATTGGTAAAAGTGCCAATATCCAAAAAAATACCTGGAAAATAAAGAATGTAGAGGTTCATGAAATAGAAAAGTCAAAAGTAAGTCATGATCAAATTTTATTTAAGACAAACTTTAACAAAGAAAAACTTAATAATATATTTTCAAATTTAACTTCCTTAACTTTTTTTGAATTATTGAGTATGTCCAAAGATTATAATCAACTGGGATATTCTACTTTAGAAATTAACTCCCACTTACATAAGTTATACTCATTTCCAATTTATTTAATGATAATGTCCTTAGTGGGAGGAATTTTGATGTTAAACATTAAATATAATAAATCGAAAATTGTAAATATTACCATTGGTATAATTTTATCAGTTATTATTTATTATTTAAATTATTTTATAAATTTATTGGGAACGAATGAAAAATTACCAATTATTATTTCAATTTGGTTGCCACATTTAATATTATTTTTGTTTTGTTTAACATTTTTGATCAGGATAAATGAAAATTAGATTTTTATTAATTTTTTTAATTTTAAGTAATTTTTTTATTTATAATTTTGCTAAATCTGAAATTTTTGAAATAGAATCATCGCAAATAGACATTTTAGAAAAAGGTAATTTGGTTAAAGCTTATGGCGGAGTCAAGGTACTATCTGAAGATGGAACTGAGATTACTGGAAAAGAGGTTCATTACAATAAAGAGAAATTAATTCTTGAAACAATTGGTAATGTAGTATTAATCGACAAAAAAAATAATATTACAATTCAATCTGACAAAATTACTTATAATAAAAAAAAAGAAATAATTTCATCCGATAAAATAGATAATCAAGCAA
>DTVC01000002.1 GCA_012963775.1 Candidatus Pelagibacter sp. | reverse complement strand
GGAGCATTTGTAATACCTGCAGCTACTTATAGTTTAATAATGTTTGTAACTTCTTTAATTTTTGTATTTTTTGTAAGAAATACTAATAATTAACTTTTAATAAATAAAGACCATGAGCAGGAGCGGGAGGGGCACAGAGTTTTCTGTTTTTTGATTTAAATACACTTTCAAATTTTTTTAAACTCCATTTTTTTTCACCTAAATATTTTAAACATCCAACCATAGATCTAACTTGATTTCTTAGAAAAGATTTAGATTTAAATTGAATTGTAATTTTTTCATTTAATCTTTTAACTTTAATTTTTTTTAATGTTCTAATTGGGCTTTTGGAATAACAATTAGAGGCTCTAAAAGTTGAAAAATCATAAGTTCCAGACAATTTTTTTGTACCTTTTTTAATCATTTCTAAATCTAATTTTTTCCTGATATGCCAAGCTCTATTTCTTTCAATGGATGGTGGAGCAAGTCTATTAATAATAACATATTCATAAATTCTCTCCTTTGCTGAATATCGTGCGTTAAAATTTGAATTTCTTTTTTTTAATGTTGTAATAGAAATTTGTTTTTTGTTTAAAAAAAAGTTCAAAGATTTTATAAATTTATCTGAATTAATTATTTTTTTTTCGCATTCAAAATGAGCTGATTGTCCCCAAGCATGAACCCCAGCATCAGTTCTTCCTGAGCCAACTATAGATACTTCCTTTTTTACAATCTTTGAAATAACCGATTGAACAAATTTTTGAACTGAGTTTCCCTTTTTTTGAATTTGCCAACCAATAAAATTTGTTCCAACATATTCAATACAAATTTGATACCTATGCATAATTTAGGTCTGAACCCTTTTTTATTTGAGTACCAAGCATAAATTCGTTTATTTTTTGAATTTTTTTCCCCTCACGTTGTATTTCCAAAACTTTTATTGAATTTTTACCACAACCAATTTCAAAATTTTCACTTAAAATTTTACCTGGATTCCCATTGGCATCAGATAGTTCAGCCTTTAAAATTTTATATCTTTCATTATTATATAAAAACCAAGCACCTGGAGTTGGATATAATCCATTTATTTTTCCTATTATTTTTTTAGCACTTTCATTCCAAGAAATTTTACCTTCAGATTTTTCAATTTTTTTTGCATAGGTAGCTTTATCATGCAGTTGTTCTTTAAATTCAGCTTTATTTTCAAATATATTATCAATATTATCTAATATTTTTTCTGCGGCTAATTTGGATAATCTATTTGCAAGTTCCTCGTTGTTTTCATTATCTAATATCTTTATAGGATATTTGTTGCAAACAGGTCCCGAGTCCAAATTTTCATTCATTTTCATAATTGAAATACCTGTTTCTAATTCGCCTGCCATTATTGATCTCTGAATAGGGGCAGCTCCGCGCCACTTTGGGAGCAAAGATGCATGTATATTTATAAATCCATACTTACTAAGTTCCAAAATTTCCTTAGGTATAATTTGTCCATAAGCAACTACAATTCCTAAATCAATATTTAATTTTTTTAAAAAGTTTTTTTCTTCTTGATTATTCTTAAGTGTATGAGGAGTTCTAAATTCTAAATTAATTGTTTCCGATAAAAATTGTACAGGTGATTTTTGTATTTTATGACCTCGATTAGATTTTTGTGGAGGTTGTGTATAAACTAAAGAAACTGGATAACCATTTTGGTATAATGATTTTAGTATGGATACAGCAAAATTGGGAGTACCCATAAATACAATTTTTTTGCTCATTAAAATTAAACAACAATTCTTTCTGATTTTCCTTTTTGTTTAGATAGTTTTTTTATAATCATTGTTTTTTTTAATTTAGATAAATAATCAATAAATAAAATACCTTCTAAATGATCAATTTCATGTTGAATACATGTAGCTAATAGCCCCTCTGCTTTAAGCAATTGAGGTTGGCCAAAATAATCTAAATATTTTACATGACATTCTTTTGGACGATTTATTTCTGCAAATTGATTAGGAACTGACAAACAGCCTTCTTCATAAATAATGTCTTCGTCTGCTTTCCAAACAATTTCAGGATTAATAAAATGTAAAGGATTTTTATTTTCTTTTTCTCTACTTATATCCATTATAATAATTCTTTTTGGTATACCTATTTGTATTGCTGCAAGTCCAATTCCAGGTGCTGCATACATCGTTTCAAGCATATCATCCATCAATTTTTGCTCCTCCTCTCCAACATGATCTACTGGATTTGATATCTGTCTTAAAATCTTATTTGGTTCCGTAAGAATAGTTTTAATAGCCATTATTTAATTTTATTACAATTTTTAAACTTTTAAAGGAAGAACTTTTAAAAGAATATTGTTTCTAATCGAATCAATATTCAACCGATTCAAAGCATCAACCATAAAATATATAGTATCTGAACCAAGATTTATAAACTCATCTTCTCCAAGAATTTCCACAAATCTGAGTAAAACTAAGCCAATCTCATTATTATTGATCAATAATTGTAAATCTGTTGGGATATCTGACTGATTAAATTGAAATAATTTTAGATATTTTTTAGAAATTTTAACTCCATCGGACTGTAAAGACTCTAAAAGCATTAAATCTTTTGTTGAAACAAAGTAGTTTTTATTTTTTTTAATACTTTTTATTAAATCATTCGTATCTTTTTCAACTTTTTTAATATTATAACTTTCTTTAAAATAATTTAATAATTTTGATTGATAAATTATTTTATTATTTATTTTAATTTTGGATTTTTTTGGATTTTGATTAATTAAATTTTTTGTATAAAAAGTAGAATAATTTGAAGGTATATCTTCGACATTTATCTTGCCTAACATTTTCGATAGCTCTTTTTTAAAAGCATTTTCAATATTTTCGCTGACAAATGAATCTTTTAATTTAGAAGATAAATCTAATATCTGTTCTGGATCTTTTGTTAATAATAATCTTTGATAAAGAAGTGCTCTTCCTTGAACTGTTGGTAAAAGTTTATAAGTATCTTTGACACTTAAAAGTTGATTAATGGTAAATTGAAATCTTTTATATAAATCTAATAATTCCTTTTCACTATAGTTTCCTTCATGAGTTGCTTGTTCAATAAGTGATAGTTTCTCTATATCTTCCAAATCTATTTCGTCAATATTCTCTAATAAATTCGAAGATGAAAGATATCTCCAAATAATTTTTGATGTATTTTTGCTGGGTATATATTGAAACTGAGGATTGGTTCTGTGAGATAAATGAAAATCTAAAATATTTTTTTCAGATATTTGTTTCTCATCATCTGAAGTGTAACCCATTATAAAATTGTATTTTTTTTCAAAAAATTCATCATTAAAATCTAATTCTTTCATTAGATCAAATTGAAGTTGGGCTTCTTCCGTTCTGTTTTCATTAATTAGACAATAAATTTTAAATTTTGTTAGATAATCATCATTTAGCAAATTAATTTCATTGAATATACTACAAGCATTTTCTAAATCGGAATTTGAAAGATATTCTTCAACATAATATCTTAATAACTTTGAGTTATTCGAATTATTTTGATTTTTTAACAAATACAATTTAATCAGTTCTAAATTGCCATTTTGAATCAAATAATCTGTTTTATAATTTAAAAATTTATCTTCACTAATATTCTTTTTTGGAAAGTAAGAATTGGTGAGTAAGGCAATATCTAAAATTTCTTTTGCATCATTCGACAATTTAATTTTATTTATTCTCTTAAATATTGATACAATCTCATTGCCATCCGAATTAAACCACATGTCTATTGTTAATCCGTTTTCAGCAGGATCGTAAAGACCGGCTAAATTTATATTGTTAGAATTAAGTTTGTTTCCTTTTACAATTTCAAATTCATTACTTTGATTAGTTTGTATTTGAATTGTTGAATTAACAGAAATATCATTATCTTGTAAAATAATTTCCGATTTATTCTCTTCAAGTTTTTTTTCTAAATTCCAAATATCAACTGGTTCATCTTCGGCTGCTACAAAACTATTTAATAAAATAAATAGGATGATAAAAATTGATAAATAATTTTTATTTAACAATTTTGAAATTTTCATTAGGGATTACTTTTTCAATTTTTTTAGTTGGTGATGGAAAATCAATTCTATCAATAAAAACAACAGCTATTAGCAATATTAAACAAATCAAAATAATTTTGATTAATAATTTAATTATAGCGCTTGTGCTACCAACTCTTGTTTTTTTTTCAAATTGCATATACCGTTAAATAATTTCAAATTAAGACATATTTGTGTTTTTTCAATAAAGAACATATGAAATCAGATAAAAATCTTGTTTTGCTAGGCATGATGGGTTCTGGAAAATCAATAATCGGATACCTATTGTCCAAAAATTTAAATATAGAATTTATGGATGTAGATGAAATTATTGAGAAAGAAGAAGGATGCAAAATATCAGAAATTTTTGAAAAAAGGGGGGAAATTAAATTTAGAAAAATAGAGGAAAAAGTTACTCTTAAATTACTTGAATCAAACAAAAAAATTATTTCTTTAGGAGGCGGTGGATTTATCAATGATAATATAAGAAATGAAGTTTTATTAAATCATATTTCTTTTTGGTTGAATTGGGATAATACAACTTTAATTAATCGTATAAAAAAGAGTAAAAAACGACCTATCGCATTTAATTCAACCGAAAATGAAATAAAAAAATTAATTTCTGAGCGATCAAAAATATATTCAATAGCAAATTATAAAATAAACTGTGAAAAATTTTCTAAAAATGAGATAGTAAAAAAAATTTTGGATATTTATGAAAAAAATTAAATTGGTGGTTAAAACAATTTCTAAGAACTATCCAATTATTATTGGATCTAATATTATAAAAAATATATCAAGTATTATTCAATCAAATAATATTAAATTTAATAAATGTTTAATTGTTGCTGATAAAAAAGTACCAAAAAAAAATTTATCAATATTAAAAAACAAAATTTCATGTAAAACAAAATCCATTCACTTATTTAATCCTAGTGAAAAAAATAAAAACCAAGAAAGTGTAAATAAAATTTTAGATAAACTTTTAGTAAATAATTTTAATAGAGGTGACTGCATTATTTCTTTTGGAGGAGGAATAACAGGAGATATCACAGGTTTTGCAGCAAGTATATTCAAAAGAGGTATAAAATTTATTAACATCCCTACAACCTTGCTTGCGCAAGTAGATTCTTCAATTGGAGGGAAAACTGGAATTAACAATAAGTATGGAAAAAATTTAGTTGGTTCATTTTTTCAACCTGATCTGGTTGTTTCTGACATAAATTTATTAAAAACCTTACCTAAAAGAGAAATTGTATGTGGGTATGGTGAAATTTTTAAACATTCGCTAATTGCTAATAAAAAAATATTTAATTACCTAGATAAAAATAAATTTAAAGTTTTAAATTTACAAAGCCCCTATATAGAGAAAGCAATAGCTGACTGCTGTAAGATTAAAAAAACGATAGTGCAACAAGATGAGAAAGAAAAAAACCTAAGAAAAGTTTTAAATTTAGGTCATACTTTTGCCCATGCATATGAAGCTGCACTAGGATATTCAAAAAAACTAAATCATGGTGAAGCAGTGATTTTAGGAATAAAAAGCGCTGCTAAATTTAGTATGGAAAATAAATTCTTAACAAAAAAAAAATACAATAAAATTCAATCACATATTAATCACTTAAATTTACCCAATAATTTAAATAAATTTTTTAGTAAAAAAAATATTAATTTAATTTTAAATTTTATGAAATCAGATAAGAAAAATAACTCAGCAGATATTAATCTGATATTATTAAAAGATATAGGCAAACCTATAATAAATATAAATTTTAAAATTGAAAAAATTCGAAAATTTTTCAAAAATGAATTACTCAATTAAAATTTGTATTGAATGTATATATTTTTTTAACTCTTCGTCTAAAATTTTATAAATAATCTTCGAAGATTCAATTTTATTCAATTTTTTTAAATGCAATGAATTGATTATTAGTTTAATATGAAATTTTCCATGTTGATGGTTCTGATGACTTTCATGCAAAAAAGTTTTGTCTACAATCTCAATTTTTTCGCAAGATATATTTTGATTAATTTTTTTTTTTACAATTTTTATTAATTGATTAATATCCATAGTTTATAATAGTATATATCATGAAAAACATTTGTGACTGGAATAATTGTTCAGAAATTGGAGAGTACAAAGCTCCAGTTGAAAAAGATAATAGTAAAAATTTTAGACTACTTTGCTTATCACACATAAAAGAATTTAACAAAAATTGGAATTATTTTTCTGGAATGAGTGAGGAACAAATTTGTGAGTTTATAAAGTCTGATATGACTTGGCATAAGCCTACCCAAAGTTTTAGTTCTTCAGATAATTTTTTTAAAATCCTATGGAATAATGCTTTAAAAGATGAAATAGATAAATCTAAGTTTAATAGTCAATTTAGCCATATGAAACAATTTAGATTCAGTCATAATGATGTTAGAGCTTTTACTATTCTTGGCTTATCTGTTGGATTAAAATGGAAGAAGATCCAAGAAAAATTTAAAAAACTTGTCAAAAAATTTCACCCTGATATGAATTTGGGAAATAAAAAATATGAAGATAAGCTTAAAGTGATAACTTTGGCTTATACTCAACTAAAAAATACTTATAGGATAATAAATTGACACCAAATTTAAATATAAAACCAGATATTAGGATATCAGTTAAGCAGAGTTTCGGTATTGATAGTGATATGCAAGTAAATGCTTTTTCAAAAAAAAATGAATTTGTTCCAGAAATAGATAAAGATTATAAATTTGACAGAGATACCACACTGGCAATTCTTAGTGGCTTTAATTATAACAAAAAAGTGATTGTACATGGGTACCATGGTACAGGAAAAAGTACTCATATAACGCAAGTGGCTGCACGTTTGAATTGGCCTTGTTTAAGAATAAACCTCGACTCCCATATTAGTAGAATTGACCTAATTGGAAAAGATGCAATCGTAATTAAAAATGGTAAACAAGTCACAGAATTTAAAGAAGGAATTTTACCTTGGGCATTTCAAAACCCAGTGGCACTAGTTTTTGATGAGTATGACGCGGGTCGCCCTGATGTCATGTTTGTATTACAAAGAATTTTGGAAAGTGACGGATATTTTACTCTTTTAGATAAAAATAAGGTAGTAAAACAAAATGAATATTTTAGATTGTTTGCAACAGCAAATACAATTGGATTAGGAGATACTACAGGTCTCTACACTGGTACACAGCAAATTAATCAAGCACAGATGGATAGATGGAATATTGTTATAACTTTAAACTATTTAAGCTTAGAAAAAGAAATGGAAATAATACTTGCAAAAAATAAAAATTTGAACAGCACAAAGGGCAAAGAAAAAGTAGCAAACATGATTAAAGTTGCATCTTTAACTAGAAAAGGTTTTATGGCAGGAGATATTTCAACAGTAATGAGTCCTAGAACAGTATTATTTTGGGCTGAAAATTCAGAAATCTTTAAAGATACAGGTTATGCTTTTAGAGTTACTTTTTTAAATAAATGTGAAGATGTAGAAAAAAATATAATTGCTGAATATTATCAAAGATGTTTTGGTGAGGATTTGCCAGAGTCATTGATAAATACTCAGATTTAAATGAATAAAGAAGACAATTTCAAAGAAAAATTTAAACAAGCACTCATTTCAACAATAAAAGTAATTTCGGATGAGTATAGAGTTGAAACTGAATTAAAAAAAAATTTAAGTTCTAAAAATTATAATTTTTTTGAATTAGACAATCTGAGTAGTAAACAGGATTATATTAAGTTAAGAGCAGAAACAGATTCTGAAGCTTTAAAAAGAAAATTTTCAAATAAAGAAATTTACAAAAAAAATTTACCAAAAAATTCTTCATGTAGATCGCTCTATGATATTTCAGAAAAAATTAGGTACGAGTTGTTGGGCACAAAAATGCTTAAGGGAATATCTAAAAATTTGAAAGAAAATTATAATCATAAAATAGTTATAAAACGAAAAGATCAACTTAAAACTAGGGAAGATGTTAGTATTTCTGAAGCTTTTGAACTTTATATGCTAAAGAATTTTTTCGATATAAAGTTAATTCCATTATCAGAAAAAATTTTAAGCTTTTGGGAAAATGATTTTAAAACGTCCTTAGACAAACACTTAAACTATTTAAATAAAAATCTTGAAAATCAAGAGATCTATAATTCAAAATTTTCTCAATTATTACAAGAAATGGAGATTTTTAAATCTGAAAATTATGATGAAGAAGAAAATCAAAAAAATGAGGATGAACAGGATAATAATCTAAATAGAGATTCCGAAAATGAAAATCAAGATGATCAAGAAAAAGGCCAACAAGAGCAAGATCAAAATGGAATTGATGCAGATTATGACTTAGATGAATACAGAATGGATGAACAACTTGTAGATACAGACTTAGACAAACAAAGCTCTGAAACAGTGTTTCAAAAGATGAATGCGGGTATTGAGGATAAAGAATATAAAATTTTTACAAGCCAATTTGACGAAATAACTATGGCTGAAAATTTAGAGAGTAAAGAAGAAATAATTAAGTTAAGAAAAAGTTTAGATCAACAATTAGTCAGTTTTCAGGACTTGATTACAAAACTTGCTAATAAACTCCAAAGACAACTATTGGCAAAACAGAATAGAGCTTGGGAGTTTAATCTTGAAGAAGGATTGCTTGATAGTTCAAAATTAACTAGAATTATAATGGATCCTTATAATTCTTTATCTTTCAAAAAAGAAAAAGATTTAGATTTTAAAGATACAGTTGTCACACTTTTGATAGATAATTCTGGATCTATGAGAGGAAGGCCAATTACTATTGCTGCTATTTGTGCAGATATTTTATCAAGAACTTTGGAAAGATGTTCGGTAAAAGTAGAGATACTTGGGTTTACAACAAAAAATTGGAAAGGTGGTAAAAGTAGAGAAGAGTGGAATAAAAATAACAAACCAAAAAATCCAGGTAGACTTAACGATTTAAGACATATTATTTACAAAAGTGCCGATATTCACTGGAGACAATCTAAAAGAAATTTGGGTTTAATGCTCAAAGAGGGTTTACTCAAAGAAAATATTGATGGTGAAGCGATTTCATGGGCATTCAATAGATTAAAAAAAAGAAAAGAAGAAAGAAAAATATTGATGGTAATTTCGGATGGTGCACCGGTGGATGACTCAACATTGTCAGTAAATTCTGGTAACTTTTTAGAAAAACATTTAAAAAAAGTTGTTAAATTTATAGAAAGTAAAAGCGAAATCGAAATTTTGGCTATAGGAATTGGTCATGATGTTTCTAGGTATTATAATAAAGCGATAAAAATTACAGATGTTCAAGAATTGGGAGATGTTATGATCGGTCAACTAAGTGGTTTGTTTGATAACAAAAAAAAATTTCATTAAATCTGAATTAAATCCTTATTATTCCATCTAATATTTACTTCTGCTCCACCCCTTGTTTTTGAATTTCTACATAATAGTTTAGCTCGGTTTTTTTCTAATAGGGTTTTTCCAATAAATATACCAAGTCCTAAACCAGATTTTGAATTATCATTGGTCCTAAGTGACTTTATATAAGGTTCTCCAATTTTATTTAGAATATCTTTTGGATAGCCTTCACCATCATCTTCAATAGTAATTTCAGAGTTTTCGCTGTCACTTTTTAAACTAATGTAGATTCTTTTCTTTGCAAATTTATTTGCATTTCCAACAAAGTTTCTAATTCCATAAACAATTTCTATTGATTTTCTTATTTGAAATGAATTTGAATTTTGTTCAAAATTAATAATAAACTTTTTATTAGAAATTTTCTCATAAGATTTTATAATTTCATCAACATACTCCGCTAAAGATAAATCTTTATCTATAAAATCATCTTTAATAGTTGGATTTAAAGTAAGTTTGTTTAAGATTTCATTACATCTATCAACTTGACTAATTAATAATTCAAGATCTTTATTTATGTCTCTATTTTCTTTAAATTGATCAAATAATTCTTGGGAAATAATCTTAATTGTTGATAAAGGAGTTCCTAATGAATGAGCCGCTGCTGCTGCTTGGCTTCCAAGAGATACTAGCTCATGTTCTTTTGCTATAACTTCTTCAATTTTATCTAAAGCTTCTTTTCTTAAACGCGATTCTCTACCAAGAGTTATTGCGAAATAATTTAGAAAAACCAATGCAATAATCAATGCTAAAGGAATAGCATAATAATAATAGTCTTCTACAACTATAATAATTTCATTAATAGGATGTGGTAAATCTTCATAAATAAAAGTTAAGAAAATTATAGATAATATAGTTATAAATATTAGAGTTAAATTTGTTCTAATGTCCAAATTAGAAGAAGAAAAAACGCTTGGTATTAATAAAAAAATTGAAAATGGATTTAAAACTCCACCTGATAGATAAAGAAGATAACTTAATTGAATTATATCTATGCTAAGAAAGTTAAAAGATGATTTATTTGATATTTGAGTTTTATTGTAAAAATATATTAAATATAAATTACTTAAAGCTCCTAAAAAAATTACAAAATTTGCTAAAAGATAGTTAAATTCAAAATTAAAAATAAACTTAACAGAATTTATTGTTATGAATTGACCGATAATTGCGATCCAACGTAAATTTATATAAGTAGATTTATTTAAATAGTAAGCTTTTGAAGTTTTAAAAAACTTCATTATTAAATATCAAGATTTGAAACATTAATTGCATTTTCTACAATAAAATCTTTTCTTGAAGCAACATCATTACCCATTAAAGTATGTATCAAATCATGATCTTTTTTTAAATCCTTAGAATATTGAACTCTTAGTAAATTTCTTGTCTCAGGATTTAGTGTTGTGTTCCATAATTCTTCAGGATTCATTTCACCTAATCCTTTAAATCTTTGAATACTGAGCCTTGATTTTTCTTCTTGATATTTTTTTTCAAATTCTTTTGAATTTTTTTTTAATTTTTTAAATTCTTTTGAGTTACCAATAATATAATTTTCCAATTCTTTTTCATTTTTAATATAAATTCCCTTTGAACCTTTATTTATTCTAAACAAAGGTGGTTGAGCAAGGTATATATGGCCATTTACTATTAATTTATTGAAAGGTTTATTGTTAAAGAATGTTAATAACAAAGCTCTAATATGAGAACCATCAACATCAGCATCAGTCATAATTATAATTTTTTCATACCTCAAGTCTTTTAGATCAATTTCTTCATTTTTTGGATCCAAGCCCAATGCATTAATTAAGGTTACAATTTCGTTAGATGAAATTAATTTAGAAAGTGTTTTAGTTCTTAGTTCACTTCCATTTCCATTAATATTCTTTTTGAATCCATTAATATCAGTATATGTATTCAAAATTTTGCCTCTTAATGGTAACACGGCCTGATTTTTTCTGTTTCTACCTTGTTTTGCTGAGCCTCCCGCAGAATCTCCTTCAACAATAAATAATTCGGTACCTTCTTGTTTAGATATTTGACAATCAGCCAGCTTGCCAGGTAAACCAATTAATTCCCATGCAACTTTTCTTCTAACGTTTTCTCGTGCTTTTCTTGCTACATCTCTAGCAAGAGCTGCATGAACAATTTTTGCTAGAACAATTTTTGCTATAGATGGATTTTGATCAAACCATACAGATAATCTTTCATTTAAAATTGTCTCAACAATATTTCTTACCTCTGACGAAACCAGTTTATCTTTTGTTTGTGAAGAAAATTTTGGATCTGGAATTTTGATAGATAATACACAAGTTAAACCTTCCTTTATATCATCTCCAGAAATTGATAATTTGTTTTTCTTTAATAAATTTTGTTCATATGCATATTTATTTACTACTCTAGTTAATGCACTTCTAAAACCTAAAAGATGAGTTCCACCATCTTTTTGAAATATATTATTTGTGTAGGCATAAACATCTTCTGCGTAACCAGCATTCCACTTTAAAGAGCATTCAATTTCTAAATTTTGTTTTTTTCCCTCTATAAATATTGGTTTTTTAAATAAATCATTATTATTTTTATTTTTTAATTTTTCTCTTTTCTCATCTAAAAAATCTACAAATTGCAATATTCCGCCATCAAATTTAAATTCTATACTTTTTGATTTTTTTTGAGTTAAATCATTGATAACAATTTTTGTTCCTTTGTTTAAAAAAGCTAATTCTCTCATCTTTTTTTGAATTGTTGTAAGGCTAAATTTTACAGAGGAAAATATTTCTTTTGATGGTAAAAACTTTATTAGAGTTCCTGTTTTTTTTGATTTTCCAATTACCATTAAGGGCTTTACTGCATTACCATTTTTAAATTCAATAAAATATTTTTTTCCATCTCTATCTATTATTAATTCTAATTTTTCAGAAAGCGCATTTACAACAGAAACTCCAACTCCGTGTAATCCTCCAGAAATTTTGTACGAATCGTGATCAAACTTACCACCAGAATGTAATTGAGTCATGATCACTTCGGCTGCAGACTTTTTTTCCCCTTTGTGAATATCTACTGGTATCCCTCTGCCATCATCTTTAACAATAATTGTTCCATCTTGGTTAATATCAATTTCAATATTTTTACAAAATCCTGCTAAAGCTTCATCAATAGAATTATCTACTACTTCATAGACCATGTGATGTAGGCCAGTTCCATCATTAGTATCTCCAATATACATTCCGGGTCTTTTTTTAACTGCTTCAAGACCTTTCAAAACTTTTATGGAGTCTGCCTGATAACTGATATTTTCTATTTTTTTGTTCATTTTAACTTTTTTGGAAAAATTATTTATATCATTTTTTTAATAATTAATAAAACTGACTATATTGCTAACCTTAAATTTCCGTTGGTAATTAATAATTATATGGCAATTAATAAATTACTTTTGTATTTTTTTAAAATAACTAAAAAAACAGATTTTTTAGCTGATTAATATGGCGGAGAGAGTGGGATTCGAACCCACGGTACCTTTGACAGTACACACACTTT
>DTVC01000001.1 GCA_012963775.1 Candidatus Pelagibacter sp. | reverse complement strand
GTAGTTCCTCTTGATAAAAAAACAAGCATTCCAGAAGGATCACATTTAGTCAAAGAAGCAAATGCAAAACTACCTAACCCTAAATTAGGACATATTTCTGCATCGTGTTGGAGCGTTGAATATAACAATCCATTTTCATTAGCTATTCTTTATGATGGAAAAAATATGATAGGTCAAAAGTTATTTGCTTTATCACCACTAAGAAATAAATCAATACCAGTCGAAATTATTTCATCGCATTATGTTGATCCAAAAGGAGAAAGAGTTAGATCATGACATCAATATCAGCTTTAGAAAGTATTCACAAAAAAGGTCTTTTTGGAGACTACGAAGACAAAAATGAAAATAAATTAACTAAAATCCAAGAAAGAAAAAATTTATTGATTATCCAAATAGTTCAATACAAAAAATCTTCTGCATCAATTACAGACATTAATTTAGATGATCTAAATTTAACAAATGAAGCACACAAAGTTATAAGTAATGATGACACTAGGATTTTGTGGTGTGGCCCTAAAAATTGGCTTTTTATATCAACAAAAAAAGATTTATTAACAAACATTAAACAAACATTAAAAGAAATGGACTTTGCAGTAACTGATCTATCTCATTCAAGAGCAATTATTGAGCTAGAAGGAGAAAATTCAAAAGAAATTTTGAAGAAAGGATGCCCATTTAATTTTAACAAATTAAAAAAAAATAATTGTGTAAATTCTGTATTTCATGGCATAACAATTACAGTTGATATGATTGACGATAATCCAAACAAAATAAGATTATTCGCTCTTAGAAGTTTTGGCGAGTCTCTTTACCACAGCATCACAGATGCCAGCTTAGAGTTTGGATATAAAGCGATTTAAGAATACTTATTATTCTTTGGTAAGTTAGAATTTAGTTTGTAGTAGTCTAGTTTATTTTTTACGAAAATATTTATTTTTTCTTTTAAACCTGTTGGATTCTTAAATAATCCTGCAGAAATAGATATTGTGTCATTTTTAATAAATTTAAAAAAAATACTAGCTCCACATTTATTACAAAAACCTCTTTTTGCTTTTTTGGAAGATCTAAACCATTTGAGTGTTTTTTTAGAAATAAATTTTAAGTTTTTTTCTAAAGCACTTGTATATGCTGCAAAATTTCCATGAGTCTTCATGCATTGAAAACAATGACAATTCAATACATGTCTTAATTTGTCTTTGACTTTAAACTTTACTCCCTCACAAAGACATGAAACTATTTTTGTACTGTTACTAGACATAGCCAAGCATTAACTCCTTTGTTTTTAATATAATTAGATTTAAAAAATTCTTCTATTTTCCAAATTCCATCTTTTTTCATTTCATCAATTTTATTATCAAATCCGTACTCTTCATAAATACCAACATTAATAGTGAAAGATATGTTGCCACCATTTTTACAAATTTTAGTCATTTCATCAAGTGCAGGTGGATGAACATGTCCATAAGTAAATGTTCCAACACATGTAATTGCATCATAAGTATTATCTTTTAACGATATTTTTTTATTTAAATCTATTTTATATAAATTTTGATATAGATTTTTAGGTACTTGATTTAACATGCTTTGAGAAAAGTCAGCACCATCTATAATATTATATCCATTCTTTTTAAGTTCAATACCCACCAATCCTGTACCACAACCCGCATCAAAAATTTTTATTTTATTATTTTGATTATATTTTACAAAAACAGAAATTGCTTCTCTTGGCGCAGAATAATCCCAATCAACCATATCTTTGTTGTAGTTGTTGTTTTCAGTCCAAAGGTCATAATATTTTTTAATCTCTTTACCTGTTTTTAATTTATAAATTGGTAATTTATTTTCAACTCCATTTTTTGACATTAAATTGTCTTCATTCCTTTCATCTTCCAATTTTTTAGTCCTCCGATTAAATGAAAACAATTTACATAATTGTAGGATTTTGAAATTTGAACTGCTAATGCAGACCTGTGTCCAACAGCACAATAAAACAATATTTTTTTATTTTTAAGTTCTTTTTCATTTTGACTTAAATAACTTTCAATTTTAGGAAAAGATATCATTGTACAATTTGAAATTTTTCCATATTTTTTAATTTCATCTTCCTCTCTTAAATCAATCAAAATGTTATCCTTATTCTCTATTTCTTCTTTAAATTTATCTACATCTAATCCGTTATTTATTGTTTGTTTATTCAAATTAATTCCAAGGTTTAAATTTTTTGGAACCACTATATCCATAAGTTTTGGATTAGGTAAATTTAAATTATTCATTATTTCCGCATATTCATCTGGAGATTTCACTTGAAGTCTTGGATTTAATTTTTTTTCTTTACCTATAGTGCTTACTAAATCACCTTTATAATCGTGTGCAGGGTATACTAAAGTCTCTTCTGGTAGTTTTAATAAAATTTTAAATATTGAATTATAGGAGTCATATGGATTTCCATTTTGAAAATCAGTTCTTCCAGTTCCACGAATTAACAATGTATCGCCTGTAAAAACTCTGTCTTTCATTAAAAAACTAAAACTTTCTGATGTATGTCCTGGGGTATATAAAGCTTTTAATTTTATATTTCCTATTTTGATTTCTTCTCCATCAGCAATACTCATAGAAACTATATCTGCAGGAGTTTTGTCTCCCATTAAAGTTACACAGTTTGTTTTATCTCTAAGTTTTGCCATTCCAGAAATATGGTCTGCATGTATATGAGTGTCTATTACTTTTACTAATTTTAAATCTAATTCATTTAATAATTTTAAATATATGTCTACGTTGTCTAAAACTGAATCTATGATTATTGCTTCTTTTTTTTCTGGAGACGCAATCAAATATGTGTATGTACACGAAACATTATCAAAAAATTGTCTAAATATCATTTCGTTCCAAGATTCTAATTATGTTTTTTTTTACAAAAAGCATAGAGAATACAGTGAATATAGACAATTAACTCAGAATGAATAGTATAAAAAACAACTATCTTGAGTTGAAATTCAAAATCAGTCTTGAGTTGAAATTAAAAATCAGTAATGATTAAAATGTGGAGATAAAAAAAATAACTTTATATTTTTGTATAAGTTTGTTTTTGACAGGATGTTTTCAATCATCAGCAATGGTTGGTCCTGCAATTACTTTTGCTTCCACTGGAAATGTTTCTCAAGCTGGACTTGCTTACTTTACAAATAGAGCTGTCAAAGAAGAAACAGGAATGTCAACAACTGAATATGTTTCAACATTTTTAGAAGAAAAAACTAAAAAAACTAAAAAAACTAAAAAAAATGAAAAAATTTATGAAGAATTAATGATTCTAGTCCAAACAAATTTTGAACAAACAAGAAAAAAATTATTATTACAAAATCAATCTAAAATTACTAATTAAATTAATTTAAATCTTTAGTGTAAAAACATGAATTTGGATCTTCTTTATAGTGTGCAAAAGGTGAACAAGGTTGAAAGTCAAATTTTGCAAATAGTTTTCTAGCTGGCTCAAAAAATTTTCCAGAACCAGTTTCAATACTCAGTTTTTTTATTCCTAATTTTTTTGCCTCTTCTATAAGGTGATTAATAATTTTTTCTCCGACACCTTTTTTTCTAAATTTATCAACAACCCTGATTGATTTAAATTCTCCATGAATTTTATCTAAAAATTTTAAAGCACCACATCCTATTAATTCATCATTATCCCATAAACTCCAAAACTTAATGCTTTGATCTTTAAGACCAGTAATATCTAAAACGTGGGTACTACCCGCTGGTGAAACTGATCTTAGTTCAATGAAATGTTTAGTTAACAATTCATTTACTTTCGGATTATTAAAATTACCTTCAATAGATTTCATAAATTTAACGACATATAATCTAAATATTTTTTAAACCAATAAAAAAATTATTTAAATTAAAGTTAATATTGACTTTGATTGTAGCGGCTGAGATATTTAATTATGTGTGGAAGATATGTGGTTACAAATCCGGTTTCTAAAACTAAAAGTTTAGTTAAAACAGCTATTAAAGTAGAGGATAAAGAGAATTATAATGCTCATCCTTATCAAGATCTTCCAGTAATTAAAAAATATACAAATGGAAATGCTCTAGAAAACTTAAAGTGGGGCCTAGTTCCATCTTGGTCAAAGAAAAATGAATTTAAACCTTTGATTAATGCAAGACTAGAAACGATTGATGAAAAAGTATCTTTTAAAAAATTAATACAATTAACTAGATGTGTTGTTGTAGCAGATGGTTTCTATGAATGGAAACGTGAAGAAAGAAATAAAATTCCGTATTATTTTTTAAGAGAAGATAAAAAAATTATTTATATTGCTGGAATTTATGAAAATGATCAATTTTGTTTAGTTACAGAAGAGGCAAGTAAAAACGTTTTAGAAATTCATCGTAGACAACCAGTCATACTTAATGAAAAAGATGTCAATAGATATTTAAATATCGAGCTTAATGGTTCTAGTTTTTTAAAAGAATGTAAAAAACCTAATTTAGAATTCTATGAAATTTCTAAAGAAGTAAACAAACCAACAAACAATAATATTTCTTTAATTCAAAAAGTTTCAAATTAATTATTTAATAATATTTTCCAAAGATTCTATTTGACCAATTTTAAATACAATAGCGTCTTCTTTATCAAAACCATAATTTATTGCATTATCTTTAAATCTTTTTGGTGGATCCATAATAGGTTCCAAGGACAAAACAAAAGTTCCCCAATGAGTACCTAAAACTTTTTTACTGTTTAGATCTTTAGCTATTTGCAGAGCTTCTTCTGGTGTGGTGTGATAGTATGATTTTTCAAACATTGGTCTGAAATCATAAGCACCAATGTTAATCATTGTTAGATCAATAGGTCCATATTTTTTACCTAGATCTTTATAGATATCTCCATACCCAGTATCACAAGCAAAGAATATTTTTCTTCCATTATGTTCTATTAAAAAATTTCCCCACAATGTTTTATTTGTGTCCCAAAAGGTTCTTTTTGACCAGTGAACAGCTGGCAATAGAGTAATTTTGAGATCATTAAACTTAATTTCATCGTACCAGTCCATTTCAACAACATCTTTAAATCTATTACTTGTAAAATACTTTCCAAGTTTTAATGGAGTTAAAACTTTTGAATTTTTATAAGGATATCTTCTAATTGTATCCTTATCTTGATGATCATAGTGATTGTGTGTTAATAAAAATAAACCTGTTTTTGGAATCTCACTTAATTTTAATGCAGGCTTAGTATACCTTTTTGGGCCAAAAAATAATGGTCCTGCATTTTTTGAAAAGACTGGGTCAGTTATTATTACATTATCACCTAACTTAATTAAAAAAGTAGCATGTCCAATCCAAGCAATATAATCATTATTTTTATATTTTTCTAAATTTGAAAATACTTTTCTTTTTTCTTCCACATGCCATGAAGGTACTGTCATATTTAATTTTTTTTTTTCTTGATTAAAAATTCTAAATGACCAACCTTTGCCTTTTCTTAAATTTTCAAATGCTTCTCTACCAGGACTTCCTTCTGGATTTCTAAAAGTTCCATCTGGTAAATGGTGATATAGTTTTTTTTCCATGGAATTTGAATTTATAGAATAATTAAACAAAATAAATAATAAGAATATTAATTTTATCACTCAATAATAAATTTATTTATTAATTATAGTTAAATGGCCCATCTTTCTTTTTTCTTTTATTTCATTTTTTAAATAATCAAAAAAAAATTCATTTTCTTTAAATTTTTTGTTTCTGTAAATTGAAATATCATTTCCAATTAAATTAATCATTTTTGCATTAAATAATTTTTTTGTTTCTTTTTTTTCTAGTCCACATACTGCCCTAATGTGGTTTTCAAATTGACTTATATTGTGAGAATTAATTGTAAGGTGACCTGAATTATGTACTCTAGGAGCTATTTCATTTACATATAAATTGTCGTTTTTATCTATAAAATATTCAACACAAAGTGTTCCTATATATTCCAATTCTTCTGCTATCGATGTAGCCCAATCCTTAGATTTCTCAAATATTTTTTCATTTATATCTGCTGGTATTTTTGAATATTTCAATATTTGATTTTCATGAATGTTTTCAATCGGTTCATAAATTTCATATCTTTGATGACCAAATCTTGTGACAATAACTGAAATTTCTTTTTTTAATTTTACTTGTTTTTCTAAAATATATTCTTTACTGAAATCTACATTAAGATTATTTAAATCTTCTGTTGAATTAATTTTAAACTGGCCTTTACCATCGTAACCTAAAATGCAAGTTTTAAGAATTCCAGGAAGAAGTTTTACGTTGGATTTCAAATCTTCATCATTTTTTACAGCCACATATAAAGTTGTTCGAATATTAATTTTATTCACAAAATCTTTTTCAAACAATCTATTTTGAACTATTTTATTTACCTTTGGTTTAGGAAGAACAATTTTGCTTTGAGAAATTTTATATAATGTTTCATAAGGTATGTTTTCAAATTCGAAAGTAACCACATCAACTTTACTAGCAAATTCATTAATTTTTTTTTCATCATCATATCTTCCATAAATAAATTCATTTGCAAAATTTTGTGCGGGAGCATTCATATCATCACAATAAACAATTGTTTTAATATCTATTTTTTTTGCTGCAGTTGATAACATGCTACCTAATTGACCACCACCAATGATACCAAGAATAGACTTACCCATTTTACCTAGGTTTCTTTTTGACTGAACGAGTTTGTTTATTTCTCCAAAGATATAAATTTTTCCTAATTTTTGAATCGCTTAATGAGATTATTGATGCTGCAAACAAAGCCGCATTAATTGCACCGTTTTTACCTATTGCAACAGTTCCAACAGGTATTCCTTTTGGCATTTGAACAATTGACAATAAGCTATCTAAACCTTTTAATTTTTTACTTTCAATTGGAACTCCAATGACTGGAATTCTTGTTAAAGCAGCAATCATGCCAGGCAAATGTGCAGATCCACCTGCTCCTGCTATAATTACTGAAATATTGTTTTTTTCTGCAGTCTTGGCAAATTTATACATTCTGTCTGGAGTACGATGAGCGGATACTATATTTATTTCGTGTTTGATATTTAATATTTTTAATACTTTTTTACAGTATTGCATTGTTGAGTAATCAGACTGGCTACCTATAACTATTGCTACCTTGTGATGATTTTTTCTTAGAGACATTTATATGTTTTAATATCAAAAAATTAGTTACTAATATATATCTAATCATATGAATTATAGAATTGATAATCTTCAATATTGTAATTGGTCTAGAGAAGTATTTCAAATAAATCGAGGTGCGGGATTAGATGCTGTGCATGTAACTCTAGTTTATCATGAGGATTTTGATGAGTTTTTAATTCGTATAAAAGAATGGAACAAACATTTTGAAGAAAATTCTGATCTTATTTTTCAAGGAAAAAACTATAATGATATCGAAAAAGCAAAAACAGAAAATAAAACAGCTATTTTTTTTGGATTTCAAAATTGTTCACCAATAGAGGACGATATTGGTTTAGTTGAAAAAGTTCATGAATATGGATGTCGTTTTATGCAACTTACTTACAATAACCAGTCTCTTTTAGCTACAGGATGTTACGAAAAAAATGACAGTGGAGTTACAAATTTTGGAAGAGAAGCAATAAAAGAAATGAATAGAGTAGGTGTCGTAGTTGATATGTCGCATTCAGCAGAAAAAAGCACTTTAGATGCAATAGAGATAAGCGAAAAACCTATTGCGATAACACATGCTAATCCATCTTTTTGGCATAACGCTATAAGAAATAAATCTAACAAACTTTTAAAAAAATTATCAGAAAGTGGTGGTATGTTGGGACTGTCATTATATCCACACCACTTAAAAGATAGTACAAATTGTACATTAGAAAGTTATTGTGAAATGACAGCAAAAGCTGCAGAACTAATGGGAGTAGAAAATATTGGAATTGGTTCTGATCTTTGTCTTAACCAGCCAGATAGCATTGTTGAATGGATGAGAAATGGAAAGTGGACTAAAACAAAAAACTATGGCGAAGGATCAAAAAATAAAACTGGATTTCCAAAGCAACCAGATTGGTTTGTTGACGCAAGAGGATTTAAAAATTTAGAATCTGGTCTTAAAAAAATAGGATTTAACGAAAAAGAAATAAATGGAATTTTAGGAAATAATTGGTTTAATTTTTATAAGGGAATAAATTAATGAAAATTAATTTAAGAGATCCAAATATCGTAATGAAATTATCTAAACTTGGATCTTTTCATCAGTCAAAATTATCTTTTCTAAGATCATTTTTAAAAGAATTTAAAGATTGGAAATATAGTAGAGACTTATTTGAATTGGATGAAAATGGATATGGCAGAGCAGTTTATTCATTTAAAAAAGATAATAGAACATATTCAATGGTTTGTTTTGCAAACCAATTAAACGATGATGAAAGATCTGATAGAGTTATTGCAACAAAATGGGATGCTGGGTTTGTTCTTCATGATGGCACACCAACAAAAAAAGATTTAGATCGTTTAAATGAGAATGTTCCAAAACAAGAAATTGGAAGATTATCGTATAAAGAATTAACACTATCTAGAGCTAATAAATCAGTAAGAGTTTTTGATCATGTTGTTGATAGTTTATCAAAGGGGAAACAACCAGATAAAAATATTTTATCTAAGGTAGGTTATTTGTATAGAACCACTGCAGTCTATGGATCAGGAAAATTTGGTTTAGCTGATAGATTTAGAATTAAAAATAGAAAAGAAATATACGGTCCATTTAGATTAGAAATGATGTTAGTTTATTTAATCAGACAATTTACTTTTGACCAAGTAAACCATATTGCCAAATGTAATAATCCAAGAAAATCAGTAGAACTAGATAAAGACATTTGTCGCAATTTAGGCATAGGTAATTCAACTGGATTAGGGATGGCACCATTTATTGTCAATCATCCTACATTATTAAATAATTGGATTTTAGCTAGAGAAACAGCTTTAAAAAAAATTAGAGAAATTAAAGAAGTAAAAATAAGCGATTCAAAATTTTTTTTTGAATACCTTAAGAAATCAATTAAAAATATTACATCCTGGCACACTGATAGTGAATTTCAACAAAAAAAAATTAAAGAACTTTTAAATGATTTAAACAAATTTATTTTATATTTGGAAAAAGAATTTAATTTTGACCAAGATTATCCTTTTAACGCGATATATTTGTGGAGTGAGAATAATTTATGTGATGAAAGTATTGAATACATTGTTTCAATGATGATGGAACCATACGATGATATAATAACACCATTAACCAATCAAATGAGCTCTGAAGAAGAAAAATATTTTAATATTCCTACAAATAAAACGGTAAATGATTTAAAAAATATTTTAGAGAATAAATATAAAAATATTTTAAAGATAGATTTTTCAAAAAAAGAAAATAATCAAAATTTTTGGTTTATTTCTAAAAATAAACTAGAGCCTAGAGTAGCAAATAGGTATATAGAAGATGGATCAAATTTAGAAGAACCTTTAGCAATTGCAAGGGATATAAAAAAATTATATGAAAGATTGTCAAATCAAAAAAAAATTTTGTTAATAGGAAAATTTTTGATCGAAAATAATGATCTAAGACATATTGTTAGAAGAGCTTTTTTGATTGAGAAATTTCCATATTCAGAAATTCAAGATAATACAATTGGATCAAATTTAATACCTATAGATATGTTGAGATTAAAATTATCATTTTTTGGAGCCTTAAAGTTTGATCCAAAATCAGACAAATGGTTACGAATATGCATGTTTCAAGGAGCTCCGCTTCCAACAGAATTAAAAAATATTGATGATCAATGGATATATAATTCTTTAAACTGATGAGAACCTTGAGCGAAATAGATATGACTTCCAAAAGAGCTTGTAAAGCTATGGGATTTCCATGGGGTATTGCAGAAGAGGTGGGGAAAAACATGCGCATTCTTGAAATGTTCGGCTTACCAGGAATAAGAAATTTAAATCAATATTTTAAAAATTATAAAAATCAGCATTTTCAAATAATAAGTTTAATTGCTAAATCTAATATTTCGCCAAAAATTCCTTATTGTCCAATTATATTGGGTACAAATTTTTTAGATCAAATATTAATCCTTGAAGAATTGAATGAAATTAAATTTAATAATGTGGCATATCCATTAATTTTCTTACCATTTGTAAGTAGAGCTTCAGAAATAATTGGAAAAAGAATTCATTTAAAAATGGATGAAAATAATTTTTTGCTTTGTTTTAATAATTTGATTTATTCTAATAATTTAATTTCTAATATTATAGATAATTGTAAAAATGTAGATCTAAAATTTATAGAAAATCAAGATTCATTTACTAAAAATGAATGGAATGAATTATATCAATTATCAGAAAATACTTTTTTAGAAGAGACCGATTCTTTAAAACAAACTGCAGCAGGAGCAGGATTGAGTGATAATGACTAATGAATTTGAAGATAAAAAATTAAAAGAAAAAGACCTGAAAGACTTAAATAATATATGTGAGGAATGTAAAAAAGAAGACGAAAGTGTTTCTCAAAATCTTATCTTAACAGGTTTTAAAATTTGTAAATCTTGCAGAACTTCTAAAACAATTTTCCCTTTTTAGCTTACTGTACCAGTTTGTAAAGACAGCAATTGAAAAATTGTGTAAATAAAAAATATTATTATTGGAGCCATAACAACAATAGTAGATTTAAGTAAATTATTATATTTTAAAATCTGATTAATTCCGACTATTAAACTTGCTGAGTACCATATATAAAATACGATTGTTAATAATAGAAAGGAAGCATTAAAAATTAGTAAATTTAAAATCAGAGGAGAATGTGCATAACCAACTGTAATCATAATTTTTTTAAAACTACAATTCGTAGATTTGTTAGGGAATAAAATAGTTCCCACAACAAAAAGATATGATGTTTTTATTAGCCAAACAATTATGGAAGTAATAATAACTGCTCTCAATTTTGGTGGGTCAATTACACCTAAGTTAAATGATAAACTTAAATATTCTAAAAAGGCATCATTTGGAATAATGCTAATTAATGATGCAATTAAAACAATTATTATAGAAAAATAAATTGATGATTCATTGTAATTTTTATTATTATTGTAAAAGTTTTTATCTAATCTTAATGTTTTAAAAATTATATTAAATAAAATTGAAATCATCATTTTTTTAAAACTACATATAAAACTTTTAATAAATACTCAAATAATTAAGGGGAATATGAAATTCCCCTAAAAAAATTTAACCTTTAACAACTTCTCTTGTATTAGCGTTAAAAGACTCTTTAAATGGAATGTCTACGACAACTGCATCAACAAGTGTTCCTGGTGTATCAGAATATTTAGCTGGTAAATGAACTTTATATTTAGTTCCAACTTTACCTTTAGGGAATCCATTTGCATTTAATGTTCCATCAAATGGTACATATCCCATTGCTATATTCTTTTTTTTTTCTGGGTGATACCAGGGAGATGTAATAAATCCAACAGGGTTTCCACCATCTTCATTTGAAATTAACCAAAAGTCAGGTGCGTACTCTTCAATAGGTTTTCCACCTAATTCAAGACCTACTAACTGAAGTTTGTATGGCTTTTGACCAGCTTTGATATCAGCGCCCATCTTTTCTAAAGCAGTTTTACCAACATAGTCAGTTTTTTTATTCCATTCTCCTTTACCAGATAATGAAACTTGGTATCCAAGGTTACATTGGAACGGGTTATGTTGATCATCCATATCTTGTCCCCATGAGAGAATTCCAGCTTGAATTCTTCTATGGTGAGCAGGGGCTATTACCATTAAGTTATGTTTTTTACCTGCGTCAAGAACTGCATTCCACATATCATCAGCAAATTTAGTTGCCTCTCTTAAATATATTTCATATCCAGCTTCTCCTGAAAAACCAGATTGTGAAATAACACAACTTCTTCCAGCAACTTTTACTTCAGCTAAACCGTAGAAAGGCATGTTGTCCAAATCAACTTGATCACCAAGTAAATCTTTCATTAGTGCTTTAGATTTAGGTCCTTGGATTTGCACTGGACACACATCAATTTCTTCGATTGTACAATTAAACCTTCCATCAGCATTAACACCTTGAAGGTACATACCAATTTCTGAGTCTGATAGTGAGAACCAAAATTCATCTTTTGAAATTCTAAGAAGAATTGGATCATTTAAAACTCCACCATAAGCATTACATAAAATTACATACCTTGCTCTCATGGGTGAGATTTTAGTTGCATCTCTAGTTATTACATAGTCTGTAAACTTTTCTGCATCTGGACCTTTAACTCTTATTTGTCTTTCAACAGCAACGTTCCACATTGTAACATGATTTACAATAGCATCATACTCAACCATTGCTCCACCATCTTCTGGTTTTACATATCCTCTTGGATGGTAAACACGATTATAAACCGTTGCTCTCCAACAACCTGCTTTCATTGATAGATGCCAATAAGGCGATTTTCGCACTCTTGTTGAAATTAACATTTCAACTTTAGTAGGTCCACTTTGTCTTAAGTTATATGGTACTTGTCGATCTGATTGATCAACTGAAGTAGCATGTTTTAGTTTACTATAGTCAAATTCATTAGACATAGTTATTCTCCTTCAACCACTTGTTTGTTTCCTTCAAGCCGCCGAATGTATAAATGTGGAAGTTATCTGAAAAATTTTTTACTTTCCCAATTAATTCATTAGGGTCTTTAGGTTTCAATAAATCAAGAGCCTTACCAAAATTTGATTTAAGAAAATTGATGGAATTTTTTGCACCAACAATATTAGCAAATTTTATCAAGCTTGTTATTTTTAGTGGCCCAGTAATTCCAACATGGACTGGTATTGTTTGTTTAGAAATAAAATCTATGATCGGCTGCGGATCTAATAACCATTGAGTTACTATATAATCAGCATAAGGCTTTTTATCTTTCATAGCTTTTTCTAAATTTGAGTCGGATATATCAGGACTCCCCTCCGGATGTCCAGCAATTCCTATCTTAAGCCCTTCAAAATATCCTGTTTCCAATATTTGAACTGAACTTTCAAAAACTCCAACTTGGGTATGACTACCTCCGATTACCAAAGCTTGTTTTACTCCTAAATCTTTACAACGAGATACATAGTCATTTAATTGTGCTTCATCCGTAATAG